>JAOUGT010000165.1 GCA_029865485.1 Nitrospira sp.
CCGGTGTAGGTGCGGACATTAGAAACCTCAAGAAATCTTGGAATTATGACGACATAGTCAGGGCGGAGATTTGGTAAAACGCGTGACGCCTCTCAAGAGGTGTGCGAATATCCGAGAGCGGCGCCTTGCGGGATGGAAAGGTTTGGCCAGGGCACATGACTCACCCCGCCGATGAGTTGCGAGTGCGGGCCCGTATCCTTGTGCATGGTCATGTGCAAGGGGTGGGGTTTCGTGCCTTTACAGCACGAGTGGCCGCAGATCTTCGACTAGCCGGCGGTGTTCGTAATCTCCCTGATGGTCGGGTCGAGCTTGAGGTTGAAGGCGAGAGGTCTGTGATTGAAGCGCTTGAGCATCAAATCCGGATTGGTCCTTCTGCGGCGTGCGTGACGAAGATTGAGACGGAGTGGAGAACAGCAACTGGTCAGTATTCCATGTTTGAAGTTTGGTATTAGGTCTTGCTGAGGAACTATGAGTCGGCAACATAACGGGGAATCGGAAACGAGCGAGGCGCGCAGACATCTGGATGATGAGATGGGCGGCTCCGAGGCCGTGAGTATTCCCGAGGAGAGTGAGCGCGAAAGCGGTCGAGCCGAAGGTCTTGATACGCTCAAGAGCTATTTGCGCGAGGTCCGTCGATCCACGTTGCTGACGTTTAAGGAAGAACAGCAACTTGGTAAACGGGTCATGGCCGGCGACGAGCGGGCCCGTCAGCAGATGATCGAATCAAATCTGCGACTGGTGATCAGCATCGGGAAGCGGTATATGCACCGGGGATTTCCTTTTTCCGATATCGTGGAGGAAGGAAACCTGGGGTTGATTAAGGCGGTCGAAAAGTTCAACTACAAGCGAGGGTTTCGCTTCAGCACCTATGCGTCCTGGTGGATCAGGCAGTACATTGAACGGGCGATTATCAATCAAGGGAAACTGGTTCGACTGCCTGTGCATGTGGTGGAACGACTGAATCGCTATTTGAATCGCACTGAGCAATTGGTTCAGGCCCTCGGGCGTGAACCGAGAGCGGCAGAAGTTGCGATCAAGATGAAGACATCCGAAGAAGAAGTTTTGGACCTGAAGCAGTTGGTTCGTACGACCTGTTCACTCGATAGCCCGCTCAACGATCGCACGGATACGTTTCTTCGTGATGTGATTGAAGATCCGACGGGCCTGTCCCCCGACGAAACCGCTGACGGGGTTCGGCGCCGAGCGGAACTGATGGCCTGGGTGAGGGAGTTGCCAGAAAAAGAGCAAACTGTTATTGTGTCGCGGTTCGGGCTGGATGGAGGGGAAGCGAAGACGTTGGAAGAGATCGGGCGGACCATGGGGTTGACTCGAGAGCGTGTTCGTCAGATTGAAATGGCTGCGCTCGCCCGTCTTCGTCACACGATTCAGCGAAAAACCATGACACAGGCAGACCTGCTCTAGATCCCGTGACCACTGTTAACTATCAAGCGCTTATCCGCGAAGTACCGGACTTTCCTAAGCCTGGTATCCTCTTTTATGACATCACCACATTGTTGAAGCATCCTGGAGCTGTCCGAAGCCTGTCTGATCAATTGACGGCCCGATACCAAGATCGAGGGGTCCGGAAAGTTGTCGGCATCGAGTCTCGGGGGTTTATCTTTGGCGGCATTCTTGCGGCGAGGCTTGGAGCGGGATTCGTCCCTGTTCGTAAACCGGGAAAACTTCCAGCTGATTGCTATGAGGTCAAGTATAACCTTGAGTATGGCAACAGCAGCCTTGCGATACACCGCGATGCGATCGAGATCGGAGAGCATGTGTTGATCGTTGATGATCTCCTTGCAACGGGAGGGACGGCGGAAGCAACGGTGAATCTCGTCCGGCAGCTCGGGGGAACGATTGTAGGGCTGGATTTCTTGGTTGAGCTGAAGAGCCTGAATGGACGTGAAAAGCTTAGTGGATACGACGTTCATTCAACCATCATATATCCGTAAATACGCGTGGAAGATGTCTTCCAGTCGCCTCTTGTAACAGGGACGTGAGCCACGAGAGAGAAACCGGAGTTTCGCTCTCTCAACCACCTAATTTCGGAGCATACATCACTATGGTGACCAAGGGGCAGGTGAAAAAGAAGGGTGAACTGAAGACGAAGCCGGTTGAACCAACCACTAAGAAGATCCAGCCGGCGGCTAGCGCGGCAGCGACAGCGAAACCACCGGTCGAAGTCGATGAAGGTCCGGTGCGGCCGAAAGAAACCGCAAAAGAGCGAGAAGCACGGGAACAACGACAGGAAGTGCTTCACAAAATGCTCCTTGGTAAGCGCCAAGAAATTATTAAGGAGATCGAGGAGAGTCTTGGACAATCACTCACCGAAGATCAACAACGACGCCTGGAGTCAGCACGGGATGTTGGAGACCAGGCGCTCATGGATCTTGAGCGTGAACTGGGTATTTCTTTGATGGAGATGCGTAACCGCCGTCGGCAGTCCATCGATGAGGCCCTCACACGTCTGCACGAGGGAACCTATGGAATTTGTGCGGAGTGTGGAGTCGAGATCAGCGAGAGGCGGCTTCAAGCGGTGCCTTTTGCCAAGCTGTGCGTCGAGTGCCAATCACGTGCTGAGTTGCTTGAGAAAATTGAACGCGAAGAGGATCGCGACTAAGCACCCAACTCTGCTCCCCCCATCATTCCGCCGCGACGTGTTCTGCCTATGACTGGGCGGCTTCCCAAACGGGCTGTTGTGCTTGCCAGTGGTGGTTTAGACTCCACAGTCACCGCAGCTGTGGCGCGAGAAGCCGGCTACGAGTTGTATTTGTTGACCCTTGCCTACCAACAGCGGCATGCCGTGGAAATTGAGCGGGCGAAGCAGGTGGCCTGTGCTCTGGAGGCAACGCAGCATCTGGTAGTGGCTGTTGATTTACAGTCAATCGGCGGGTCCGCCCTTACCGGGGATCTTCCGGTTCCGAAAGATCAGCGTGTCTCCGACCGGGGCCGAGATGTCCCAGTAACCTATGTGCCTGGCCGAAATTTGATTTTTCTCTCCATCGCCGCTGCACAGGCGGAAGTGGTCGGTGCCTCAGTGATTTATTTCGGCGCCAATGTGGTGGACTACTCTGGTTACCCTGATTGCCGTCCGGAGTTCATCAAGGCCGTGGAAGCGACGCTACAACTCGGAACCAAGGTGGGCATGATGGGAGGGCGATTTGAAATTCGAGCACCGCTGTTGCAAATGACCAAGGCCGAGATCATACGACTTGGTCTGGCTCTGCGTGCTCCACTTCATCTCACGCACAGTTGCTATGATCCCACGGATGCCATGGCCTGCGGACGGTGCGACAGCTGTCTCATCCGACGACACGGGTTTGCCGAGGCGGGAGTTGTAGATCCAATTCCCTATGCGGTATCTTAAGAATATAATTTTTCCAGACGAGGTGGAGAATCCCCATGAGGTTGTCACAAATCCTGTTGCTGAGTTCAGCGGTGTTGATACTCGGAGTGGCTCCGGCCTGCAGCCAGAGTGGCGTGGAGCCAAAAACAGCGGGCGGCGCCTCGGCTGCCCCCGTGGAGTTCCGTGAGGGGGAGCAGAAGTTCACGGCCCATTGTTCACGATGCCACGGAGTTGGCGGAGTCGGAACGAACCAAGGCCCCACGTTCCTGCACAAAGTCTATGAGCCGAACCATCACGGCGATGTGGCGTTCCAGCGGGCGGCGGCCAATGGAGTCAAGGCCCATCATTGGCAATTCGGCGATATGCCAAAGATTGAGGCCGTCAAACCTGAGGATGTAGACGATATTGTGAAGTATATTCGTTGGCTGCAGAAACAAGCGGGTATTTTCTAAGCCCGGTCCAATCATTTATTTAGCGCGGTCTCCTTGCGGCGACGAAATTATCGCCTGGTAGGAGTCCATTTCTTGGCCCTCGATTCAGCCTCAGCGATTTGCTCAGCCGTCATGTGTTTCGCTATGGCATTGCGGGATTCCGTAGCTCGTTTCTCGCCATAGGCCGCAGAGAGGTTGTACCACATGTGGGCTTCAACCAGGTTTTGCGAGACACCGCGTCCTCGTTCGTACATCATGCCGAGTTTTGCAAAGGCCAACGCGTTGCGTTGTTCCGCCGCTTTCTGAAACCAAAATAACGCCATCGGGTCGCTGAACGGAGCCCCCTGTCCTAACGAGTAGAGCGTGCCCAGGTTCACCTGTGCGCCGGCGTGGCCTTGGTCAGCGGCTTTTTTAAACCAATACTTGGCTTCCTGATAGTTTTGTGGAAGCCCTTGGCCTTCGCTATAGTGGATACCAAGCTGGTTTTGAGCGTCTGCTTCCCCCCCTTGCGCGCGTTTGAGCAGGTCACTCACTGCCGGTTCATTTGGGAGCAGTTGTGATGGAGGTTGGGGTGGAGAGGTACAACTTGACGCAACCGCGCCCATCACGAGCAGGCTGATCAGGAGGAGCAACCTGGTGATCGGTAAAGGGTGCATGCGATGATGGGACTGTGGCGACATTGTTGAGGCTGTGAGCGCTGCAGATTGTATCCTACTCAGCCCAAGGCTGGTAGTTCAAGGATGGAATCAGCGGCCAGTCCATTGCGGAAAAGATAACAGGGATTGTGCTGTTGAGGAACCAAAAGCTGGACTTACGGTACGCCTGGTCAGGGAGGGATGTGAGGCAGAGGGTTCGACTCATGGGTCGAGCGGGAACTGGATTGGATGGGGAGTCTGTTTCATTGGTCTTGGGGAGGTTCTTGGCCTTTTGGTTTCCAATTCCGTGTCAGAAATTGGGCTTGAGCAATCTGGGCAGGAGTCATGTCGCGCCCTAGTCGATTTCGCCATTTGGCGCCGGCCTCATGGCCGTTGGCTGCGGCAAGGTTATACCAGTGGTAGGCCTGGACGAGGTCCTTCGGTACACCCCGTGCCTGCTCATAGTGGGTGGCGATGAGAAACATCGCGGCCCCATGTCCCTGGTCCGCTGCAAGGCGGCACCACCGAAGCGCCTCCTGATAGTCTTGCGGCATGCCACGCCCGATGTCTGACAGCACACAGAGCCGATAGATCGCTCCTACATGTCGTTGAGTGGCCGCCATGCGATACCACCGCACGGCTTCTCGATGGTCTGCCGGACGTGCATTCTCATATCGTACGCCAAGATTGTATTGGTCTTCAGCGCTCCCTTGTTCTGCGGCCGACTGGGACTCATCGATTCGTGACGCGGTATCTCGCACGTCGACATACGGGGACTTGGGTGGATCGAGGCATCCCTGTAGAGTTCCAATGAGGGTGATGGCGATGATAGAGCGCAAGCCAGTGGTCATGAAGGTTCTCCTTAATATGTCATCGGACGAAGGGTAGCTTGTCGCGGCATGTCTTGCAAGGGGTCCAGCACCGAGACCTACTATGTAACACATGTCCTACCCGAGAGACGACCATGTGTACGATCGTCGCAATGCCCTCGGATTTCCTCCTATCGCCTGCGCTCTATCTCAGAGTGGGTACCATGACTAGGTAGATACGTTGATTATTCTTCTACCCAGGAGGCGACAATGAAGGCGTATGTTTCAGCAGCGCTTCTCTTGCTTTGCATGGTTGGGTACTCCGCGCCAGCGCGAGCACAAGAGGAGGTTCGGGTGAGGTCGGTTGATCTCTACGTCTCTGGTTTCGGCGGTTATTCGTTCCCGTTCAGCACAGACCTCAAGTTTGGTGGATTGACGGCGCCAGATGTCAAACTTGAAGACTCTCTATCCGTGGGAGGCAAGATAGGGATGTGGCTTACTGCGCCCCGGAAGACCTGGGGCATTGATGTGGGATTCGAGATTGATGTGACCCATTTTAATCCCGACATCTCGAACTCGACGCTTGAGCTGGATGCCACGTATTTTGGACTGAATGTCCTCGCCCGTCTCCCGATGGGGGTGACGCCAGATCTGCCAAACGGACGGTGGTTTCCCTATATCGGAATTGGGGGAGGAGGGCAACGTCTCGCGATGAAAGCGCCGGGGACGAATGAGGGCCGAAATACGGCACCGGCATTTCAGGGACTTGGAGGAATCAAAGTCTTTCTGAACAAGTACTTCGCGGTCTTCGCGGAAGGAAAATTTATTTACGCTTCTCACAACCAAAAACTGGAAGGTGCGAGTATCCCGCTTGAGCTTGATCTCAGTTCCGTTCATGGGGTCGGCGGGTTGTCCTTTCATTTCTGATGCACGCTCCGATGAGCGCATGGGATGTCATGACCCCATGCGCTCATCCATTTTCATGACCTTCCCTGTCACGTCCACTCACGGTTGACACACAGTATCGAGAGTCGTAGCCTTTTGGCGTGTGACGTCTGTATCGATGACGTGATCCGACGGTGTGCCGTTCTGTGAATGCCGTGAGTGTGGCGATGGCAAGACTTGCAAGCAGTGTACTGTTATTTTTGGTTATGGTTATTATGATGGTGTTGCCATCGCTCTCGGTCATGGCCCAGCAGGAACTTGCGCCCTCGACAATCCATAAAGGGGTGCTCTTGGTCGCCAGCCCCTCATTGAATGATCCCAACTTCACTCAAACGGTTCTGCTCATTGTCGAACATGGACGAGGGGGGACCGTCGGCCTGATTTTGAACCGCCCTACGGATGTGCTGCTGGCGGAGGTCTTACAGGATCTCCCCCTGTTGAAGCAGACCAGTCACCGATTGTTTGGGGGAGGACCGGTTGAGCGCACACAGTTGGTGCTCCTGTTCCGGCTCAGCCAACTCTGGCCCGATGCACGGCATATTGTGAATGGGATTTACCTGGGCACACCGAGGGTGTTAGAACGCATCATGGCTAACCCCAAGCCGAACGAAGCCTTCCGTGGTTTTGCCGGGTTTGCCGGCTGGGCGCCGGGGCAGCTCGAATACGAGATGCGTCAAGGCTCGTGGGGTGTCTTGTCATTCAACTCTTTTGATATCTTCAGTAAAGATCCTGAGACACTCTGGCCGGACAGCATCAGCATTCTCCAAGCTCCAAGAACGATTTCCATTGCGCGATAGTTAAATAGGCCGACCGTTCGTGAGCGAATGGAAACTCGGAAGGACCTACGGCCTGTTAGTACTACCGATCATGCTGATGTGATACGGCGCACCAGAAAACCACCGATGCTCAGTATTGCCACATTGGGCCGTGTTTGCCGACGTCACGCGGCCATGTGACGCTCGACACTCTGCAGAGACGCAAGGCCATCGTGTATGTTGCCGAGCAAGGGGGCAACTGGCATGTGCGACAAAGCCTCAGAAGTTACCAACCCTTCCAGTTTGTCACCATCGGCAGTTGTCCTTCCCCGTAGCGGCAACTGATCGGCAGCGATGATCGGTACGGTCCGTAACGGGGCGATCTGAGGTGCTCAACAGCCGTGCCGGATGATACCATCACCGGTCACGGTGCTCCTGTCCTCCGTGGTGAGAGGTGGAGCATGGGTATTCAGTAGGGAAGTCGACAGTGACTCGACGAAGACGATAAAGGCCAGACCATCTCGTCTCAGAAGGACACGTAAGAAATGGACGGAAGATCACGACGATTTTTTGCCCCCTGCCCACGAGGTTTGGAGGGGGTGCTGGAACAGGAACTTCACGATCTCGGTGTGCCGGCCACATCCAAGACCGACGGCGGCGTCGGGTTCACGGCCCCCTGGTCGACAATGTATTGGGTCAATCTCAAGAGTCACATCGCCAGTCGTGTGCTCTGGGAAGTCGGTTACAGTCCCTATCAAACGGAAGACGATGTCTATCGCGCGGCCTATGCGCTCCCCTGGCCGGACTGGTTTGCGCCCTCGCAGACGATCAAAGTCAAAGTGAGCGCGCGGCGCTGCCTGCTTCCGAGTCTCGATTTTCTCACTCTCCGGATCAAAGACGCCGTGTGCGACAAGTTCGTCGCCATGCACCAACGACGGCCCAGCGTCGACACGGAACGGCCGCACATCAAGCTGGATGCCTTTCTCGATCAGAGTACCATCACCTTCTACCTGGACACGTCCGGCGAGCCGCTCTTCAAGCGGGGCTACCGGATCGCGTCGGTCGAAGCGCCGCTG
>JAOUGT010000166.1 GCA_029865485.1 Nitrospira sp.
TCGCCATAGAGGAACGGCCCTTTTGGCACCTTCACCATGTCCACTGGTGCGGCAGGAGCGGATGACTTACTCTCCTGTTGAACAGACTTGGCTTGGGTATCGGGTTTCGGCTGAGCCTGGCTGAGGCCTTGAACCGGTTGCTTCAGGTGCGTAATCAATAGATCCATATCCCTGTGAA
Organism: Nitrospira sp.; assembly: GCA_029865485.1. Lineage (GTDB taxonomy): Bacteria > Nitrospirota > Nitrospiria > Nitrospirales > Nitrospiraceae > Nitrospira_D. The sequence goes on from JAOUGT010000166.1 coordinate 179, forward strand.
AATCAGGGTTCGGACGGATAACGATGGCGTGACGGTAGGACAAATCTTGAATACTGGCCGGGAGCTGATGAGCTGGTGGAACTGGTGCGCCTCCCACCAGCACTGGAATCACTGGAATCCGTCGTTTCAGTGCCGATTCGATCTCAATGCGGACGAAATCCCCTGGATCTTCGAGTCTGGACTTTCCCTTTCGGCCCTTGGCCTTCATCCAGTTCCGCCCAATAATTGCAAGAAACACCTCGCACTCGGCCACTTGCTCATCCAGATAGATGCGAAAATCGACACCAGGAGGAATGGAAACTACATCCATGAACACCGCGTCCGGCCCAAAGTCCTTCACGAGCCGATCATGGATCCGCCCGGTGACATCGGCACTATCCTCGCGACGATACGAGATCAGGATCTTGCTCATGGGTCACACTATAGCGAGTGCTGTCCGCTCGTGGTTCGACTGGCCTGTTCTGAGCTAGACGAAGGGATCACCACGAACGGATTCTAATATATTCGGGCACAGATTCTACGCATTTTTGCGATGAAGGAAAAGTGGGAAGCTGAGGATTTGGAACCAGGATGAGGTCGGCTGTCAGGAGAACCGGGACTACCTACTCCGTGAAGGTGCATTGATAAGCTGGCGATGCCACTCGGATAGGATAGGCTGATCAGGTTGACGGTTCGAAGATACAACGAAGTTTCTTGGCGGCATGGCGCAAGGACTGATCAAGGGTCCACAGCGTCACACCCTCCAGTACGCTCGAGGCGAGGAGATGCACATCGATCCAACCCAGGCCCTGCCCAAACAGCTTGTGAGTGTCAATGAACGTCAGTAGCTCCTCATATTCGATGGTGGGCGCCGTCGGTAGCGCTGTCAGGGATCCGAGAACTTCTGCCCGACGTTTCATGGTACTGCAGGCTAATTCCCCAATAACGAGTGGGTGGCAGACGACTAGGTCTTGATCCAGTAGATGTCGTAACGTGGGCAAGTCATTGCGGAGGTGATCGACCCATACCGAGGTATCGACCAATGTTGGCATGCTTACGCCGACCGGCGCCGATGTATGGTTTTGAGATGGGGCTCCGTACCTCCAAGACGAGCGAGTCGCTTCGCGGCTTCGCGTGAAATCAGAGCCTCAAGTCCCATACGCACGAGCTGGGTTTTTTCTTGAACACCGGTCAGTCGCACGGCCCGCTTGATGAGTTGATCGTCAATGTTGAGTGTGGTTCGCATATGCATGAATGTGCATTATGTATGCATCACCTGTCAAGGTTGTAATGGCCACACCGTGGCCTCCTCCGGTGTAACACGGCAACTCTGCAGTCGTAGAAAAGCTGCGAGTGATGGGGCGCTATTGCGGTAATCGAGCTGGATGTCATGTATCGAGGCAGCAACCTCAGACTCTGGTGAGTATGTTATTTCTCACCGCACTTCTTGAATTGCGATTCGAGGCACTGCTTGGTCAGGCCTTCAGCCTTCTGAATCTGATCTGGCGTCATACGCTTCGCCATATGGTCCCGGTCCTTTATGATCTCTGTCTTCGACCCGCCGGTCGACGACTCCCCCGCGACGCTGTACCACACATAGGCTCGCACCTGATCCTGCTGTACACCCTGTCCCTTGGCATATATCTGCGCGAGTTCGTTTTGCGCCCCGGCGTGCCCTTGCCCCGCCGCCAGGCGATGCCATTTCAATGCCGCCTGGTAATCTTGCATCACACCCAACCCGCTGGCATACAGCAGCCCGAGATTGTACTGCGCTCGCACATCGCCTTTTTCCGCTCGAGGATGGAAGAGTCCCGCTGCAACTCGGTAGTCGCCCCGCTTTAACGCCTCGTAGGGTTCCTCCCCAGCGAGTGGGATCGATCTCTGAGGGACTACTGGCTTTGGATCCTTAGTCAGCGGTTCCACCGCCGTCACAATTGTCGCATGTATCAGAAGTAAGACTCCTGCGAGCACGAGTCGTCTCATTGTGTATCTACCTTTCATCCTAGTCTTCTATCGTGAAACCAAGCGATTCGCGGGAGCCAATCTGATAGCGGCTTCTTGAGGCTTCCCGTTCTACTGAAGGGGATCCATTGTGACAGAGTTCATTGTCAGCGAACCTGACCGAGCTGTCATCAAAATACCATTTCTGGGTCTGATGATGATACGTGGAACGTTGTAAGAAGTAGTGATTGGCCGACAATGAGTCAACACAGGCGTCACGCGGGATAGATTTCATCATTGTTAGGGAAGGAACGTCTTGAAATGGTATCGCTGGATTGTGATTAGGCGCCTTCGACTACCCCACCCGTTCTCCAGCCTTGTCTTCTCCTGTTGTCTCATCTATTCGTGAAAAGCGTGGAACGGATATGCCTCTCTTCTCGATGCTCTCAGTAAACATGGCAAGGGGTCTTATCCAGAGCCCTCGATCGCCATACAAGGCCCGGTACACGACAAACTCCTCTTCAGACTCGGAATGTCTAGCAACCCCCAAGACTTCATACTGCTGACCCTTATGGTGGCGGTACACTCCTGGTGAGACCATGATCGACGGTTCCTCATAGCATAGAGAACGGCCTGTCCTCTCGACAGCAACGTGACAACTTAGCTTAGCCGGATACCTAAAGGGGTATGAACCGGCGTGACGGATGAAGCGACAAAACGATGAATTCCCCTGATTAGGAAAGGAGGACGTGGTGTGGTGCCGAAGCCGGGAGTTGAACCCGGACGCCCTTGCGAGCACCAGCTCCTGAGGCTGGCGTGTCTGCCATTCCACCACTTCGGCTCAAGGGGATGTTGAAAAAACCCGCCAGCTTCGTTCTCGTTTCACTCACGGTTTCGACGTACCGGCGAAGAGTACGCCTCAACCTTTCGTTCACTGCGGCCTCGCTGGACGGCCTTTTTGAACATCCCCGCATGCGATGAACAACCGGGGAGCTGGATTATCCTGAATTCTCCTCACCCACGTCAAGCAAGGGGTAAGGGAGCGGCCTCCGAACCAGCCCGGGTGCTTGACTGAGGCATCGTCCATCGTCCGGCTGCAGCAACCTCTCGCGGGTTGCCGCTGACAATAATGCGTTCACGGACAAGTCCAGCCGCTGCCAGCAGAGACGGCACGGCCATCTGCGGAGCTTCATCAACCATGAGGACATCGAACCGCACACGACTGAATAACGGGTCAGTTGCGACTCGCATGGGCGTTGCCGCAACCAGCCGTCGATTCTGGACGAAGGCCTGGCGATTCGGATTCTCCTCAGCCGCGAGGAGCTCGCGGACTTGCTTAGTACCACCGAGTTTCGCCATCTGCTCTTTGAGTTCCTCAAACTCAGCACGCTGCCCTCGAGGCACCGCCGCTTCCGGCACAAGTTGCTGAATCCGACCTTTAGCCACATCGATTTCACTGTTCAGGCTATCCATGTGACCCTGATACAGGGCACGGTACTGCTTGAGCGAGTCCACATTTTTTCCAACAGTCTGCATTGCGAGACGTTGAAATAGGGGGAGCGTTTCGAATTCTTTGAGCGTGGTGTCGACGCCAGCCAGCTTGACCTGGAGCTCTCGAAACTGGGTCACCAGTCGCCATTCCAGGAGACGGACTTCGTCCAAATCTCTTTGTTTTGCCTCCTTCTGAGCCAGAAACGGGGCCAGCTCCCGAAACCGATCGTACTTCTGCTTCAATGAGGCCTTATCGCCCTGTGATTTGGCGTAGAATTGCTGCATCTGTGCTTCAAACCCTAACTCCTGAAGCTCAAGGCCAGCGGCCTGCAAGACCATCGGGAGTTCATATCGTGTCACCCACGTTCTGGGGTTCAGTCCGCCCGCTTTCATAGTCCGCCCCACCATCCCGATGAGCTCATCACTGTCCTCATGGTTGGGACTCAGCAACAGGATGCGCTTGTTGGCGCGAACCAGGTCCATCACCAGACTCCCAAGCTTTTGTCGACGGAGCGCCCGGTCATCGGACCACAAGGTCGTGAAGACGGAGGAATTGACGGAGAACGTTTCCACTTCTCCAGTCGGCATCTGCAGAAGCGCAGCCAGCCGCTCGGTCGGCCCGAGATGGTAGACGTCTGGCTTCGCCAGGATGTCCTTTAGACGGGCTGCTGCCATACCAACCAGACCAGCTTGGTCTGGAACCAGGGTGACGGAGGGAACATCACTCCCAAGGTGGTCAACCAGTTGAATCAGAATCGACTGCCCCTTTTGCCGCAGGACGATTCCCTCGGTCGTGTCCGTATCGTCGACTGGGATGAGAGAGACTGGAATGTCGAGAGGCAACCTGACCTCATTGGGTACGAGAAATTCGTACAGATGCAGCCCGCCGGTCGTCCTGACGAATCGGCCCTGTGACGCCACGACAGGAGCATCCTGTCCTGTTTCGACCAGACGCGCTCGCTCCGCTTCTAGGTTCGCGATCCACGATTCAATCAACTCCACCGCAGTCATCACAATTCATCCCACCCGTCAGACCAATCACGAGCATGTCATGATAAATGCCCCCCGTCATCACTGTCCACCGCGATAGCCGAAGGTCGCCCTTGTCTTCACGGCTCGACCTTGTCTAGAATGGGACCCTTTCCGAGGCTTTCAAGGAGGAACCTGTGAAGGGCTTGAGATTTGAGCGAATCGCGACAGGACGCCACTACAACGTGGTCTTCCATATCGGCAGCACGTACGTCCCCGTGAGTGACGAGACCATCGACGAACTCAAGGAACAGAGCCTGTTGCCGTCCGAACGTTTCCTCGAGTTCCTCATCGACCGCGTCGGCTATTCCTCTTATCTCAAAGATCAGATCCGTACTGAACTGCGAGCGACGGGCGATCCCACGACACAGATTACCGTGCTACAGGGAGCGATTCGTGAACTATAATCTCGTCGTTCGTGAAGCGTATCTCGTCAAACAGTGACGGTTAGAAAATTCTCTCCTGTTTCTCTTCGGAGATTGTCCGTTGTCATTCCCCTTTACTTCCTCCTAAGAGAACGCAGCAAACGATCCGTCAACTGAATGCCTTTGGGAGTTTGTCGAACCGCGCGGATCCGTGCAAGGATTGTCTCCGAATTGACTTGGGATTTCTCCTCTTTCTGCTCTGGTTTCGTTTTTACCATTCTCAGTAGCCTTATTTGGTTCAGGTTTTTAATCCTACTTTGAGGCTTCCTTGACCGCAGCAAGTCATCACAATGGTGAGGTTATGAACCCCATAAACCGTTTACCTCTGTCTGTGGTGCGTGCTTCCACCATTCCGTGCCCGGTCATCGTTACGTGAAGAAACTTTTCCTCCCTCACCAACCCATCAGCCTGCAGATCGCGAATAATTTGCTCATAGGTATCCCGCTGCCCTCGAAAGTCCGGAAAGCAATGTTCGATGACCGTGGATACACCGCCCAAACTCCAACCAGGATATGCAATCCCATTCCGTTTCATCCATTCAACCGGGTTATCGAATAGTCCGAGAACTCTCAAGTGCCATGGAGTGAGTTGATCGATGAGCTTCAGAAAAACCATTTATTCATCTTCCTGTAGCGGATTGGGTAATCCAGAATTTAGCACCGCATTGCGAAATGCTTGCAGCTTTTCCTTCTGATGGTTTCGTATCGCCATTTGAGAAGCATGCATCGCGACTGTGACAAACGTCTCATTGGCGGCCAATTTTTCAGCCAACAGTCCTTCTATCCGACTCTGGATTTCCGTCACCATCTGAGCTAGTTGTTCAAGCCAGGCTTGCTTTCGTTTTTCTATGGGAGCTGAGAAAACATTCTCGATAGGACTTGAAGTGGGCCTCCGAACGTGGGAATTGCGGAAACTATCGTCTTCCCAATCTCACGGGCAACGTCACCCGCCCCCTTCGTGCTTGGTGGATTTTCCATTCTTCACCCTCTCCTTTAACGAGTGCGGTGGGCATTGGTCCTTCAACTGCGCGCATTGAGTGAGCACCGTCCTTGATCGAGAAATTAAAAGGACCTTTGGTGCGCACTCAGCGAGCACGGAATGACCGTGCCCGACGCGCTCAATCCCCCACCTGCCCTTCCTGGAACAACTGATTCATGATCTGGTTTCGCTTTTCTGGATCTCGATAGTACTTCAGAGCCTTCGTGTAGTTTTCCATCGCACTCTGGCGTTTACCGCGGATCGCATAGATTTCGGCGATGCCGTGATAGGCCCGCGCATCTTCCTCATTGCACTTGAGCGCCCGGCTGAAGATGTCCGCCGCTTCTTGCAGCCGATGCTTCCCTAACGCAAGCCACCCGAGGGCGGAATGGGCGGCACCATAGTCCGGATTGGCGTTGAGCGCATCTTGGTAGCTCCTTTGCGCCAGGTCCAGACGACCGCGCGTTTCGTAGAGGCCACCCAACGCAAAATACACTTCGGCGTCCTGGGGGTTCAGTTTCAACGCCGTCTTATAGGATTGCACCGCCGGCTCCATTTTTCCTTGTTCTGCCAGGGCACAGGCGAGATTGGAGTGTGCGGCTGAATCGTTCGGGGTGAGCTTGATCACCTCTCGGTACTCCTTGATCGCCATCTCCAGTCGGCCCTGGTCTTGATAGGCCACGCCCAGATTCATCCGGGCCGGCGCATAGCCCGGCGCGAGTCGGACGGCCTCACGATACTCCTTGATCGCCATTTCGAGATGCCCGGCTCGTTCGTGAATCTGCGCCAAGAAGTAGTGCGGATAGGCAGATTGAGGAAGCCGTTTTGCAGCCTCCGCATACGGCCCCATCGATTGTTCGGATTGACCTGACTGGGCCAGGAACAGGCCCATGACGAGATGGGCATAGCCGCTATCCCCCTGCCGCTCAATCAACTCCTTCACCCAAGCCCCCACGGCCGTGATGTCCTGCTGCGCTTCAAGACAGAGTGCGTGGGTTTTCCAGGCCTCGGCGAACCGCCCCTGTACGAGATACACCACGTTTCTCGCAAAGAGAGGGCGCGGGTCCTTCGCCCCGTCCTGATCTCGGCTCCAGGCCAATGATTCGGCGAACAGCGTGTCCCATGCGCCGGTCACGATGGCGGCTTCGCATTGTTCCTGATGAGTGTGCATGACCGGTACGAGGATCTTATCGCGTCAGCGGGTCTTGGACATCAGGCGAGGTTGCCTGGATGCTGTTACCGAGGAAGGGAAACTTCTTGGCCAGCTGTTGCTTCATCTGCCAGGCCACCGTTCGGTAGGACCAATGGCCCTTCACGCCGGACCGGAGCTTGCTCATATACTCTGCTTCCGCGTAGTCCATCTTAAACAAGCACCGGACTTTGAAGCCAAACGGAATGGCATAGAGCGAGGCTTCTTGGTCTTTCTTCCTAAGCGAGTCGATATCCTGGCGCACCGCATCCATGGCCTGGCGATACTCCTGATCCAAGCCGGCATCGATCAACGGTGGCGGCACATCATAGCCATGAATGGTCGTGAAGTTTTGTTGCACTTGCTGGCACCGCCGATGGCGATGCATATCTCTCCAAGCACCGATGTCCATGAGCACATCGAAATTGAACGCGTAGCCGCTGCGAAATTCTTTGATCAGTTCATCGTAGGGGCCGCGCTGTCTTGTCGCCACCTCGATGGTCGCCTGTTTCTCCTTCTCAGACCACTCCTTTACAACCTCGAGGATCTTCCGGTACGGAGCCTGCGCGACACGATAGAGGAGCGTCGCAACGAGTTCGTCCAGCGGATGATGCGGCTCGATCAACTCAACCGACTCGACCATCCCCCAGTTTCCTGGCTGGTCAAGTCCTGTCCCGCGCAAGACTTCTTTCGCATGCCGCGCCAAATCGGCGTACACCGTTTCTTGATAGACATTCGCTTTCGCATGCCGCGCCAAGGTTGGAGCGAGTGGATCGCTGAGACCTG
>JAOUGT010000012.1 GCA_029865485.1 Nitrospira sp.
AGCTTCTTTACTTTCCAGAGGCGTTCGAGGGCGATGGCCGGCAGGCGATCGCTGAACGTATTCCCGACGAGCTCCGATTCGCGGTCCCACATGACGAAGCAGTCCAATTCGCCTGCAACGCCGTCTGCATCGGCAAACACGTCGTTCTTCCTGCCGGATGTCCGGCCACTCAGGACTGGCTGCATAGTCGAGGGTATGTCACTCACCCGGTTCAGCTCGATGAATTCATGAAATCAGGAGGCGCAGCCAAGTGCATGACGCTGGCGTTGGACTGAGCACAATCATTGGTTACTGGTCATGGGCCAATCCATGAACAGACACGACGTCATTCTGACCAATGACGATTGACCACTGACCACTCACTTCTTCCGAAACAGGAATGCCCCGTACATCCCCGCAATCGCAATCGTCACCAATTCAATGGTCAGCAGCATGCGGCTCACCACGGCCTCAGTGGATGGAGGCGAGAGGATGAAATGCACACCCAGAAATTCCGGTGGCTGACTCGGTGGCGCTTCCCACGGCGGAAACAGCGCCGCCAGAATCAGTGCCGCGACCATACCGTAAAGGATAGGGAGGTTGAGTTGATCGGTAGGGGTTGCACGAGATCCTGGCCCGGACGCAGTCCCATCAAACCGGCACCCGCACTGAATACAGAACCGATTAATCTCTGCTTGTGATCGGTCGCAGGAAGGGCAGGTTTGCATGCTTGGATATTCCCGGTATGCCACCTACATACATGGGAATGCCTCCGAGATGCTAGCCCGCCGGGTAGCTAGAAGTGGTAACTCACCCCAAAGGAAAAGATGATCGGATTATAGGTGGCCTTAAAGCCAAATGATCCGGAGTCGGTCGCGTCAAAACTGAACCTCGTGTGATTGTACCGCACTTCTCCATATCCGGAGATGTGTTTCGTAAAGAAGTATTCGCCCCCGAGCTTCACATTCACCCCGACCGTCGTTGAACTCTGTGTCCCGACAAACGAGACCTCCGTCGTGTTGATGCGGGACAAGAATATTGCAGGACCAACCCCGACATACGGTTGAAAGCGCGCCTTGTCGTAGCGAAACATGAGATTGAACGGCGCAATGGTGATCACGCGAAAGTAATCGCCCGGGAAAATGTTCGTCACACTTCCGCTCGCAACGACCCCTCCGTTAACCACGGTTCCTGGAAGAATACTGACCCTTGTCGGTCCTTGCTCAATATGAGGGGTGGTGTAGTAAGCTTCCAGTTCCACACCGAACCAGCTCACGCGTGGGAAGTAGTAGCCGATCTTCCCGCCCCACACAGGAGAACTAGCCAAATCACGACCCGACATCGACCCTCGAGGGGAGAGGGTCGATCCCGGAGGCCCCCCTAGATCGGTGAGGTCGACTCGCGCGAGCTTGTTGTTATCGCCGATGAATGTCGTTCCAACTTGTCCACCGATGTACATTTCTGAATAGGCGCTGGAGACGCTCAGAAATAAGAGAAAAACGGCAAACCACACGGCTTGCATTTCTATTCCTAAGCCATTTCGTCTCTCAAGCCGTGGTTTCATCACCACTTCCTCCCCATCACTGTATTCGTCGATATCGCCCATCTAGGACCCGATTCGTTTGCGACAACATGCTCTTCAAATCCACACCAGGCTGTCAAGCATGTTCCATGCCACGCTACAAGACATTGATTCCCATATTCCCTTAGGTGATTTAGAGAATTTGAAGGACCTGTTCCATTCGTTGACAGGTTCTTGAAGCCGTTCCTATAATCGGCTCCCACAAGTGTGTTGGTGATCATGTGGACATCAGACTGATTGCGCATGACTGTTTCTCTCAGCAAGATATGTGTGATCGGCGCAGGGGCCTGGGGTACAGCCTTGGCCAAACATCTGGCCGAAAAGGGGATGGAGATTCGTCTCTGGGCCTATGAACGAGACGTCGTTCACGCCATCAATACCTCCCACGAAAACCCGATTTTTCTCAAAGGTGTCTCACTCCCCCACCGCTTGATCGCTACCACATCTCTGGACGAAGCAACGAGATCGTGCGAAGGGCTTGTGTTCGCCGTGCCTTCCCATGCCACGCGATCCGTGCTTCGAAACCTGAAGCCCTTCTTGTCCGATCCCATTCCATTGATCTGTGCGACCAAGGGCATTGAGGAAGAAACAGCCAAATTGATGACTCAAGTGATGGAAGATGAGTTACCGCCCCCCATGCACCGTGCCCTGATGGTGCTATCAGGACCAAGCTTCGCCGCTGAGCTCAGCGCAGGGCTGCCCACAGCCGTCTGCCTGGCTGGCCAGGATACGCTGTTAGTCCAGCGGTTTCAGAACGCCTTGATGACACCTGTGTTTCGCGTGTATGCCGACAGCGATCTGCTGGGCGTCCAACTCGGCGGAGCGTTGAAGAACGTCATGGCGCTGGCCGCCGGTGTCATCGATGGCCTGGAACTCGGGCTGAATGCCCGCGCCGCTCTCATCACCCGCGGATTGGCGGAAATCATCCGGCTCGGGGTCGCAATGGGAGCCGATCCTCGCACATTTTACGGACTCTCCGGGGTGGGCGATTTGATTTTGACCTGTACCGGGACGCTCAGCCGGAATCATTCCGTGGGTGTACGACTCGGCAAGGGCGAGCGGCTCGAGGCCATCGTCGGCGGAATGCAGGCCGTCGCCGAGGGCGTCAGAACGGCCCGCGCCGCGTTCACCCTAGCCCTCCGTCACCAGGTCGAGATGCCCATCATTCAGGAGATCAACGCCGTTCTGCATGAGAACAAATCCTGCCGAAAAGCGGTTAGTGACCTGATGGAACGAGATGCAAAACTGGAAAAGGGATAAACATGAATCCAGAAGGGCTTGAACAATTACTTCAACAGGTCCACTCAGGGGGGCTGAGCGTCAAACAGGGGCTCCAGCGCCTGCGATCTCTTCCCTATGAAGATCTTGGGTTTGCGTCGCTTGACCACCATCGATCGTTGCGGCAAGGATTCCCTGAAGTCATACTCTGCGAGGGGAAGACCACGGTACAGGTGGTGGCGATCGCTCGGGCCTTAATCAAAAAAGGAGGCCCCTTCCTGGCCACCCGTGCGGAACCAACCGTCGGCCGAGCGATTCGTCGTCTCAATCGCCGCGCGCGATACTATCCTGACGCACGTCTCGTTGCGATCCACCCGACACGGCATAGCGCGCAAGGCCACATCCTGGTCGTCACCGCCGGCACTGCCGATGTCCCCGTAGCGGAAGAAGCTCGCATTACGGCTGAAGTGATGGGGAGCCGCGTGGAACGCCTGTACGATGTCGGCGTCGCAGGGATCCATCGCCTGCTTGGAAAGAAAGACCGCTTATTTGATGCCCGGGTGATCATCGTGGTTGCCGGAATGGATGGCGTCTTACCGAGTGTGGTGGGAGGGCTCGTTCACTGTCCGGTCATCGCCGTCCCGACGAGCCGGGGGTATGGAGCCAGTTTCGGCGGAGTGGCTGCGTTGTTGACGATGCTGAATTCTTGTGCCGCCGGTGTGGGAGTCATGAATATCGACAACGGCTTCGGCGCCGCCTGCCTCGCCCATCGCATCAACATGCTGGGCGTGAAAACTTAGCAGCGTGTTGACGAACCCTGCGCTGACTCTAAAAAGGATCGGCTCGTAGGGTGGGCGACTGGATCTGGATGCCCCGCAGGCTGTTCAGAAAGGCCGCAGCGAGCGAAGAGGCGAAGCGTACTCTTCTCTGTACGTTGAGCCTCTGAGCGATGCGAGAACGCCGCTGGCGGGCTTTGTCAACAGCCTGTTAGCAGTGTGTGAGCGTTTCGGAACGGTCAGTTGACTTCGAGCATGCCTCGTTTCGGCCATGCCACCATCATCGTCCGAGGTCCTTTGTCACCGTTCGCCAGCAATTTTGTCCGGACTTCATAGGCGTAGGTGCCCGCCCCGGCAACCTGTTTGCGGTGGTCCTGACCATCCCAGAGGAGTTCGACCAACACCTTGGGGCGCTCGTGATCCCCATTTTTCGTCGACACGCTCTGCACAGGCTGTCGATGCGTGAGAAACCGAAGAGAGGTCTTCGACGGTGAACTGATGAGGGAGGTCACCTCCAGAATCATGGCACGGTCGACATCTCTGGGAAGCTGAACCGTCACTGAAAACTGAAGCGGTCCATCGCCCTGGGTATACGGCATCGGGGTGATAGTCAGATCGACGATTTTGAGCTCCGGTTCCGGTCTGGGAGCACGTGACGACTTCTCCTTGGCAACACTCTCGGTCGGTGGGAGCCCCACCAGGAGAGCGGACAGGCAGAGAAGCCCGAGGGTGAGTCCTTGACTTCGTGGCTGGTGCGATCTCGTTAACAACAGAACACCTACCTTCATCGGATATGGGTGATGACTCCACCGACACTCACCTTTCAATGGGGGATAACATAGCCTCCCGGAGCTGTCAACGAAGCATCGACAATGAACCAATGATTGCCGTTCAGCCACACCTTCGGTAAGATGTGCGGTCCTTTTGCCTACTATGTAAGGAGAGCTGTGGGCCGACATCTGCATTTCGACTGTTTTTCCGGCGTGAGCGGGGACATGATCTTGGGTGCCTTGGTCAGTGCGGGTCTGCCCTGGGCCGACCTCGTCAACGGTCTCAATCGCCTGAAGCTCTCTGGATACACATTGCGGAAGCGAGCGGTGCATCGGGGAGCGCTCCATGCGGTGAAAGTCGACGTCCTGATCAAACAGGGGTTTCAGCGACCGCTGACCCTCTCGCGTATTCGAAACATTATTATCGGCAGCACACTCCCGGACTCAGTCAAGGCACGCAGCCTCTCCGTCTTCGACCGACTGGCTGACGCAGAAGGGCTGGCCCATCAGGTCTCTGCAAAAGACGTGCATTTTCATGAAGTAGGCGTCGTCGATTCATTCATCGATGTGGTCGGGGGAGTACTGGGCTGCTATCTCCTAAATGTGACTCGTGCGACCAGCTCCCCGATCAATGTGGGAGCTGGCTCGATTCACACCTCCCATGGTCGCTTACCTGTACCGGGACCGGCCGTGGCGGCCTTGTCCAAAGGCATTCCTGTCTATTCCGATGGTCCACGACACGAGCTCGCCACACCGACCGGCGTGGCATTGGTCCGAACATTGGCCTCTGAATTCGGCCCCCTACCAGTCATGCGTAGTCTCGCTGTCGGACATGGCGCAGGAGACCGCAATCCAGAGGACTGGCCAAACGTGTTGCGCGTATTCTTGCAAGACGACTCGACGCCTGAGGCCTATCAAACCGAGCGCATCATGCAGATTGAGACGAATCTCGACGACCTCAATCCTCAGATCTATGAGCACATCATGGAGCAACTCTTGGACCTTGGCGCCGTCGACGTCGCCCTGGTTCCCGTTGTCATGAAAAAAGGCCGGCCAGGCGTGGTACTGACCTGCCTGACCCCGAAAGAACAGACGAACGCGGTGCTCGAAATTCTCTTCCAAGAAACACCCACTCTTGGCGTGCGACTGCAGGAAGTCACCCGACAGATCCTCCCGCGTCGTATTGTCCCCGTCAAGATACAAGGGGGCATTGTTCGCATGAAGGTGGCCGATCTGGGTGCGGGATGGGACAAGGCGGCACCGGAGTATATCGACTGTCAATCCATCGCGAAACGATCCGGTCGTCCGCTCAAGACCGTCATGGAGGAAGCCTTGCAAACCTATCGACAGACGACCCGTAAGAAACTTCGAGGCCGCGCATGAGTACCCTGTACTATGTTCTCCTCTTCCTCGTCTCTGTTGTCGTGACACTGGGCGGGTGTGCGCTGTTCACCAACGCGATCGAATGGCTCGGTAAACGGCTCGGAATTTCTGAAGGTGCGGTCGGAAGTATCTTCGCGGCCATCGGCACCACACTCCCTGAAACCTCGATTCCGATCATCGCCATTTTCTTCGGCGAAAGCCCTGAAGAGGTCGAAGTCGGATTAGGTGCCATCCTCGGTGCCCCGTTTATGCTCAGTACGCTGGTGCTGCCGATCTTGGCGCTGTTGGTGGTACTGTACGCCCGCGCAGGCAAACGCACCTCGCAATTTCATCTCAACTACCGTGATGTCCTCACGGATCTGACGTTTTTTATGATCGGCTACCTGGTCGCGCTGGGCTGCGCCTTCGAACGATCGAGGCTCATCCATCTGATCGCCGCCGGTGGGTTGATCTGTTTGTACATTTACTACATGAAACTGAAATTTGCGCCGTCTTGGGAGAGCGAAGAAGGGGGTGGTGAGCTGGATCCCCTCATTTTCGACAAGACTGCACCCACTCCCTCGCATGTGATGATTGCGTTTCAATCGCTGTTGGGGTTGGGCGGGCTGATTTTGGGAGCCCATTTGTTCGTGATGGCGGCGGAATCGATGGCGGGATTGTTCTCGATGTCGCCGCTGATTTTGACGCTCCTCATCGCGCCGCTGGCCACTGAGTTACCGGAGATGTCCAATAGCTTCCTGTGGCTGTATCGAAAGAAAGACAAGCTTGCCGTCGCCAACGTGACGGGTGCCATGGTGTTTCAGGGCACGCTCCCCGTCTCACTCGGGCTGATCGGAACTGAATGGGTCATCGCCCCCTCCGCATTGACGACCATGGTCTTGGCGGTACAGGCAGTCGGACTGTGCCTCCTGCAGATTCTGCTTGGAGGCCGCTGGCGACCGTGGTTGCTGGGAGCAGGCGCGCTCTTCTATATCGGCTATACCATCTACCTCTATGCCAACTAGAACCAGGCGAACTCGGAGAACCTCGACATCGTCCTCGCTCCCGTTGCTCGGAATCACCATGGGAGACCCTGCGGGGATTGGTCCGGAAGTGATCGCAAAAGCGCTGTCGGGAGGACGACTACACAAGACTTGCCGACCGTTGGTGATCGGATCGCTTCCTGTCATGGCTCGCACCATTAAGGCCCTGCGGCTCACACTGGCGGTACTTCCTGTTGATGGCCATGATATGCCAGCCCCCCGCCGAGGTACTGTGGCCATATTGGACCCGCTGAGTACCCCATTAAGCCGATTTACACCAGGCCTCGCAGCTGCCGAAACAGGCGCTGCGTCAGTGCGCTTCATTGAGAAAGCTGTTGAGCTTGCCCAATTGGGCTGTCTCGATGGGATCGTCACGGCCCCGATTAATAAGGAAGCCATCAACATGGCGGGCTGCCGATACCCGGGCCATACCGAACTGTTGGCGGACCTGACCCAGGCCAAAGAATCAGGTATGATGATCGTGGGCGGTCCATTGCGGATCATGTTTGTCACGACGCATGTCGCCATCAAAGATCTCCCCTCGCTCCTCACTCAGGCAAAGATTGAAAAGGCAATCCGTTTGGCTCACCAGGCACTCACCGCTCTCTATGGGATCAAACGACCGAAGATCGGCGTGGCCGCGCTCAATCCACATGCGGGTGAACATGGCCTGTTTGGAGATGAGGAAGCTCGAGTCATTCTCCCGGCAGCGCGCGCGGCCCAAACGCAAGGCATCCTGGCCAGTGATCCGTTGCCGGCTGATACGCTATTCGGAAAGGCGGCAAAAGGGCACTATGACGGGATTGTGGCGTTGTACCACGATCAAGGCTTAATTCCGCTGAAACTCGTCGCGTTCGGCACGTGCGTGAATCTCACCGTCGGCTTGCCCATCATTCGCACGTCCGTCGACCATGGCACAGCCTTTGACATTGCGGGGAAAGGGATTGCCGACCCCGGAAGCCTGATCGAGGCCGTCACTTTGGCAGCACGGATCGTTCAGCGGCGCGGGAAGAAGGGACGCTCCAAGCATGCCGTCTGATGGCTTCAAGCAACTGACCACCGTTCGACAACAGATTGCCGAACTGGACGCGCTCGCACAACAGACCTGTCAGGACTTGAATACCGTTGCGGGAACGGAACGAATCGTAAAATGGAAAGCCCGCACCGTCGCCCTTGTTACCGCTGTCGTCGGAAATGAAGAGGGGCACAGGTTCGCCCAGATCCAGCCAGGTCCTTCCTTCACCAACGATTTGCTCGAGGAGTTTACGGATCTCGTCGACTGTTACCGTACGCCGCTTGTTCGCCTCGCCGACAAACTCTCTCATTCCTCGTCTCCCGGGAGTTAAGGGTGGACTCAGCGCCTCCCCCTGCGGCAATCAGACGGCTGGGACAGAATTTTCTCGTCGACCCAAACATCGTTCGCAAGATCGTCGCCCTCGCGGAACTTTCGCCCGCGAGTACCGTCTTAGAAATAGGCCCAGGCCGAGGCATCCTGACGGAAGCCCTATGTCAGGCTGCTGGCCACGTGACGGCAATCGAAGTTGATCCCCGTCTTCATACATTCCTTTCCGAACGAGCCGCCCACCTTCCCAATGTGACCCTCACACTCGGTGATGCCCTGACCTGTCCGATCGAACATCTGCCGATTGGAACGATCGTCGTCGCCAACCTTCCCTACTATATTTCCACGCCCCTTCTCTTCCGGCTGCTTGCTCATGGAAATCGCTTTGTCCGCATGGTCCTGATGCTGCAAAACGAAGTCGCGGACCGTCTGATCGCGAAAGCTGGGACTTCGGAGTACGGGGTCCTGTCTGTCATGGCGCAATACCATGCACAGATCTCCAAAGCCTTCAAAGTCTCCCCACAGTGCTTTCGCCCCCGACCGGAAGTGGACTCTGCTGTCGTCCTTCTGCGAGTACTCGAGCCGAGAGGACGACGATCTGAACAGGAGCAACAGTTCTCTTCGCTCGTACGAGCCGCCTTTGCTCACCGGCGCAAGACGCTGGTGAATTCGCTTAAGAACGAAGGCTATGATTCGAAGCATGTGGAGACAGCACTGACAAAACTCCACCTCTCCCCCTCGCTTCGCGCTGAAACTCTAACCCTCGAGCAGTTTCTTGAATTGGCCCAGTGCATGGAGGATCCGACCTGACAAGAAGCCCGTGGCGCATTGACGTGAAACGATACCGATGACGGCATCATTCCCAACCGCTGTCGAAACCTATTGGTTCAGAAAGAGGATAGTCTGAAGGCTTGGCGGGCTTTGAGCACCCATCTCAACTCGTTCGAATCACTTACTGAGGGCGAAGATGGATCTTAAAGATGACGCGCCTGCTCCGCTCCCGATCCAGATCTCCTGCCTCGTCCCGTAGAAGATTCTGCCTCCCACGACCGTTCGCCGTCGCCTTTTGTAGAAAGCATTCGTATGCCCAGGGAAGCCTCTCACGGACGACCTCCACGCTCTTGGCCAACACCGCGAACGAGCGTTCCTGACTCAATCGTAAGTTTCGAAGGTCGTCTCCGAGATCATCCGTGTACCCTTCTATCACGAAGGCGTCCACCTCCTTGCCGCCTTGTGCGCACACCCGCGCCGCATACTGTGGGATCATTTCGGACAAAAAGGCCTCAGCCGTTGGGAGTAGCCGACTCTCTCCAAATTCAAAAGTGAGGGCTGCCTCCGGCATGGTGACCATCAGCACATCGGACTTGTGCTCTTTATCCATGGGGACAGAGGCATCGAGCGCTGGCTGCTGCTCCTGTGGAGATGCAGAACTCTGAGCATGCGGTTCCTGCTTCTCATGGACACGGTTCACATAGGCGGCAAACAGAAGGATGAAGATCACCGCGAGCGAGGTCATGAGATCGGTCACCCCACTGGATACCGCGGAGGGCACGGCATACGATTCTTGTGCGATTACTGCTTTGCGATGTCTCATTGAAACACTTTCGCGTTACTCTGGAAGAGGCGGACTCTTTCCACTGCCGCCCGCCTTGATAGGCGACGCATTGAGTACCGCTGCTCCGTGGGTTTTCAGCTTCTGAAAGATCGTTTCGATTTCTGATTTCGAAAGCTGTACTGGAAGCGCCTGCCCTTTCATGGTCACGTTGAGATCCTGGATTACGTCCACCAGAGGCTGAACCGCCCGCTTTACTGCTTGCTGAACTTCATGGCCGATCTCTCCTGGAAGATGATCGCTTATTGCCCCTCTTGGGGTCGTATTTTGAGCGGTGAGGAATTCTGCCGCCTTCGTTAAGGCGACCACTGCCGTACCGAGCCGCTGATGCACAACCTCCGCCAATTGTTTGTCAGTGTCGTTTCGAGTGGGGCTGCCGATGGTTGCCGCATACCCAGGCGGCATTCCTGAAGACTGGGCATGTTGATCGACAATCCGTTGCGGAAAGACTTCATCTAATAATGAAAGACATCGCCGATGTTGGTTACCCAGGCGATACCACACCGAAGTTTCCAAAATGCTGAATGCATTCGCACAAGCCAAGCCGGCTACCGAGGTGATAAACTTTCCGGAGAGCCCGTTAATGAGACCTTGGATTCCTTCGATCTGCGAGCCGTTTGCATGAAGCTTGCTCAAGCCGATGAGAATGGCGAGAAATGTGAACAGCAATCCCATGCCGGTCAAAAACGACGGGAGTTGCCGATAGAACCCGACGTTCAGGTACTCAGCCATGCAGGCCTCAAAGGAGAAGAATTCCGCAGCTGATTTCTGTGCGGCTACCGTCGGCTCAAGAAACCATGCCGGCTGTTCGACGGCAAAGGTCTTTCGATAGGACAGCCAGTCTGCCGCAAACGCTGGGTCGGAGCGCATGACTCGATCCAACGTGTGGAGATCATCGAGATCACGTCGTGACTCATGTGAGTCGTCTGAACGGAGCCGTTTGGTGGCTACCGTCGGCATCACAATCCACTCCTTCGACCATGGTCTGCGTGCGAGGAGGAGGCTCGACACCTGTGACTGAACTCGACCCAACACCAGTCGAACCCGCCATACCCCGTGAAGAAGCACGGCTCCATGCCACCCACACATGGCAAGAATCCCCGCCATGCCGATCCAGCTCAGCATGGGACTATGGAGGTCGCCGACGATTGCGAGATCCTGCGCAAAGAACTCCCATAGCTCGGTTGCCGCAGTCCACCCGCTTCTGGAATCCATCGTGTCTTACCCCTCGCCGGACATAAGCGCACTGGTATAACCCCGTCACGAGGTCAATTTTCATGCCAGTGAGGAATCTTCATTTATTGGGTATTCTCGTCATGACCATACGAGGCGATCGGCAGGTTCTGCCCGGCAGATCGGCACATTCTTCCAGGGTGGGACACTGGCCTGAATATCAGCGGGAAAGAATGGTCCGTTGCTTTCAGACAGATGGACCTTGGTGTATGATCATCCCGTCCGCTGAGGTGATTGGAGATCCACCATGCACTTCGTCCGTATTGCGAACCGAGCCATCAACCTGGACCTGGTCTCGCATTGTGAAGTTCAAGTCTGGCATGACACGGTTTCCGTGAAGGTGTATATGACTGGGACGGCGAACAATACCCCGTTGGTTCTGAACGAGGACGAAGCGAAGCTGTTCTGGAAGTATATGGAGTACGTCGCAGAGAAGCCGGTCTAGCCCGTCGTACCGTTGCGATTCTCGACGACCGTTCCTCCCCTCCACCCATAGCCCGGTGGATTTCTTTCCACAAGCTTTTTCATCGTCATGATCGTTATTCGCACCAAGAATAGGAATCGTAACATTTCGGGTATAGACGCATCTCCCCGCGCAGGCCCAAGAGGTCATCCCCATCCCCGGAATCCCCTGTGATGCAGATCGCCCTCACCTGCTAGTCGCTTGGGGCTCTGTTTTCGTGGTATGGTTGCACATGAACTTTGATTCAACCTCTGTCAGGACGTTCGGGAACGAAGGATCTCATTTCCCCATGGCTCCACGAAAAGGGGTCATTCAGCTCAGTGGCCTCCTTTGTCTCCTCCTTGGACTCAATGGATGCATCAACGAATTTTCGTTGGTCAGTACTTCAGGCTCCCCATTGCTGATTTCGCGTCGTGGCTACTCCGTGCAGGATTGTACTGAAAAGGTGAAGAATGAAGCGGCTCGCCTGGGGATGACGTTACGTTATATTCATGTACGGGGAAGTGTCGCAGGCCGTTCACTCCTCTGGCCTTTTCAACCGGGATATTCCTGTGAAGCGGCGTTTGGTCCAGAACAGGCCCCAATTGGAACATACCCAGAGACTCCGCCTATCGGCTCTCGTGGATCGTGAGCCAGCGGCTGAACCTACTTCTGTCTTTTTCTACACACGACAGTGCCCGGCGGCGCTGCACCGTTCATAGCGTCCACTCGTATTACCAAAGCACCTCGTAAGCTCGACCTCCGTGCCGCCCAGTGGTCATTCGCAACCCATCAGCAACCACAATCCGATCGACCGTTGATTCCCCTTCTGCATCTTATGGCGTCCCGACCTTTGATCGTCATGACAAAGACTCATCTCATAAGCCCCTGCTGGCTCCAGACCTGCGTCAGAGACCGGTCGCCTAGTGAGGATCAGGCTGACGTGTGATCTCACCCACCAATTCAACGCCGTATTCCTGTCTCCACTTCCACCATTTGCTTGTTGTATCAGAGCCTTACGCTATACTTATCACTGATCTACAGAAGAGATTCTACGCAGTAAGGAGCGGACCTGACCGAACTGGCCATGTTCAAGATTCTCCAGGTTGAAGACAACGATGTCGATGCGCGTCTTACACAGGATCTCCTCGCCGAGTGGAGCCTTGAGGAATTCCATATCACCCATGTGACACGGCTGAGTGATGCCTTCGGCCTTCTCGCTCATGCTCGATTTGATGCCGTGCTCTTGGATCTTTCGCTTCCGGACGGGTATGGGCTCTCAACGGTTCGTCAGATTCACGCGGCCAATCCAACCGTTGCACTCATTGTACTGAGCGGCCTCAATGATCAGACGTTGGCCTTGCAAGCAGTCCAAAACGGAGCCCAGGACTATCTCGTGAAGGGAGAAGGCCCGTCTGAACTCTTGGCCCGCTCAATCCACTACGCAATTGAACGGAAGCGTGCGGAAGAACGACTCACGTACCTTGCCCAGTACGATCAGTTGACTGGACTGGTGAATCGCAGCTTGTTCAAAGACCGACTCGTACAGGCCATGGCACGAAGTAAGCGCCTTCAGCAGCCGCTCGGGCTGATGTTGCTCGACCTGGATCGATTCAAGCCGGTGAACGATACCCTCGGGCACAGTGTCGGTGATCAGCTGTTGAAAATCGTGGCTGAGCGACTTCATGAGTGCGTACGCGAAGTGGATACCGTCGCGCGCATGGGAGGAGATGAGTTTACCATCATCCTGGAAGGGTTGATGTGTGAGGAAGATATCTCACTGGTGGCTCAGCGAATTACGCAGTCGTTATCGGAGCCCTTCATACTTGGTGAACACCGGGCCGTGATTAGTGTCAGCATCGGGATCACCATCTATCCGACCGATGATCATGATATCGATGAATTACTGAAGCATGCAGATGCCGCCATGTACCGGGCGAAACAACAAGGCGGTAACTCGTTTCAGTTCCACATCCCGAATGATTCACCATCCTCGGCTCGCCACAATTGATGGGTGACCGTCTCCTCCTGGCGCTCGGTCATTCACGCTGACGCTTGTCCACTTGCCGGCGACGCTGGGAGGGGAGCCTGCAACGGAGACGAGTTGGAATCAATCGGATTCTTATGGAAGAGGTTCATGGTTCGGGAACATCGGTCCCCACGCCTTCAGAAAAGATGGCTCATAGCATACCGCTCAATATTCTGGAGCTAGAGTGAGACGAACCTCTCCGGTCGTGCCTGTGTCACCAATCGTTGTACGTTGCGTACACGTACCACCTCGTACAATTCTGTGTCCTGCATAACACGCTGGTGGCAATGTCCTGAGGTTGCCGCACAGTTTCTGAACCCAAGACCCTGTTATTTCAGCGATTCGCCCTCTTGTTTCCAAATGCATTTGGCACGCCGATTGCCTTACAACCTACTCGATTGCGAGTGAACCGATGGAGGTCCGTTATGGCTGCAAGACAAGGTATTGGAATCCTCCTCCTGCTCTTAATCATCCTCTCTGCAGGCCAACCATTTGCCGCCCCTACGCAGCGTCAGGATTCGACCCGTCACCTGTACGATCGCATCATGGAAGAATTTAAACACCGCGACTATGAAGCGGCGATGGCCGGATTTCGCCTTTTCATCGAGCTCCACAGTCAGTCCACACTGGCGGCCAACGCACAGTATTGGATCGGAGAATGCCAGTTTCGCACCCGACGATATCGAGACGCCTTACAATCATTCTATGAGGTCGTGGCCAATTACCCGCTCAGTCCGAAGTTGGCTGCCTCGACGCTGAAACTCGGCCAGACCTACATCAAACTTGGAGATCCAGAGAACGCTCGGCTGATGTTCGATCGAGTCATCGATCAATATCCGGACAGCGCTGAAGCGGAAGTGGCCCGCAAAGCGATCGAGGCAACACCCCCCAGTGAAGACACGGCCGCACCTTCACCATAGCGCTCCCTTGCCCAAGGGAACGAGGTTGTATAAGCCTTAGTCGTTCGCGGCAATTTCCAGCCGAGTGGCGAGATGAGCCAGGGGATAGGTCTTCTTGGCTTGCAGTTTCCTCAGCTTAATCCCTGCCGTCTCGAGCAAGGACTCGATGATTTGTTGTGATTCCACCTGATGAAGTTCCGGGGATTGAGATTCAACTTGCACCACCTGTTCAACCAGTCGTGATCCTGGGTGCACCAGCGCAAAGTCAACTCGTTTCAGGGCAAGCTGACGAAGAACTTGGACTCGTTCTTTTCCTCCCACCGCATCAACCGTGAGAAATGAGCCGAGCGGCACCTTCGCAAAGACAAGATAGCGTTCTTGGACAACCATGCGCAGAAGATTATAGAGGGCAACCTCGTCTTCACCGAGCAACGGAGTGGGATTCAAGGTAAAGTCAGACGGCATCGTGGTAAGCGAAACATGTTTCCTTCTTCGGCGGGAGCGCGTTCGATACCGCCAGATGCTGAGGATGATCACGGTCACAATCGTCACAAGTAACAGAAGCTTCATCGTCGTTTACTTTCTCCGTCGACCTGGGCGTAATCGCTCATACCACCCCGGCCCACTTGGAACAATACATCCCAACAGCCTGGGAGACGTGGCTCCCGTCACCGCCGGCACATTGCCGCACTCGTCCATGACGGTTTGGTAGGCCAAAATCGCGAACGCGACTGACTCCAGCGCCTTACTATCCCAGCCCTGTCCCTCGAAGGTGGTCACGTGAGCTGGAGCGAACACATCCTTCAGATGATCCATGATGGCTCGGTTTTTGACTCCCCCGCCACCGACAATCACCTCCTCGATTCCACCCTTGACCCAGCGCCGCGCCGTACCAACGGCCTCCGCGGTCCACCTGGTGCAGGTGGCCAAGAGATCTTCAACTGACAGTTTACGCACCTGCGGCCAGCTGAGTA
The DNA here is from genome assembly GCA_029865485.1 of Nitrospira sp. Classification (GTDB taxonomy): domain Bacteria; phylum Nitrospirota; class Nitrospiria; order Nitrospirales; family Nitrospiraceae; genus Nitrospira_D. Next base: position 15,262 of record JAOUGT010000012.1, read on the forward strand.
ACTCCGCCTGCATGGTCTCGCCAAACATTTCCCGGCCGGTTGATTTGGGCGGTGCCTGGGAGAGATAGGGGTGGGCCAACAATTTGGCCAGCAACCGGGAATCGACCCGTCCTTTCGTGGCGAGGCGTCCATCCCGATCCATGGTCAATCGGCCATTCGTGGTCCTGAACATAATCCCATCCAAGACCATATTAGCCGGACCCGTGTCAAACGCGATCAACCCGTCCCCTCCGGCTCCACGCGGCAGGTATGTGACATTGCTGATCCCCCCAAGGTTGACAATGAGTCGCCCTCGGCGAGGATGCTGAAACAGCAAGGCGTGGATACCCGGTGTCAGAGGCGCCCCTTGCCCTCCCGCAGCCATGTCACGGGGCCGAAAATTGGCGACCGTCGTAATCCCGGTCCTCTCGGCAATCACCGCCGGCTCAGCAATTTGTAGCGTGGACCGGATGGCCCCGACTCTCGTATCCTTAATTCCATTCGGGAGGTGATGCACGGTCTGGCCATGAGACCCTATGAGATCCACCTCTTCTGTCGTGAGCTGAGCGGCCCGAATTGCTCCTAACGCAGCATCAGCGAACCATTCGCCCAGCAGCGCATTCAAATGACACAGCTCAGCGACCGTCCCCGATACCGATGCCGAAAGAAGCCGCTGTTGAAGCGAGCGTGGATAGGGAAGCGAATAGAACGCCCCCATCTCCACCTCCAGTCGAGTGGCCTTCCGAACAATGGATACCAGTGCGGCATCGACTCCATCGGCGGACGTTCCCGACATAAGCCCGACGACCTTCATCGGCGGCATCCTTTCCTGACCATACCACGTCTCATGGGCTGTGTGTGCGCTACGCTAATCGAACTCATGGCCTGGGTCAAGGAGACGAATGGACAGGGCCGATCAAGAGATTGCAAAAGTTTCTGAGTTCGGCTCTCATCCTGCTTGACGCCCTTCGGCAGGATCAGGTCTTTCCCTCATACCGACACCGGCTCCGCCCTGCTCGTCGCCACAGGCACGAGAGCGTTGACAGCGTGAAAACCTGGATGATACCGTCGCCGCCGATGCTATCTCTTACCTACCAGCGCATGGGCGGTATTGGGTTTTCTCTACTGGCTCTTGCTACATGCACGCTCTTCTTCGCCCGAACAACAGAAGCTCGTGACCCCATTCCTATCGTCGTGACCATTCCCGTCCTAAAAGACCTGACCGAGCAGGTTGGTGGTCCATTCGTACAGGTGAAGTCATTGTTGAGCGGCTACGAGAATGAACATACCTACTCCCCGAAACCTAGCGATTTAGTCGCAGTACGCAAGGCTCAGTTATTGTTTGAAGTCGGCCTAGGGCTTGAAATTTGGGTGGCGTCGTTGGTGAAGAATGCCGGAAGTGCCAGGTTGCGTGTCATCACGACCTCCCAAGATGTGGAGCTACTCCACGATGATGGGGATGCTCATGATGAACCGCATCCGGGGGCTCATCCGGGCGAGTCCGGCGGAAATCCTCATATTTGGCTGGATCCTGTGAATGTCGCGACCATGCTCCGTCACATTACACAGGCCCTGATCGCGGTCGATCCGGCTCACGCAACGGATTTCCAGGCCAATCAAGCGATATATCTGCAGCGACTCGAGCAACTCCAACAAGAGTTGATGATGCGTACTCAGCGCCTTTCGGATCGACGTTTCATCGCCCATCATCCGGCTTGGCCCTATTTGGCCAAGCGATTTAACCTTGAGATTGTCGACACGATCCATACCCAGTCAGGTACCGAACCCTCCGCGCTTCATCTCCAGCAGTTGATTGCGAAGATCAATACACAGCATATCCGAGTGATCGCCTCAGAAATCCAGCTCAGCCAACGCCTCCCGGAACTGCTGTCACGCGACACCAAGGCCCGTGTGGTCGTGTTGACCACCATGCCTGGCGGGATGCCGGGAACTGAAAGTTACCTCGACATGCTTCGTTATAATGTGCTCCAATTAGTGAACGCATTGGAATCCACCTCGTAGCCGCGCAAGCCATCCATCCATGTCTGTTGAAGGAACAAGTGAATCGGTGTCTACTGGTCGCACACCGATCATTCGCTTCGACCATGCCTCCTTTGGTTTTCCCGGACTCATTGCACTTCAGGAGATCTCCCTCTCCATTTATGATGGTGAATTCGTTGGCGTGATCGGTCCAAACGGGTCAGGCAAGACGACACTCTGCCGTGCTGTCCTGGGACTCCTGCCTCCGGTGGAGGGGCATCTTCATATCTTCGATTGTGCCTGCAGCGAACTCCGATGCCACCACCGGGCCCAGATCGGGTACCTGCCGCAAAAGGGTGTGGTGGATCGCAATTTTCCCGTGACCGTCCTCGAGACGGTCATGATGGGACGCTATGGGGCGCTGGGGCTTCTGAAGCGCCCAGGAAAGAAAGATCGTCAGATCGCGATGGACGCCCTCGCCCAGGTCGACATGGAATCCCATAAAGATACCGCGCTCGGACATCTATCCGGCGGGCAGCAGCAGCGAGTCTTTATCGCCCGGGCGTTGGCACAGCAACCCAAAGTCCTGATACTTGATGAACCCACAACCGGGTTGGATATCACCATGCAGCACAACGTGATTGAGCTTGTCCAGCATCTTCATGACGAACTCAAGCTGACAGTGCTGTTGATCACTCATGACATTAATATGATACGCTTGAAAGTGGATCGACTTGTTCTCCTCAAAACGAGGCTCTACGCCGCCGGTCCACCGACCGATGTCCTCAAACCAGAAATCCTTCACCAAGTGTACGGGAAAGAACTGGTGATTACTGAGAAAGACCTCGTCATCGTCGAAGACTATCACCATCACCACTAACTAGTACCGATGATCCATGCTCGACCTCCTCGCCTATGACTTCATCCAACGCTCCCTCCTCGCCGCAGCGATGGTTGGCGGGCTCTGCTCCGTCATCGGCGTCTTTGTCGTCCTACGAGGGTTGGCCTTCGTCGGGGCGGGAACGTCGCATGCCGCATTTGCAGGAGTGGCACTTGGCTACCTGATGGGATGGCCCCCCTTGTTGCTGGCCATTCTGTTCGGCCTGGCCACGGTCTGGATTACCGGCTGGGTGGAGGAGCGCGGCAGGATGAAACTCGATGTCTCCATTGGCATTCTGTATACAACAACGATGGCGCTGGGCATCCTCTTTATCGGACTGATGAAGACCTACAATGCGGAGGTGTATGGCTACCTCTTCGGCAGCGTACTTTCCGTGACGCCGGAAGAACTGCGCATCATTGGGGCCTTGAGCGTACTGGTGTTGAGCCTCCTGCTCCTGTTTGCCAAAGAACTCTATTTCATTGCGTTTGATCAGGAAATGGCCGAAGCTTCTGGTGTCCCGGCTCGGCAGATGTTTTTTCTGCTGCTGACCCTTGTCGCCCTGACCGTCGTGGTCTCACTCAAGACCGTCGGGGCCATTCTGGTATTTGCCATGATTCTGATTCCTGCTTCGACGGCCTATCAACTGACCCATAGCCTCACCACCTTGACGCTGTATTCAGCATTCTTTGGAATTACGACCTCGGTATCGGGAGTCTTGATTTCGGCGATCTGGGACATTCCATCAGGACCGGCTATTGTGCTGTTAGCGACCGTGATATTTTTTACAGCGGTCCTCTTCTCGCCCAAACGTGTGAGACGTACGGGTGCCGCTCACTCTCATTAGCCACATTGTGAGACTCCTTGAGATAGCGCCATACACAATGGGTGACCACAGCAAGTCGCCCACGGTATCGAGTATTGGTCCTGGCGGCAGCATCATGAGTGCCAGTATTGGCGAGCCTTCTGAGATTGATAGCCAGAGGGATTTCCTCCCATTCGTGGAACGGAGGTGTGGTATGCATGTACAACGGGTCACAGGTTTTGTGATTGGACTGCTGTTCATTGTGTTTTTCTCGCTGATTCCCTTTTCGCCAACCGCTTCCGCGCAAGAGTTCGGCGGGATTGAAGCCGGCAAGGTGGTGCTCGGCTTTCGTGCCGGATTTGCACCCCTGACCCAACAGCTGTCGAATAACACCTCCACCTCGATTGGGCCGCTGGTCAACTTCCAAGCGATGTACAGCCTCAATACCTGGTTTTTGGTGGGGCTCATGCTTGAGTGGGAACGCCATGGGGTGAGCCTGGAACGGCCGGACGTGGACCTGGGCCACCAGGATACAGTCTCGGTCCTACCGACGATGGAAATCCGTCCAGGCAGGTCAGGTCCGCTCAGCCCCTACGTGAACATGAGTTTCGGTGTGAACGTCAACAGCTTTGGGGAGGATACCGCAATTCGGATCAGCCCAAGCAATACCTTTGCCTGGCGATTGGGGTGGGGGACTGACTACCAACTCACTAAACAGTTTGCCCTCAACGTGGAGTGGGCCTATAAGCGAAACGATGGGCATACGACCGGCACCGGCGGCCTGAACAACGACTGGAATACCTCTTCGTTTGGGTTCTTATTTGGTGGAAAGATGTTCTTCTAGGTTTCCGTAGAAGCGGAGATGCCAATACGATCTCCGGTCATAACCAAGACCGGGCTCATCTATCGACCTACTCCAGTCGACTGTTCTTGCTTCGACTCCAGACCATACCGGTCTGTTCCTTGGCACTGAAGCCCAATCGTTCATAAAAGCCCGGACGCCTGGTACAAAGCCAAAACAGTTCGACCCGCTGGAGTTGTGGGTGATGGAGAATCCGCTTGACGATCTCGGTCCCCACGCCTTGACCTTGATAGGCCCGATCGACAATCACATCCCAAATGGTCGCCCGGTAGACAAAATCCGTGAGGACACGCCCAAACCCAATCAGCCGCTCCCCGTCCCGCGCGCAAATGGCGAGATCTGTATGTTGGAGCATGGCTTTGGCGTCATCCAAGGATCGGTCCTTCGCCCATGGCGCTTGACGAAAGAGTCCAAGAAGCTGTGACACTTCAGGAAGTTCGTGCTGAGAATAGCTGACAGCAGGCTTGAGGGTTGGAGGCATCTTATACTACAGTATCCCTCGAATTGACCTGAAGTGTACGAGGAAACTAATGTCAACGCAAGTCCGTACCTGTCCTAAATGCTTCCAACTCATGTGGTTACGAGCCGATGAGTATGAGGTGCTCGACGACGAAACAGTTCGTGCGAAATGTCCTCATTGCGAGAACCTCGCACGGTTCAAGCTGGTGTCGACGGGACCGAATGCCTTAGGACCGAAGATGGGGCATTAATCTTCTGGGTGTTTACTCGGATGTTGAGAATCATGAGTTGAGTCCAGCCAGTAGGCTAGGAACTCCTCACTCATCAATCAGCATGGCCGCCTTACGATGCTCCACCCGCCTCGGCCAACTCTGGCTGATTGCCAGGAAGGACTTTCCGCAGAGCCACGCGGTACTCTGCAAGTCGCTTCTCATCCATTCGTCCGACTTCAATCTCTTGATCCCGTTGCATGCGTTCCAGATGGTCGATGACTGAAAGAAGCGCTTGGACGGTCCCGATCAAATTCCCCTGTTCGAAGGTCTCCAATGAACAGACCAATGATTCATTGAGCGCCTTGTAGGGCGTCCCAGCACTCTGACGCTGTGTTCGAGAGACAATCACTTCATAGTTATCGATGGCCTCGGCAGAGGGTTTCACGCCGGATGGCACTGCCTTTAAATGCACGATGGAGGGAAGGGTTGCGGCATAGGTTTTGACATGAGCGGTGAGCCCCCCTATCGCATCCAGCATTTCCGCGGTCAGCATAGTTCCTCGTTGGCCGTTCTGACATCTGTTGCACTACCTGGCATCGCACCTCTCGGCACCATTATTCCCTCGAGTGCCTGCGTGACACGTTCCATGTCGGCCGGGAACGGCCTTGTGAATTCCTCTCGGCTACCTGTCGTCGGATGGGTAAATCCTAACGTCCTGGCATGAAGCATCACGCGCGGGACTTCAATGTCCTCCAGTGCCATCACCTTGTTCCCGCCATAGGTACGATCGCCAAGAATGGGATGGCCCACTGACGTCAGATGCACCCGCAACTGATGCGTCCTTCCGGTTTGCGGATAGAGCAAGACATGCGCGGCAACTTTGCCATACCGTCGATTCACCACATACTCCGTCACCGACTCCCTTGGACTCGTCGTGTTTGATGAGAACTTCTTTCGATCTTTACGATCTCTCCCAATGGCCAGATCTATCATGCCCCGTCCTTTCTTAGGAACTCCCCAGACCAGGGCTTCATAGACTCTTGTAATCGTATGGAGTTTAAACTGTGCCGCCAGGGTTCGATGGGCAGTATCGGTCTTGGTGATCACCATGACACCGGAGGTTTCCTTGTCTAAACGATGAACCAATCCAGGACGTTCCTTCCCACCAATTGTTGAAATGGTCCCGCCGGAGGTTTGGAAGTGATGCAATAGGGCATTCACCAACGTGCCGCTCCAATTTCCTGGTGCGGGGTGCACCACAATGCCTGGTGGCTTATTCAAAACCAGGAGGGCGTCATCCTCAAACAAGACTTCCAGCGGGATGTCCTCTCCCTTCATGGAGAGAGGTTCCGGCTTCGGGACGTCCATGGTGATCCGATCACCAGGTTTAATCTTGTGGCTTGGCTTCACCACCTGGTCATTGACCCGGATACGACCCAATTCAATCAGCCGCTGCAACGCGGAACGGGAGGCATCTCGTTCTCGGCCAACAAGAAAGATATCGAGCCGCTTAGGCTGTTCTCCGGCGGTGATGAGAAATTCCGTGATCATGAAGCAAACACGCTACTAAAGTGCTCTGGTCAATTGCAATCGGCGATTGCCGGCTGTTTGCTCCTTACGTAACAGAGGGCCATATTATTGGAGGAGGCCGGTCCAGCCAACCCTCAAAAGGATTTCAAGATCGACGAGGTGTTAGGAAGCTGATCATCGAGATTCCGCGGGCGGCATCCGTAAAGGCGCTTCGGCTTCGCTCTCAGAGAGCTGTTGAAGCCGGAGGAGTGTTTTGTTAGTGTGACTCCCCCCCGGAGTAACTTACATGGGCACACGCTTTTCGCATTACGACCCAGAGGGATTCTACGACGAGCTCTATGAGGACAAGGGCCAACCAAGACCCGGAAGCACGCTGTTGCTGCGAAAGTTTGCATCGTTGCCGGAAGGAGAACTGAAAAGACGCCAGGAAGCGGCGGAACGCGTCATTCTCAACATGGGGATGACCTTTGGAGTCTCCGGGAGTGACGACGGCCATGAACAGATCTTTCCCTTCGACATCGTGCCGCGGATCGTCTTGGCGTCGGATTGGGAACGCATCGAATCTGGGCTTCGCCAGCGCATGCGCGCGTTGAACTTGTTCATCGACGATGTGTATCACGATCAAAAGATCCTCAAGAACGGGGTGATTCCCAGCGAACTGATTTACTCCGGCAAGGGCTTCTTGCAGCCCTGCGTTGGCCTCAACCCACCGCGTGGCATCTGGTGCCACATTGCCGGGATCGACCTGGTCAGAATCAGCGATGGCCAGTACTACGTCCTCGAAGACAACACCCGTTGCCCGTCCGGAGTGGCCTATGTGTTGGAAGCCCGACAGGTCATGAAACGGACGTTTCCCGAGCTGTTCGAGGCCTATCGCGTGCGACCGGTAGACGGATATCCAAGCCAACTCTTGGAAACTCTTCGGTCCCTTTCTGACATCCCTGATCCCACCGTCGTCATTCTCACGCCCGGCATCTTCAATTCCGCCTATTACGAACATTCCCTGCTCGCCCACAAAATGGGGGTGGAATTGGTCGAGGCCAACGATCTGGTGGTCGTGGATGGGTCAGTCCATATGCGAACCACCAAGGGATCTCAGCGCGTGGATGTGATCTACCGGCGGATCAATGACGACTATTTGGACCCGCTGGCGTTTCGAAAAGATTCCATTCTCGGAGTCCCCGGTCTGATGGAGTCATACAAGAGAGGTCGGGTCGCGCTTGCCAACGCGCCCGGCACCGGCGTATCGGACGACAAAGCTATTTATGCCTACGTCCCGAAGATCATCAATTACTACTTGGCCGAGGAACCGATTCTCCCGAACGTGCCGACCTATGTCTGTTCTGAGAGACAGGATCGGACCTATGTCTTGGAGCATTTGGATCAACTGGTCGTGAAAGCCACCAACGAAGCCGGCGGGTACGGAATGATGATCGGTCCCCATGCCTCAAAGCAGGAGCGTGAGGACTGTGCCCGTCGCATCGAGGCAGACCCACGCAACTATATCGCCCAACCAACGTTGGCACTCTCGCGGGTGCCCACCTTGGTGGAGGATCATCTGGAAGGGCGTCATGTCGATCTACGTCCGTACGTGTTATATGGACGGGATGTATACGTCTTACCGGGAGGCATGACGCGCGTGGCGTTGCGGAAAGGGTCTCTCGTGGTGAATTCCTCTCAAGGGGGAGGCAACAAAGACACATGGGTCCTTTCATGAGCCTCTCGTTCACCACCCGGTGGAAAACCAGCGATGGTCGACTCACTGGTGAACAGGCAGGGCGTGGCCAACGATGCTGAGCCGAGTCGCCAGTTCCATTTATTGGTTGAATCGCTACATTGAGCGAGCGGAAAATTATGCTCGGTTCATCGAGGTGAACTTGAACCTCACTCTCGACCTTCCCAGAGGCACCACGGAGCAGTGGGAACCATTGGTCGCCACCACGGGTGATCATGAGAGCTTTACAGACCGCTGCGGGAAGGCAAGGAAGGAAACTGTCATCCAATTTCTTTCAGTCGATTCCGCCAACCCGAACTCGATTCTGTCCTGTCTGACGGCAGCTCGAGAAAACGCTCGGTCAGTCCGAGAAATCATCTCCACCGATATGTGGGAGCAAGTCAATCGCTTTTATCTCATGGTGAAAGCCGCGGCCTCGAAAGACCTGTCCAGCCATAATCTCCACACGTTTTTGGCGGACGTGAAAGCAAACAGCCATCTCTTTCTTGGCATTACCGATGCCACGATGTCGCACAGTGAAGGGTGGCATTTTGCCAGACTTGGCCGTCTACTGGAACGAGCAGACAAGACCTCCCGCATTCTCGATGTAAAATACTTCATGTTGCTCCCAACCGTGGCCGAAGTCGGTACGCCGTTCGATATCATCCAATGGTCCGCGTTGCTCAAATCCGCCAGCGCGCTCGAAATGTATTACAAACGGTTTGGCCGCATCGCCCCGGACGATGTCGCGGCGTTCCTGATTCTCGATTCCACCTTTCCACGAGCCATCCGGTACTGTCTCATCAAGAGCGAAGATTCGCTCCACGCTATCTCCGGCTCTGAACACGGATCTTATCAGAACCAAGCTGAGAAGCGACTGGGACGGTTGCGCGCCGAGTTGGACTTTGGTGATCTTGAGGATTGCGTAGCCGGGGGCTTGCATGAATTCTTGGATCAGTTTCAAGCGCAACTCAATCGTGTAGGGGACGCCATTTTCGAGACCTTCTTTGCCCCTCGTCCTGTCCACAGTACAATCACCGGAGCGGAGGCACAATGACCTTTTGCCTAGGCATGAAAGTAGAAGATGGGCTTATCGGCATCGCCGACACACGGGTGACGACCGGCTCGGAATGCATTACAGCAGGAAAGGTTTCCATCCATCAGCATGGACGGCATTCGATGTTTCTCATGACCTCGGGGCTGCGTTCCGTGCGCGATAAGGCCGTTACGTATTTCGACGAAGCTATCGGGGAGAGTGATCAGACATTCGATAAGCTGTTTAAAGCCGTCAACGTATTCGCCGCCCAGATCAGACGGGTTGCACAAGAGGACAAGGACGCGCTCGACAAAGCGGGATTGATCTTCGACCTCCACGCACTGGTTGGAGGACAGTTAGAAAACGACCGGGAGCACAAGCTCTTTCTCATCTACCCCCAGGGAAACTGGGTGGAGGTGAGCGAAGGCACGCCCTATTGCATCATCGGTGAAACCGGCTATGGCAAACCGCTCCTCGATCGCGTGCTGCGGTACCACTCCAACATGGACCTTGCTCTGAAGGTGGGATTTCTGGCCTTCGATGCTACTCGTACCAGCTCAACCAACGTTGAATACCCTCTCGATGTCGTGCTCTATCGGCACGATACATTTGACATCGTCGAACATCGCTTTCAGAAGGAGGACCTCGGCGAGATTTCGTCTTGGTGGCAGTCCCGCATTTTTGAATCGGTCGAAAAGCTCCCGGCGAAGTGGGTTGAGCGTCTACTCGAATCGCTTCCTCGTGACACCAGAACACCACCCACAAACTCTTCCAACACAACTTTGTGAGCAGGTGCACGAGCAGACCCGACCAAGGCTGCTCTTTCACCTGTAGACCAAGCTACATGTCGATGATTCGACAACCTGTGGAACCGGGGAGTATGCTTCATCGCAATATTGTCACAAACGCTCTCGAGAGTATCGGACTCGGCACCATCTTGACTTAACCCAATCACTCCTCCCCCAAAGTCACGAGGGTAGGTTCGAACCGGAATTTTAAGAGGGACTTCAGGTTTAACGAGGTCAGGGGTGCGATCGTAAGCAGGACTGGGTTAGTCCATTAATCGGTTGGTAGCGCCGAGCCGTAACGAGCATTGTCCATATGCCTGGAGGATTGAGAACGTGGGTGATTCAGTCATGAGGCAATTGCCCGATTAGCAGATCGGACGTCACTCGGTTGCGTAGGATAAGAGGTGCACGGCAAGGAACCGAATCAGCTAGACTTGACTGGTCTTTTTCGCACGTTCCGCAATCTTCTTGCGGAGGCGAGCTTTCTCGAGACTCACCTGGGCCTCTTTGACCTCAGACGGCAGACCGCCGGCCTGGAGTCGACGCTCAGCTTCAGCCACCTTGGCGGTGGCCCGCTCCACATCGATATCTTCGGCCTTTTCAGCAACCTCCGCCATGATAGTCACTTTGGTCGGCGTGACTTCCGCAAATCCCCACAGCACCGCCATCGAATGGGTCTCCTGATCGACGCGATAACGGAGTTCACCGATCTTGAGGGTCGACAGGAAATGACAATGCCCGGGCAGGACCCCAAATTCTCCCTCTGATCCAGGGGCGATGACCTCATCCACCTGCTGACTCAAGAGGAGTTTTTCCGGCGTGACGACTTCCAATAAAATCTTTCCAGGCATGTATTCCTCGTGAAGCCCCAAACGTGAGGCGTCGGGCGATGGAGCACGGCTGTGATCACCTCACCCCTTCCCCCCCACGCTTTACGGTTTCTATACTTTCACTCCCATCTTCTCCGCCTTGGCGACAGCTTCTTCAATGGGACCAACCATGTAGAACGCCTGCTCCGGCAAGTGATCATACTTGCCTTCGAGAATTTCCTTGAAGCTGCGGACCGTGTCTTTCAGCTTGACGTACTTGCCGGGAGCGCCGGTGAACGCTTCCGCGACGTGGAAGGGTTGCGAGAGAAAGCGCTGGATCTTTCTTGCCCGAGCAACGGCCATCTTGTCGTCTTCCGACAACTCGTCCATCCCGAGGATCGCGATGATGTCCTGGAGGTCTTTATACCGCTGCAAGACGGATTGGACACCACGCGCCACTTTATAGTGTTCATCGCCGATGATTTGGGGATCAAGGATTCGTGAGGTGGAATCCAACGGATCGACCGCCGGATAAATACCCAGCTCAGCCAGTGATCTGGACAACACGGTCGTGGCATCCAAGTGGGCGAAAGCCGTGGCCGGAGCCGGATCAGTCAAGTCGTCGGCTGGCACATAGATGGCCTGAACGGAGGTAATGGACCCCCGCTTCGTTGACGTAATCCGTTCCTGGAGCGCACCCATTTCGGTCGACAGATTTGGCTGGTAACCCACCGCTGAAGGCATACGACCCAACAACGCGGATACCTCTGAACCGGCCTGGGTGAATCGGAAGATGTTGTCTACGAACAACAACACGTCTTGATTCTCTTCATCGCGGAAATATTCAGCGACGGCTAATCCCGTCAGGGCCACGCGGAGACGAGCTCCCGGTGGCTCGTTCATCTGCCCATAGACGAGCGCGGCTTTCGACTTGGTGAAATCGTCCGGATCGATGACTTTCGATTCCTGCATTTCGTGCCAGAGATCGTTCCCTTCACGGGTACGCTCACCGACCCCTGCGAACACGGAGAATCCACCGTGGTGCAAGGCGATATTGTTGATCAGCTCCATGATGATGACGGTCTTGCCGACGCCGGCGCCACCGAAGAGTCCGACCTTTCCACCCTTGCTATACGGCTCGAGAAGATCCACGACCTTGATGCCGGTTTCCAGCACTTCGGTCTTGGTTTCTTGGTCTTCAAGCTTGGGAGCAGGTCGGTGAATCGGGTACGTCTTCTTCGACGTGATCGGCCCTCGCTCATCGACTGGCTCACCGAGCACGTTGATGAGGCGACCGAGCGTTTCGCGACCAACGGGCACGGAAATCGGAGCCCCGGTATCCTGCACGTCCATCCCGCGCGTCAGACCGTCGGTCGTGGACATCGCGATACTGCGAACGCGGTTTTCTCCGAGATGCGACGCCACTTCAAGCGTGATCCGAATGGCGGGTGTACCGGCCGCCTTATTCTCTTCCTGTATCACTTTGAGTGCATTGTAGATGTTGGGAAGCTGGCCCGGAGGAAATTCCACATCCACGACCGGCCCGATGACTTGAATCACTTTTCCTGTGCTCACGAGTTCACCCCTTTTGCTCGAGTGCTAAGTTCTGAGTGCCTCATGCTGAAAACAGATGACCCGTTATGACTCAGCACTCAGTCCAGTCTACTTATTTCAACGCTTCGGCACCGCCGACGATATCCATCAACTCTTTCGTAATCGCCGCCTGTCTGGTCTTGTTGTAATAGAGCGTCACTTTTTTGATGAGCTGACCGGCGTTACGCGTGGCGCCATCCATCGCGGCCATGCGGGCCCCATGCTCGGCTGCCGCAGACTCCAACAAAATCCGGTAGGCCTGTATCTGAAAATGCTTCGGAATCAAGGCGGCCAGCAGCTCCGCTTCTTCCGGCTCGTAGAGATAGCTTCCGCTCAGCGGACCTTCGGTGGACGCTGCACTGAATTCCTCCTGCGCGTCAATCGGGAACAGCTTCTCAACGATCACCCGCTGCTGAATGGCGGACTTGAATTCATTGTAGACGACGTAGAGTTCGTCGAACGTGCCTTTGACGAAATTATCCGTGAGGTCGCCCCCGATATCGATGGCATGCTCAAACGTCAACTTGTCGAACACACCGGTCCACTCTTGCCGAATCGGCCAGGCACGGCGACGGAAGTAGTCGCGCCCTTTGCGACCGACGATGCTCAAATTCACCTGTAGCCCTCGCGTTTCACACTGGCGAACGAATTCGGAACTCTTGCGGGCGATATTGCCGTTGAAGCCACCACAGAGCCCTCGGTCGCTCGTCACCACGAGCACTTCGATCTTCTTTCCCTCACGCTTCTGCAGCAAAGGATGAGACGATCGATTCACACGCTGGCTGAGGTTGCTCAACACCCCGCGCATTTTATGCGCATAGGGACGCGCGGCCAGAATACGGTCCTGAGACCGTTTGAGCTTGGCCGCAGCCACCATCTTCATGGCTTTGGTAATCTTCTGGGTATTCTTAAAGGCTGAAATCTTACGGCGTAATGATTGAAGACTTGGCATCGTATTCTTTAGGGCTGTGGACTAAGTGCTGAGGACTGAGACTGCAACCCGATATTCTACCGCTCGTCTCAGTCCTGAGTCCTTGAAACTCAGTCCTGTGCTTAGGCTTTGGCTCCGTATCCCATCTTTTGCTTGAAGGTCGAGATAATCTCTTTCAACCGGCCCCCGACCTTGTCGTCGATCTTGCCGATCGTCGCCACTTCCTTCTTCAGGTCTGGATGATTCTGTTGAATGTAATGCAGGAGGTCCGCCTCAAACTGCTGAACCTTGTCCACCGCGACATCGTCGAGGAATCCCTGCGTACCGGCATAGATGGAGAGCACCTGATCCGCCACCGGCATCGGTCTGTACTGCCCTTGCTTGAGCAACTCCACCATGCGCACGCCGCGAGCCAGCTGCAGCTGAGTCGCCTTGTCGAGCTCGCTCCCGAATTGGGCAAACGCCGCCATTTCACGATACTGAGCCAAGTCCAACCGGAGTGTACCGGCCACCTGCTTCATGGTCTTAATTTGAGCCGATCCGCCGACGCGTGAGACCGATAGTCCGACGTTAATGGCGGGACGGATACCGGAATAGAACAGATCACTGCCGAGGTAGATCTGCCCATCCGTGATCGAAATGACGTTCGTGGGAATGTAGGCCGACACGTCACCCGCTTGTGTTTCGATGATGGGCAACGCCGTGAGGCTTCCCCCGCCGAGCTTTTCGCTGAGCTTGGCTGCCCGTTCGAGCAAGCGTGAGTGCAGATAGAACACGTCGCCAGGATAGGCCTCGCGTCCAGGTGGCCTGCGGAGCAACAAGGAGAGCTCACGATAGGCGACCGCGTGCTTGGATAGATCGTCATAGACAATCAAGGCATGCTTGCCGTTATCGCGGAAATACTCGCCGATCGCGGCGCCTGAAAATGGTGCCAGAAACTGCATCGGAGCCGGGTCACTGGCACTGGCCGAGACCACTATGCTGTATTCCATCGCATGGTTTTCTTCAAGGGTCTTGACGACCCGCGCGACGGTCGACCGCTTTTGGCCGATGGCGACGTAGATGCAGAATACGCCCAGACCCTTTTGATTAATGATCGTATCCACCGCAATAGCCGTTTTGCCGGTCTGACGATCACCGATGATCAATTCACGCTGTCCACGCCCGATCGGGATCATGGCATCAATGGCCTTAATGCCGGTCTGCAATGGTTCCCGAACCGATTGGCGGGTGTTGACGCCAGGGGCAACCATTTCGATGCGCGAAGAAAGTGAGGACTTGATGGCGCCCTTGCCGTCGATCGGCTGACCGATCGCATTGACGACACGACCGATCAGCGCGTCACCCACCGGAATCTCCGCGATGCGTCCGGTGCGCTTGACAGGATCACCTTCTTTAACCCCGACAGAGTCACCCATCAACACGGCCCCGACATTGTCTTCTTCAAGGTTGAGCGCGATGCCATAGAGTCCACCAGGGAATTCGAGCATCTCTCCGGCCATAGCCCCATCCAGGCCATAAACCTTGGCAATACCGTCGCCGACCTGAATGACCGAGCCCGTCTCCTTGACATCAACCTGCTTGTCGAAACCCTTGATCTTTTCCTTGATAATCGCACTGATTTCTTCGGCCCTGATCTGCATGACGACTCCTTTATTCTCGTGTCAACGCCACGTGCAGGTCGCGCAGGCGACCTTGGACGGTGCTGTCGACCACCGTGCTGCCGATGCGGATCTGCAGCCCGGCAAGATGACTCGCGTCGGTCTGAAACGTGACATCCACTTCGCGCTTCATTGTGTCCCGCAGCCGCGCTTTAATCCGCTCTTGTTCTGTAATGGGAAGTGCCGTCGCGGACGACACCGTCACCGGCTGAGCCCCCTTCGCCTGATCAACCAGCTTTCCAAACGCTGTGGCAATCTCAGGTAAGAACTTGATTCGGCTCTTCTTCACGAGTTGGCCAAGAAAAGCCTGACCAGCCTGTGGACATGCCAACTTCTCGGCCAGCCCACGGAGTACCGCAATCTTTTCCTCGACACTGAATGCGGGAGACGCAATCACGTGTCGAAGCTGGTCGGACTCCTTCATAGCCTGCCCCAGGCTATCGAGAGCATTTCGCGTCACTTCGATGCTGGATTGGTCAAGAAGTTCGAAGAGGGCCTGTGCGTAACGTCGCGCAACTGTTGTTTTAATCACCGTTCTCGACTCACCTACATTATTTGGACGTACCTTAAGGTTTCGTGAAATTCACGAAGCAGAGCTCGCGAAGTTAGCATTGGGAATGACGAGCTGTCAATATCACTTCTTCCATAATCCATCATCATAAACCATGCTCGGAGAAGACCACGGGTGTATACTAACATCCAGCCGTGAGACGAATTCCAATGAAGCCAGTCAGCGCCGCCCCCCGCCTGAATACACCGAGCACAGGGAATCGGAGTGACAAGGTGTGGTCTCCATTCTTGTTCGCTGTTGCACTGATACTCCTGTCCTATTGTGTTCTGAGTCTGTTTGAGTCGCCGGGTCTGGCCTACCGTGAGTACTTTACCACCGAACAACGGACGCAACTGGAGAAGATCCAGACGGTCTTCGTTGATGTTCTGGGCCTCACAGACAAAGGCTCAACGGACGCCACTCCCCTCATTGATACCGTCGTTCAACGGTTGGCTGAAGTGGGGTACTCGGCCGTTCGAAATGCCGGGCAAGCGCATGACGTTGTGCTTCGCGTGAAATGCGAACAACGCAAGACCTGGGAAGGCACAGCCGTGACGGGTGGCGATGCAGACCTGCCCGATGCCCCCTCCCGACTCTGGAAGGGACCGGCCTGTCAGCTGAGCTACCTGCTCGGAGGGATGAAGATCAAGTGGCAGAAGGAAGTGCGCACGGAGTTTGAAGATGCCGTCGCTGCCGCCCAGGCGGCACAGGCACCGGATCCAGGTCGGTACGCGATGGCTAAACTGCAGGAAGCCTTGGAGAAGTATGAGTTTCCGCTACTGTTAGCGGCGGAATGGGGCCATGCCGATCGACTGCTCAAGCTGCTGGATTCTCCGGAAACCAGTCAGGCACGGAAAATTAAGATCATGTCCCTCCTTGGCGAAATGCAGGCTGACGAAGCGATGCCGAAGCTGAAGGAAGCGCTCAAAGACCGTGACCTTGCCAGGCAAGCTCTCTCAGCAATTGGGAACCTCGGTAGAGACGGCATCCCGTTGCTGGTTGAGATGATGAATACCTCACCGCAGCTGGAGGTTCAGGCCGCGGCAGCAAAGTCTTTGGGACAGCTCGGAGGCCTCCATGGGGACGCCTCGGTCGTCCTGCCATTACTGGCCAAATTGCAAGATTCAAAGACGGACTGGACGGTCTTGACGGAAGTGGCCTGGGCACTGGGCAAGATCCCCGACAAACGCTCGATCCAGCCGCTCTATGACTTGGACAAAAAACTGCAGGCCATTCGCGATCCCGACAATGTGACGCTGAAGAAGCTGAAGGAAGCCGTGTTCTGGGCGATTAAGCAATGCGACACGTGGGATCAGTATAGTTGAGCTTGCATGCCTTGCGTCCCTACATGGCAACAAGTAGACTTGCCGCTGCTTGGGATCTAGCGGCGGAACATTTGCCATACCGGTACGAAGTGAGGCCATGGTGCGCCGGCTGAGGCAAGAAGGGTCCGTGCTTGAGTCCGACTATTTTTAAGGCTGGAGGATTTCGTTTCTACTTTTTCTCTCGGGAGGAGCGCCGAATACACGTTCACGTCTATTGTGAGCGTGGCGAAGCGAAGTTCTGGTTGACGCCAAGGATTGAGCTCGCACGAAATTTCGGAATGTCTGCAACCTAGCTCCGTTCGGCCAAAGCCATCATCCAGGAGCGCAAAGATGAAATCTGCAACGCTTGGGAAGAACATTTCGGGAGCTGAGGTCACTAACATCTCGAAGCATGGTTTCTGGGTCTTACTGGCCGACCAAGAGATCTTTGTCGCCTTCAAGGCCTTTCCCTGGTTCAAAGGCGCTTCGGTAGAAGAGATTATCAACGTCGAATGGCCACAACCACATCACCTCT
>JAOUGT010000014.1 GCA_029865485.1 Nitrospira sp.
TACGGCGGAATTCTGGCAGGAGCGAGCCTTGTTCCGATCCTGCGAGACGCCGCCAACCAACCGCTGTCCTTTCCGCCCATCATCAACAGCCGGGAAGTCGGTGAAGTGCAGGTGGGCGACGACCAGCTGTTCGTCGAAGTCACCGGCACGGACTTGCCGATGGTTGTGTTGACCTTGAACATTTTCGCGGCCAATCTTGCCGACCGTGGGGCGATGATTGAGCCGATTCTTGTGGAGTATCCAACACGTACTCTGTTGGGCACACGAGTGGCCACACCACAGGATCTGCGGAAGAGCAAGACAATTTCCATTCACACGATCGAGCAAGCGCTCGGCCAAAAACTTGGTCTCAAAGTCGTGAAACAGGCGCTTGAGGTCTACGGCTATGAAGTGGCGACCGGAAAGGGATCTGTTCGGGTAAAGCTGCCGCCTTATCGGCAGGATCTGATGCACACGATGGATGTGGTTGAAGACGTGGCCATGAGCCGTGGGTATGCTGAGTTTACACCCGTCATGCCGTCGCAGTTTACGGTCGGTGGATTGTCCCGTATTGAACAAGTCTCCGACCGCGCTCGTGAGTTGATGGTGGGATTAGGATTTCAGGAGATTATTTCCAATATCCTTGGCTCACCGGAACAGTATTCGGGGCATATGAGGATTGACGAGACGGAATGGGGGCAGATGGTCAGGGTCGACAATGTGATGACGTTGAACTTTTCCTGTCTGCGGCAATGGATGCTGCCCTCGTTGCTGCGCATCGAAGCTGCTTCGAGCCGGGCATTCTACCCGCATCGCTTGTTCGAAGCCGGCGATGTGGCCATTCCCGATGCAACGTCCGAGTTGGGATCTCGGACGGAGACCATCCTGGGTGCGGTGATCGCCCATGCTACGGCGCATTTTTCTGAAATTCATTCATGCCTGGATACGCTGTTCTATCACTTGGGGAAGGAGTACCGGTTGGAACCAGTCCCACACCCCTCATTTTTGGAAGGTCGTGCTGGGCGCATTCTGGTTGAGGAAAGGCTCATCGGCATTATCGGTGAGGTCCATCCAGAAGTGCTCGAGCGTTGGCAAATCGCCATGCCGGTTGTCGCCTTCGACGTCAACCTCTCGCAGCTCATCCGTCAGGGGTAAGCCGCCGATACTCCACGTTGTTTGCTTGAGCGTCACCCAACGTGTGGCGTCATGAAACTCACGAGGGGGAGCAACAGTCTGTTGCTCCCCCTCGTGCTGTGTCTGGTAGGTAGCCGCTGGTAGAGGAATTATGCAGCTGCTGGCACGTGTTGCTTGGCCAAGCCGACTAACTTCTCAAACCCAGTGGCGTCCTTGATGGCCATGTCCGAGAGAACTTTGCGATCCAACAGCACATTCGCCTTCTTGAGCGCATTCACAAACCGGTTATACGTCAGCCCATGACTCCGCACCGCAGCGCTGATGCGCGCGATCCACAACTGGCGGAAATCCCGCTTCCGGTTCTTTCGCCCAGTGTAGGCGTATGTCAGGCCCTTATCTACACTTTCCGTTGCTGAACGGAACAATCGGCTTTTTCCTCCGTACTGCCCTGACGCCAGCTTGATCCGCTTTTTCCGTCTGGCTCTCGTTTTTGGTCCACCTTTTGCGCGAGGCATGATTCATTGCTCCTTTTGGGTCCTGAAATTCATAACACCACACGATCGCCGTCTACGCATACGGCATGAGTCGATTCAATGTAGAAACAACCGTGGAATCCACCACTGCTGTTCCGCTCAATCGGCGTTTCCGGTCGTGCCGCTTGCTGGTCAATATGTGCCGCTTGCCCGCCTTGCGACGAACAATCTTGCCGCTTCCCGTTTTGGTAAATCGCTTGCTTGTTCCTGAATGCGACTTCATTTTCATGTGGAAATTCCTTTGGTTGAGCAATCGCAGTGCTGGATGTCAATGTTTCGGGGCGACGATCATGATCAAACTACGTCCTTCCATACGAGGAGCATACTCGATCGTGCCGGCTTGTGCCAACTGTTCAATGACGGAGTTCATCACCGCGCGGCCCATCTCTTGGTTGGCCATTTCTCGCCCACGATAGGTCAGGGTCACCTTGGTCTTGTTGCCCTCTTCTAAGAAAGTCTTCATCTGTCGGACTTTGATTTCCAGATCGTGCTTATCGGTCCGGGGACGCAGCTTGATTTCTTTTACCTGCGTGGACTTTTGGTGCCGCCGGCTCTGATGATCCTTTTTGCTCAGCTCATATTTGTATTTCCCAAAGTCCATAATCCGGCAGACTGGGGGAACTGAATTGGGAGCGACCTCCACGAGATCGTAGCCGCCCTCTTGAGCCTGACGAAACGCATCCGGTGTCGGAAGAATACCGAGTTGCTCTCCCTCCGGACCGATCACACGAACTTCTCGGACTCGAATTTCACGATTCACGCGCAATTTGGGGACGATAGGCCACCTCTCTCTTAGTGGGTGTGTTGAAGCTCTCGCTGGGTGTGCTTGAGCTCGGATTGCAAAAGATTCACGATCTCCGCCACGGTCATAGTACCTAAATTCGCGCCGCTTCGGCCCCTGACTGAAAGTGTTCCATTTTCGACTTCACGATTCCCCGCCACCAACATAAACGGGATCTTTGCCTTTTCAGCCTCGCGAATCTTGAATCCCATCTTCTCTTTCCGAAGGTCTGCTTCCACCCTGAAGCCGCTTGCTTTTAATTGTGCCACAACGGCATTGACATAGTCCTGCTGTTGATCCGTGATGTTGATGACCACAGCCTGTACGGGGGCCAGCCATGTTGGAAAGGCACCACCGTAATGCTCGATCAAGATGCCGAAGAAACGTTCAATGGATCCCATCAAGGCACGATGAATCATGATCGGACGATGGGCTTTCCCGTCTTCCCCGATATAGCTCAAGTCAAACCGTTCGGGATTGTTGAAGTCCACCTGAACCGTGGAACATTGCCATGAACGGCCCAGGGCGTCTTTGATCTTAATGTCGATCTTGGGGCCATAAAACGCGCCGCCTCCAGGATCCAGTTGGAAAGCAATGTGACGACTCTTCAGTGAGGCTTCCAGAGCGCTGGTGGCCAATGTCCAATGCTCATCGCCACCGACCGACTCCTTCGGCCGTGTGGAGAGAAACACTTCGAATTCAGTGAATCCAAACGTTTGAAGGACGAAAAACGTAAAGTCCAGCACTCGACTGACTTCCGCTTCCATCTGGTCAGGCCGGCAGAAGAGATGGGCATCATCTTGGGTAAAGCCACGCACCCGCATGAGCCCGTGGAGGACCCCCGTCCGTTCATACCGGTAGACGGTGCCGAGCTCACCATATCGAATGGGGAGATCTCGATAGCTGCGCAGGTGAGACTGATAGATCATGATGTGGTAGGGGCAGTTCATCGGTTTGAGTTGGTACTCGCTGCCCTCCAGCTTCATCGACGGAAACATATTTTCACGATAGTAGTCGAGGTGCCCGCTGGTTTTCCAAAGATCGAGGCGGGCTGTGTGAGGGGAGTAGACCAGGTCGTATCCGTCACGAATATGTTGCTCTCGCCAGAAGTTCTCAATCAACAACCGGACTGCCGCCCCTTTGGGATGCCAGAGCACGAGCCCAGGACCGATTTCATCCTGAATACTGATCAGGTCCAGTTCTTTCCCGACTTTTCGATGGTCACGACGCTTAATTTCTTCCAGCCTGGCCAAGTAGGCGTCAACTTCGGCCTTGGTCGGAAAGGAGGTTCCGTAGATTCGCTGCAACATCGGGTTCCGCTCATCACCCCGCCAGTAGGCCCCTCCGGTGTTGAGCAGCTTGAGGGCGCCGATGTGCCCAGTGGTGGGAAGGTGAGGACCTCGGCACAGATCGACAAAATCACCCTGTGTGTAGGCCGTGATCGGTTCACCATCGGGAAAGCCTTGAATCAGCTCAACCTTGTACTGCTCTCCACGAGAGGTGAAAAAATCAATGGCTTCCTGCTTGGAGAACTCTCTCCGTGTAATGGGGAGGTTGCGTTGAATGATATCCGCTGCACGAGCTTCGATCTTTTCCAGATCTTCAGGAGTGAAGGGACGCTCGAAGGCGAAGTCATAGTAGAAACTATCGTCCAATGCCGGGCCGATTGTCAGCTGGGCTGACGGGAACAGCTCTTTGACCGCTTGAGCCATGATGTGGGTACTGCTGTGGCGGTAGACCTCTCGGCCTTCCGCACTATCAAACCGAAGCGGTTCAATCAGGGCACCACCGGCCAGAGGTCGTGACAGGTCGACAACGGTCCCATCCACCTTGGCTGCGAGCACATCCTGTCCCGCCACTCCCAGTGTAGAAAGGGCGGTCGCTACGGTGTCACCCGCTTTCGTATCGGTACTGTGGCCGTCCTTGAGAGCAATCTTCATTGAGTCTAGTGCACAACCGCGAGCATGAGGAAAAACTCAGACGTCGTACGTCTGTACAGACCAACCCTACCGTTCAATTCATCTATGGTAGGCGCGGACGGTCTTGAACCGTCGACCTCTACCGTGTCAAGGTAGCGCTCTCCCCCTGAGCTACGCGCCTATCCAGAAGAGGAGGCATGCTAATATAGCCCTGCCGATACTGTCAAGAAAACGAAAGAGAAGACAGTCGCCCTTCAGGAACCTGAAGAAGCCACCACCTTCTCCTTCTCTTATCGTCGGCACCCCCGGTAAAATCTACTTCACAGCGATGCGAAGCTCTTTTCCGGCTGAAAACTTGGGTACTTTCGCCGCTGGGATCCGGAGGGATTCGCCCGTTCTGGGGTTCCTCCCCATTCGTGCTTTCCGCTTGGAAATCGTAAAGGTGCCAAAATTGACAAGAGAGACACGTTGTCCCTTCTTCAGTGAGGAGGTTACCGCACCGGTGAATGCTTCAAGGGCAGTTCCCGCTGCAACTTTGGTGATTCCAGCCGAAGCGGCCATCTTCGCGATCAGCTCTTCCTTTGTCATAATGTCCCTCCTTAATGGGTAGTGAAGAAATGGAGAAAATGACTCCGGTGACACTGCATTGGCACACTACGCACTCCGATTCGCTCTGAGCTTGGTTTGTTTCAGCGGGATATGCAAATTGGTGATCTTTTTTCGCAACGTGTTTCGGTTCAGTCCAAGCAGCTCCGCAGCTTGAATCTGATTGCCTCTGGTTTCTTGCAGCGCTGATGTAATGAGGGGGCGCTCTACCGCGGAGATGAGCATCGGGTGAAGGTTTCTTGCGGACCCGCTTCGCATCCCTTTGACGAATTCACCCATTTTCACTTCCAGGTAATTTTCCAGAGACCCGTCGCGGGTTTTGTTCAATTGGGGGCTGCCTGGTGCGATCATGGCTTGGATCATGGTCAAGGTTTGTCGTAAGACGTCGCGGGTACCTTGGATGAACAGCGTCTGCGTGAAATCCAGATGATCGGGCCATGGAGCGACAGGCCCCTGGGTGCCGGATCGTTCCTCGATGACGACATCAACCCGATGGTTCGACGACTCTCTCTGAAAGGTGGCTGCATCCTGGAAGATGCTGATGGAGGCATCCGTAAAGATCTGTTGGACGTGAGTATGGACGGCCGGATCAGTCGTAAGCAATACGATATTGTATGTCGGTGATGACGTTGGCATGAAGGCACCATGTAGAAGAAGAGGGCGGATTATTGCCCGGGGCAGAATCGATGTCAATCGGATTTTCGGCCAGGGCCTTCTGTCGGCTCGATTTCACCACACCGAGGTGTGCGCGCAGAGATCTCGTATACACAAGGGGGCGAAGTGTTTACTGGCGACCTGGATTCAGGAGGCGGTAATACCAATAAATTGCAAGAGTGAAATACTTAGATCGCCGATAGGCCATGAGTTTGGCGCGGACGAATCAGTCTTGACAGGTTCAAGTTCGGAAGGGTACATTGCCCCATCCTAATTCCTACAGGAATTGTAAAGAATGAAAATGTCGAAGCGCGTAAGCTATGGGATTCTGACAGCCATTGATCTGGCCATTCATGCGAAAGACGCCCCTATTCAAGCGAAGGCCGTTTCAAGGCGCCAGGGCATTCCGCTCCGTTTCCTTGAGCAGGTACTTCATACCATGAAGAATGCCGGCTTGGTCGAAAGCCACCGCGGAGCGCAGGGCGGGTATGTGTTGGCGCGGAAGTCAGAGAACTTGTCACTTGCTGAGATATTTGAATCCCTTGAAGGGTCGGTCTTTCATCAGTCGGGTGTCAATCCGCTGCCCCGACATCGCCACATGGGAAAATCTGATCTCCTTCTTGGCGATGTGTGCGAACAACTTCAACAGGCTGAGCGGAAAGTCCTCGAGAGCATCACGGTTGAACAGCTGGCCGCCCGCCAGCGGCTCGTGGATGCGCAACGTAGCCCCATGTACCACATTTGAATGGACAAAGCTTCTTCTTCCTGGCGACTAAGGAGTGACCCATGAACGACGCTGCAACTCTTGCTGTTCCCCATATTGAGACGCAACCGATTCCGTCCGCTATTCTGGAGGAAATTGAAACCTTTGAAGCCGAAGCCATGCGGACGTTGGCGGGAGACGTCCCAACGGATCTCTTTAAACCTTTCCGATTACAGTACGGCATTTATGGCCAGCGTCAGCCAGGTGTGCAAATGGTCCGGGTCAAGATTCCGTTCGGTGGGATTACCGCGAATCAGCTTCGCCGCGTGGCAGAGCTGGCCGACCGCTATGCGACCGGCGTTGGCCATGTCACCACCAGGCAAGACATTCAGCTGCACTTTGTCGAGCTGAAAGATGTGCCGACCATCATGCGAGGTCTGGCGGAAGTCGGTCTGACCACTCGCGAGGCTTGTGCGAACACCGTGCGAAATGTGACGGCTTGCCACCTGGCCGGGGTCTGCCAAGGCGAGGTCTTTGATGTGACACCCTATGCAAAGACCGTCGCATACCACTTGCTACGGAATCCCTTGAATCAAAGTCTGCCACGCAAGTTTAAGATTGCGTTTTCCGGGTGCGCGCACGACTGTGCCCTCACACCGATTCACGATATCGGCTTACTAGCCGTGAAGCGGGCGGACGGCGTCATCGGATTTCGCATGGTTGCTGGTGGGGGACTTGGCTCCACGCCTCGGATCGCGCAACTGCTCCGAGAGTTCACGCCCATGGAGGAGCTGATTCCCAGTATCGAAGCCGTCATCAAGGTGTTCGATACCCTCGGCAATCGGAAAAACCGGAACAAGGCCCGGATGAAGTTTGTGATCGACAAGTTAGGGTTTGAGGAATTCAAGCGCCGGTGGGAGACCGCCTATGCCTCAATGGGACACGCCGTTCCGAAAAATGGCTCGATCGCCCTGCTGTCCTATCAAGATGCACCTCCGGCACTCATCATGCCGACTCGCAACGGGACAGCCAATGGAAATGGCAACGGCAACGGAACCCATCCGATCGGACAGGAAACTCCATTCGACATGTGGAAACGGACCAACGTCGTCCGGCAAAAGCAGGATGGGTATGTGACGGCAGCCATCAAGCTGTTTATGGGTGACATCACCTCTCGGCAGTTGCTGTTTGTCGCAGATCTGGCTGAACGGTACTCCAACGGGAATCTTCGCACCACAATTAACCAGAACCTAGTGATCCGTTGGATCCCTGCCGATCAGATCCCTTCTCTCTATGAGGATCTGGCATCACAGGGACTGGCTGATCCCGGGGCAGAACTGGTTGAAGACATCATTGCCTGCCCCGGAACCGATACCTGTGGCCTGGGCATCACGTCATCAAAAGGGTTGGCACGAGCGTTAGCCGAGGTGTTTCCTGCCGGGCGTGTACCGGAAGAGTTGGCGGGGGTGGATATCAAGATCAGCGGATGTCATAACTCCTGCGCCCAGCACCATATCTCCACGATCGGGCTGCATGGGGTCGGTAAGCGAATCGGTGAGCATGTCGCGCCGCACTATGAATTGCACCTCGGTGGGTCGGTCAACGGCACGGCCAAGATTGGCCAGATGATCGTGAAGTTGCCGGCAAAAGCCGTCCCGGCGGCGCTCTCGCATTTGATCGGCGTCTACCGGCGTGATCGTCACGAGAAGGAGAATTTGCCGAAATTCATCGCTCGTGTCGGAAAGACCAAGCTGAAGGACGAATTGATTCCCTACACCATCGTACCGTCCTATCGAGAGGATCCCACCTTCTACTACGACTGGGAAGGGGAAGATGAATTTATCCTTGAGGATCTTGGTCCTGGTGAATGTGCCGGCGGCGCGTTGGAAATGATCGAGAACGGCATCCTCGAAGCCGACCAAGAGTTGTATCAAGCCAAGCTGCTGGTGGAGAAACATCAGTATTCCGTGTCAGTGAACAAATCTTATCGCGCGGTGTTGGCGGCGGCCAAGGCGATGTTGGTGACAGAGGGCCTTGAGCCGTCTACCGACTCAGAAACCTTCATTGAATTCGACAGTCGGATTGCGCAGAAAGGCGTGATCCCTGCCCAGTATCGTGAGCTCAATAAGAAGGTCGGTGATCTCGGTCCTAAGGATACGACTGCCGAGTCGGCGCATGAAAAAATGGTGTTTGCGAAGGGCTTTGTCGAAGCGTGCCGTGTTGCAACGGAACAGATGGGGAAAGATTTGAAGCTTGCCCCGGTCCAAGAGACGGTGGTTCCTCTGCAGCCCGTTGCAGCGCCTGTGGTACCAGTCGCCACCGAAGTGAAGTCGACCGCTCCCGCTCCGACCGGCGCTCCGGTGTACGACCTGCGTGGTGTCGCCTGTCCGATGAACTATGTGAAGACGAAACTAAAGCTGGAGATGATGGATGCGGGCGAGCAGCTCGAAGTGTGGCTCGACTCAGGCGAACCAATCAAGAACGTACCGATGAGTCTGAAGAATGACGGACACAAGGTCTTGATTCAGGAAGCGTTGGAACCGGAAGCGTCGCATTATCGGATCCTGGTGGAGAAGGTTGAGGGGTAGGGTGGTGAATTCTGATTTCAAGACGCTCAGCGATTCCTTTGAGGCGAAATCGCCGCAGGACATCATGAGCTACGCTCTGGAGAAGTACCATCCAAAGATCGTATTGGCCTGCAGTTTTGGGGCTGAGGACGTGGTCCTCGTCGACATGGTCCATCGGATCAATCCGTCGGTGCCTCTGTTCTATCTCGATACTGAGTTTTTGTTTCCTGAAACCTATGCGACGAGAGACCGAGTGATTGAACGGTATGGCTTGCAGCCGGCGCAGGTGATCCAAGTGAAATCCTTACTGACACCTGAGAAACAAGCCGCGTCCTATGGCGACGCGCTCTGGACGAACAATCCGGATCAGTGCTGCCAATTGCGGAAGGTCGAGCCGTTGACCCGCGTATTGCAAGGGTACGAGGCATGGATCACAGGGATCAGACGGGACCAAGCCCCGTCCCGTGCGAATGCAGGTGTGATCGAGTGGGATCAAAAATTTCAATTGGTCAAGGTCAACCCACTGGCCCGGTGGACCTGGAATGATGTCTGGACCTACATCAAGGTCTACGAAGTCCCCTACAATCCGCTGCACGATCAGAACTACCCCAGCATCGGCTGCACCTACTGCACCGCTCCGGTAGCTCCTGGCGATGATCCACGAGCCGGTCGCTGGAAGAATTTCGCCAAAACCGAGTGTGGACTACACAAGTCATAACATGCCATTTCACGAGATTCTCGCAAAAATTGCCAAGGGCCCAAAAGCGTCAAAAGACCTGACATGGGATGAATGCAAGCAAGCGATGAAAGCCTTGGTCGAGGGAGAGGCAAGCCCGGCCCAGGTCGGGGCGTTCCTTATTGCCATGCGATTTAAGATGGAGTCCGTCACGGAGTTGGCAGGCTTGACTGCTGCCGCTCGGCAGTACGTGCCACCGCTCGCGGTCTCCCGGGAGTTGGCCTTGGTGGATGTACCTACATACGCAGGGAAACAGGACACCTTTCACGCGATCGTCGCCGCATCAATCGTGGCGGCAGCGGCCGGGGCCGCCGTCTTGATGCACGGGTATGATGGAATCCCTGGGCGGCCTGGCTCTGCTGGTGTGTTAAAAGCGCTGGGGATTCGCGTGGATGCTGAACCCAAGCAGGTCGCCGAAGAGGTCAATCGAAATAGCTTCGCGTATTTGGACATCGGACTCTACCACCCACCCGTCTATCGTTTTCTGGAAATGCGCCAGACGCTTGGGGTCAGGAACGTGTTCCACCCGATCGCCAGACTCCTGAATCCGGCTCGGGCGAAGGTGCAAGTGGTGGGGTTGTCGCATCCGCCTCATTTTGAAAAGACGGCCGAAGCCCTGCGGATCCTTGGATGTCCCCATGCCCTGGTCGTGCGGGGAGTCGAGGGTGATCCGGAGTTGTCGGCATCGATGGCGACCAGAGTATTGGAACTGCGCGACGAGCGGATTACTCCGATCGGTGTGGCGGCAAAGGATTTCGGCTTGGCATTTGCTCCGTCCCGTGAGATGGCAGGATTTCCACCGGACCAGCGGGAGAAGGAAGCGGATCTCCTTCGCGGAATCCTTCAGAATCGAGTGCAGGGTGGTCAAAAGGATTGGGTGGTGATGAATGCGGCGATGTTACTGTACGCCGTGGGGAAAGGCTCGTCGCTGGCTGCCTGTTTCCCGGCGGCTCGCGCCGCGATTGATGGTGGCGCTGCGGCCCGCAAGCTGGAGGATCTCATCAGGCAGTCGGTGGCAGCGTAGGACAAGAATAGAAAAGAGTAGAGGTCATGAAACACCTGCGTCAACTTGAAGATCAAAGCGTCTATATTCTGCGAGAAGCCTACAAGCATTTCAATAACCTCGCCATGCTCTGGTCGATGGGGAAGGATTCCACAGTGCTCCTGTGGCTGGCCCGCAAGGCGTTCTTCGGGCACGTGCCGTTTCCGCTGCTGCATGTCGACACCAGCTACAAGATCCCGGCGATGATCGAATATCGCGACCGTCTTGCGCGAGAATGGGGGTTGGATTTAGTCGTCGGTCAAAATAAAGAAGCGCTGGCGGCCGGTATGAACCACACCCTGGGCCGGGTCGTCTGTTGCACCGCGCTGAAGACGAACGGCCTCAAGCAACTGCTGGAGAACAAGGGATACACCGGGGTTATCCTTGGGGTCCGAGCCGATGAGGAAGGAACAAGAGCCAAGGAGCGCTATTTCTCCCCACGGGACAAACACGGCGATTGGGATTTCCGAGATCAGCCGCCCGAGCTTTGGGACCAATACAAGACCACCTTCCCGCCAGGCACCCATATCCGCATTCATCCGCTCCTGGATTGGACGGAGATCAATATCTGGGAGTACATCAAGCTTGAAAGTATTCCCTTCATCGATCTGTATCTCGATAAGGGCGATGGCACACGGTACCGCAGTCTTGGTTGTGCGCCTTGCACAACCCCGATCAAGTCGACGGCCAAGACCGTCGACGACATTATCGAGGAGTTGCGGCATACGACAGTGGCGGAACGGTCAGGTCGAGCACAAGATGAAGGACGAGGAATGGAGTTACTGCGTAAAGACGGATATATGTAATGAGCATGCTAAAACGAACATCCAGCTTCGTTCTCGGATCGAAACAATCCTCAACGTACCCCGCTCGGAGTGTAAGCTGTCTCGGCAGCTTGGGGTGGGCGGGTGGAATGAAATACGCCTCCGGTTGTTTCTTCCCTGCGGCCTCGCTGGTCTGCCCGTGTGAGCACTCTGTTAAAATGGAACGAGTATGACGACTACCAATACCAAGCCCTCTGAAAATCTGAATATCGTCATCGTCGGTCACGTGGACCATGGAAAGTCCACGCTGTTGGGCCGGCTCTATGCCGACACCGGTTCGCTCCCCGATGGGAAACTGGAAAAAGTACAGGCCATCTGCAAACAGCAGGGGAAGGAATTTGAATACGCGTTTCTGTTTGACGCGTTTCTTGAGGAGCAGGAGCAGGGAATCACCATCGATACGGCCCGTACGTTTTTCATGTGGAAGGGCCGGCAATACATCATCATCGATGCGCCGGGGCATAAAGAATTCCTCAAGAACATGATTTCCGGTGCGGCGCGTGCCGAGGCCGCGCTCCTCCTCATCGACGCCTTAGAAGGTGTGAAAGAGCAATCGAAGAAGCATGGGTATCTGTTGTCGCTACTGGGGGTCCGCCAGTTTGCCGTGGTGGTGAATAAGATGGACCTGGTCGGCTATCGGCAGGATGTGTTCGACGGGATTGAAAAAGAATACCGAGAATTCTTGGGCCAATTCAAAGCTGTGCCGTCACAGTTCATTCCGGTGAGTGCCAAGCTCGGTGACAATATCGCCAATCGTAGCGGACAGATGTCCTGGTATGGCGGTCCTACCGTTTTAGACACGCTCAGCGCATTCCAGAAGGAAGCGGTTCGTTCGGAGCAACCCCTTCGGCTGCCTGTACAGGACGTCTACAAGTTCGATGCGCGCCGAATCATTACCGGGCGAATTGCGGCAGGCCGTCTCAAAGTTGGCGATCACCTGGTCTTTTCGCCCTCGAACAAGCGGGCGAATATTAGGACGGTGGAGGCCTTCAATATTGAACCACAGCCAACAGAGGGCCAGGCCGGTCAATCGATCGGCATCACGCTCGATGAACAGATCTTTGTGGAGCGGGGCGAGATTGCATCGCGTCAAGAGCATCTGCCGTCGGTGTCGACCGCGTTCCGGGCTAATCTGTTTTGGCTGGGGAAGAGGCCACTGGAGAAGGGCCGAAAATATCTGCTGCGTGTTGCCACCAAAGAGGTGGACTGCGAGGTTGCCTCGATCCACCGGATCATCGATACCATGGACCTGGCTCAGCAGCAGGGCAGTCACAGCGTCGGCAAGAACCAGGTGGCCGAACTGACCTTGCGCACAAAAACCCCGATCGCCTTTGATTTGTCAGCCTCGTTTGAAGCGACAGGCCGCTTCGTTCTGGTCGATGAGTACGATATTGCAGGCGGAGGGATCATTACGGAACTGGTCCATGACGATCAGGAATTCCTTCGCGAAGAAGCCAGACGGCGCGATTTTGCTTGGGTGAAGGGTGAAGTCACCGTCGAGGATCGGGCACAGCAATATGGTCATCGGGCGGCGATCGTGTTGATCACCGGAGGACGACATACCGGCAAATCCTTCTTGGCAAGAAAACTCGAAGGACGGCTCGTGGCAGATGGGCGCCATGCCTACCTGTTAGACGGAGAAAACCTGCGCCGTGGACTGGATGCGGATCTGTCCGATGAAGAACGTGGACAAACCACAGAGATGGCACGACGCTACGGCGAAGTGGCGCGTCTGCTCATGGATACCGGCTTGATCGTTGTCTCGACCACCAATCCCTTCGGTCTCGCCTATCGCGAAGCCTCAGAGGCGATCAGGACACTCGTCCATCCTGCGCCGGTTATTGCGGTGCACATGAGCAAGACCGTGGAGGAGCCTCCACCCAATACGGATGTGGTCCTGACTGGTCCGACGGACTTTGACGCAGCCACTGCACGAATCTTGGAAGAACTCAAGCGCCGCGGCGTCCTGGCCCAGGCCATTGGAGCCAAACCGGTCTTTCAATATTCCATCTAGCAGGATGCGGACACAGTCTGCTAGCGGCGTCAGGCGCAATTGAACACACGGATCATCGATTCGTGCCGCTCTGCCATCGCTTCCCATATAAGCAAGGTAGCAGAAGAGCTGCAGCCGAATCCCGATGTTGTCCGTACCTACCCATCACAGATTCTGACGCAGCGATGGCGTGTCTTATTGGAAACATGAAACGCCTGGGGGAGCTGGCGCTAGGTGTGCATTCCCCCGCCAACTTGGCAAGCTGCAGGCATCCTCCCTAGGCTGCCTGAAACAAGAAGGAATTCGAGTCTGCGGCTCTACGGAACAGGCCCAGAAAGTGAGTTTCAGGCCTTTCTGGCCATGGCACAAGACCGACCCCTTGACGGTTTCCATAAATACCACTATTCTGTTGTGGCCTTCTCATTTATTCTCCTTAGGTCAAAGTGACTCTCATGCAGGGTAAAGACCTGTTCTTGGCACTTCTCGGGGTATTCATCCTTGGTGTGACGTTCGTCTTTTGTGGTTCAGGGGCGAAGACGGCACCTCCTCCGGTTGCATCGCAGAACCGGTCTGAAATTCCTCCACCGGCTCCGAAGAACCTTGAGCCACCATCATCGTCTACACCAGCGCCACTGGTAGCTGCAACGGCTGTGCTGAAAAAGAAGATTGATCACCTGCTGATCGGAAATCCAATTGCATTCCGACTCAATAGCGCCATCCTTCTGCCGGAGGGGAAAACTGCGTTGAATGGCGTGGCTGCGATTCTACAAGAGGACCCAACGGTGGCCTTTGAAGTCGGCGGCCATACAGACAACGTGGGACCGGAGCAGTCGAATTGGGTACTCTCGGAACAACGTGCCAAGGCCGTCGTTGAGTATCTGGTCTCACAAGGAATTGCAGCCGACCGACTGACCCCCAAAGGGTACGGCGCGTCGCGACCAATCGCGGATAGTGCCACCGATGAGGGGCGTTGGCAAAACCGAAGAATCGAATTTGCGATCGGCGCCAAGGGAGAGCAGCCATGATGTCTGCGCATTGGACATGCTGGCTCGGGATGGTGGTGGGAGCTGGTTGCCTTGGGTGGGGGATCAAGGGCCTGGTGTTGGGGTCTGTCATAGATGACAAGCATCGTGAGGTGGAACGCCTGACGAGTAAGGTGAGCATGCTCACCAAGCTCACGAATCAGCCGCCTGAGGTTCGAACGGTTGAGAAGCGGGTGGAGGTGCCGGTCGAACGGGTGGTGGTGAAACATATTGAAGTGCCAGTCGAGAAGATCATTGAGAAGCGAGTAGAGGTGCCGATAGAAAAGACCGTGGAGAAGGTCGTCGATCGGCCGGTCGATAATCCGGAGTACCTGGCCCGGATCAAGGCGTTGGAAAGCGAAGTCGCCATGATTGCTGGGCTGCTCCCGCAGATCGCGCAGTATCAAACCGTTGCCTCGCAGGTTGGGGGGAGGAGTCACGAAGGGCGGGTGCTGGTACCGCTCGAGAATCCGGAACAGGTGGCTCGGATCAAGGCGTTGGAAGAAGAAATTGTCGTGATCGCTGGATTCCTGGCGCAGATCGCGCAGGCCCAAACGGTAGCTTCACAGACCGCAGGGGAGAGGAGGAGCGAAGAACGGGTCATGGTGCCGGTGGACAATCCGGAGCACGTAGCACGGATCAAAGCGCTAGAAGACGAGGTGGCGGTGATCGCCGATCTTCGTGTGCAGATTGCTGAGCTGCGGGCCAGGTCTGTGCAGGCAGATGAGCAGGTCGTTGAGAAGCGGATCGAGACTCCCACGGACCAGACCAGGAGCGTGCAGATAGATCAGGTAAGGGAGCACGCGGTGGACCTCAACCATGCCGGTGCCGTTGAGCAAGCGGATGAGGGAGAGGCGGGTCAGGAGTTGCCTGATGATCTAAAGCAGATACGCGGGGTCGGGCCGGCGTTAGAACGGTTTCTGCACAAACGGGGCGTGTTCCGGTTTAGGCAGGTGGCGACCTGGAGCCAGGCAGATGTCGAAAAGTTCGAGTTCC
This sequence comes from Nitrospira sp., assembly GCA_029865485.1. Lineage (GTDB taxonomy): Bacteria > Nitrospirota > Nitrospiria > Nitrospirales > Nitrospiraceae > Nitrospira_D. The sequence continues at coordinate 15,490 of JAOUGT010000014.1, forward strand.
TCTTGCCCAACTTTGGGGGGCGTATCCAGCGAGAAAACTGGGTCCACAGCGCGCAGGTCGAGCACTACAAGAAATACAGGCAGTGGCTCGGCGACGGTGAGCCCACAAATGAGAGCCCCGATTTTCATGTGCAGAGTACAGAGATCCCAGCCCTATCTGCACAGGTGGGTGAGGAGGTCATTGAAAGGCGGAGCGAGAGTCCTGCTGACAGGATGGCTGTGCAGAACGGGGATGTGTCCATTGAAACCATCAGCGAACCAGCTGGGGACCTGGATCATGCCCGTGGGGTTGAGCGGTTGGATGAGGGGCAAGCGGTTGCAGAGTCGCCAGATGATCTGAAGCAGATACGCGGGGTCGGGCCAGCGTTAGAGCGGTTTCTGCGCAAGCGGGGTGTGGTCTGGTTTAGGCAGGTGGCGACCTGGAGCGCGGCGGACATCGACAAATTTGAGTTCCTGCTCCCCAACTTTGGCGGGCGTATCCAACGAGAAAACTGGGTCCACAGCGCGCAGGTCGAGCACTACAAGAAATACAGGCAGTGGCTCGGCGACGGTGAGCCCCCGAGTGAGAAACTCGAGCGTTCTGTGCAGATGGCTGAGTCTGTGCAGACCGATGAGCAAGTCGTCGGGAACCGGATCGAGACTCCTGCTGAAAAGATGATCGCGCAGGATGGGGACGTACCGATTCAAACGATCAGCGAACCAGCCGAGGACCTGGGCTATGCCGGTATCGGTGAGCCGTCGGATGAGGGACAAGCGGCCGGAGAGTCACCCGATGACCTCAAACAAATCCGTGGAGTCGGCCCTGGGTTAGAACGATTTCTGCACAAACGGGGCGTCTTCTGGTTCAGCCAGGTGGCGACCTGGAGCCAGACGGACATCGACAAGTTTGAGTTCCTCCTGCCCAACTTTTCAGGGCGCATTCAACGAGAAAACTGGGTGTACAGCGCGCAGGTCGAGTACTACAAGAAGTATAGACAGTGGCTCGGCGACGGCCCGCCCCCAAGTGAGAACCTCGACCGTCCTGATCCGATGGCTGATCTCCGGACCCTGTCGTTGCAGGCTAATAGGAACGCCATCGATGGGCAGATCAAGACTCGCACGGAAACAAATGGGGAGGCATCGCTCGACAAGGTGAGTGAGCATGCGGTAGATCTTCACCGTACCGGTGCCGTTGAGCAGTTGGAGCAGTGATCCCAGGATAAACAGTCGCCTGATGATCTGATGCGAATCTCCGGGGGCGGGCCGGCGTTAGAATGGTTCTTCCACAAACAAGCCACATTCTCGTTTTGGTAGGCGATGGCCAGCGGTTCAGGCGGCTGAAGCGGGATCTGGAGCTGTTCCTCCCCATTAGGCGTGAAGTTTGACTCCCCCAAAACCCTTGTGATAGCGTACGTTTCTCTGTGCTATAGGCTTCGAAACGCTGTTACAACCACCTCGCTCGGGTGGTGAGGAGTGTGTATGAAATTCGTCTGTCTGAACTGTGAAACCTATATGAGTCTGGAGAAGGTGGAGAAACCGGAGGAAGGTTCGCTCGGCGTCTTTTTCGCCTGCCCTTCTTGTAGCGCGAAGTTCTCGATGGTGACCAATGCTGGCGAAACCAACATGATGAATTCCTTGGGGCTGAAGCTGAGCCCGAAGTCCGCGCCAGAAACGTCCATGGAAGGGTTGCGCGCCATTGGGGGAAATGGCCAAGGTGCTCCCGCCGCGAAGCCGAGTCCTACTGCGCCAGCTGTGGCAGCCACGGCGGCTTCGCCAGCGAAGGCTCCTGAGAAAGCGAGTGGTTGTCCATTCTCTGCGATGGTCGCGGAAATGGGGCTGACCAGCTCCGGCAAACCAGGACCATCAGAATTTACCTGGACTGCTGATGCCAAGGAAAAGCTCGAGCGGCTTCCGGCATTTGTCAAGCCGATGGTGCAGGGCAGTGTGGAGGCGTACGCGCGCAAGCAAGGGTTTACGACCATCTCGTTGCAAGTCATGGACGACTCCAAGAATTATTCCCCTGAAGGCATGACGTGGTCACGTGAAGCCGAGCAGCGGTTGGAGAACATTCCCGACTTTATCCGTCCCATGGCCCGCAAAGAAGTAGAGAGGATGGCCAAGGAACGTGGGTTGGCGACCATCACAGCGCAGGTGATGGATGAGGCCAAGGATAAGTTCATGAAATTCATGTAAGAACGGTATGGTTCTCTCGTGAAATGAAAGGCCCATCCGGCCATCTGGATGGGCCTTTCCCCTATGTGCAGTGATTCGGTTAACGGTTCGATGGCATGAAGTGGTCGGCTCCTCTGCTGTCTGTACTACTCCTGACGGTTCTGATCTCCTTCTTGAGCGTCGCTGTTTCTTCCCAACCATCTTCGGACCACCATGCGGTCCCTGTTCCAGCCAGCCAGGATCATGGGTCGATTCATGAACAGGATGAGGGTAAGTGGGAAGGGTCAGCTCGAGGCATGGCCTATTCCGAGTTCAACCATCGGTTTGCCGGATTGTTCGTCTTGTTGTTTGGCCTGGCGGAGTTAGGGCATGCGCTGCGGTATCAGGTGCCTGTCTGGACTCGTCTGGTGCTGCCGAGCGCGCTTGGAGTCATCGGAGCCTATTTACTGATTTGGAGCGACCATGAGGCCTGGCCGATTGGTGCGCTCACATTTGCACAGACCTTCTCCGGACAAGATCCAGAAATCATCCAACACAAATTCTACGGCGTGTTTGGTGCGACTGCTGCCGTGAGTGAAACGATTCGCCGTATTGGGCTGGGGCGGCACCCGGCCTGGGCTGCGCCATTAGTGTTTCTCGGCCTGGTCGGCGCCGTGCTGCTTTTTATCCACTCGCATGGGAATCATCCATCGAGTCATGCCATCGAGCTGCACCACGCGCTTCTGGGCAGTATAGGTATTGGAGCGGCCATTTCGAGTGCCATGGTCGCATGGGCATCCGGCATCTCGTCTCACATGACAAAGCGATGGGAACTGGCCTGGGCGGGATGCGTCATCCTCATAGGCCTTCAGCTCCTGGTGTATTTTGAATAGCCCATGCGGTGGTCCTCTCTTCTGCTGCGCGTGAGTTCCGAACAATGACCAATCCTTTCTGCTCATAGCGACCGGTGTGATTTGACACCTTTCTGAGGCCTGTGCTACCTCTAACCGTTCACAAGTCATTCGTGCTTTATCACAGATCTCTAACCGGCCTGGAGCGTATGGCTGGATAGAGGAGGACACACATGGGTGGACATAGTCATTGGGCGACGATTAAGCGCCACAAAGGGGCTCAGGACGCTAAGCGCGGAAAGATCTTTACCAGAATTATTCGTGAAGTGACGATCGCCGCCCGTTCGGGTGGAGATCCGGATGGGAACCCTCGGCTTCGCTTGGCAATTGCCAAGGCGAAGGAAGCCAACATGCCCGGTGATACCCTGAAAAAAGCGATCCAGCGTGGCACAGGGGAGCTGCCCGGCGTGACCTACGAAGAATTTGCGTTAGAAGGCTATGGACCGGGGGGAACCGCGCTGCTCTTGGACATCACCAGCGACAATCGGAATCGGACCGTCGCGGAGATTCGGAGCCTCTTGACTAAGAATCACGGCAACATGGCTGAGGCGGGCGCCGTGGCCTGGCAATTTCACAAAAAAGGACTCCTGACGATCGAACCGGGAAAAGTCGATGAGGATACGCTGCTGTCTTTGGCCTTAGAGGCCGGCGCCGAAGACGTCAAGACCGGTGAGAAAGCGATCGAGATCATCACCGGCCCACAAGAATTTGAAGCCATCAAAAAAGCATTGGCTGATGCGAAGATAGAGACGACACTGGCGGAAATCACGTACGTCCCTCAGAATACCATCAGGCTCGAAGAGAAGTCGGCCGAACAAATGCTGAAGTTGATGGAAATTCTGGATGAGCACGACGATGTGCAAAAGGTTCATGCCAACTTCGATATTCCGGATGAGGTCATGGAGAAAGTGGCCACGGCTGCGGCGGGCTGATTCTCGTCAGACCTTCACCTGGCACTTGTCTTTGGATAACCAGACGAGATGATCGCCTTTCTCACGGGGCGGTTAGCGGTCAAATCACCTGCGCATCTGATCCTTGACGTGCAGGGGGTCGGGTACGAAGTTCATATTCCCCTCAGCACCTACTATTCGCTCCCGAACCTCGACGACAGTACGGCCCTGCATATCCATACACATCTTCGCGAAGATGCGATCCAGCTGTTCGGCTTTCTTTCGCAGGGCGAGAAGGACGCATTTTTACTATTGATCAGCGTCTCCGGAATCGGCCCCAAGCTGGCGCTCAGCGTGCTGTCGAGTTTATCGGTCACAGATTTGGTTCAGGCGATCCAGACCGCGGATACTGAGAAGCTGGAAACTGTTCCCGGAATCGGCAAGAAGTCGGCCGGACGTCTCGCGCTTGAACTCAAGGATAAGGTCGGTAAGATCCAGGGTATCCACCCCCGTTCCGCCGCCGCAGCGCCTGCGGAAATCGATGATCTCTTCGAGGATGCGTTGTCCGCTCTGGTAAACTTGGGCTACCGGGCTCAAGATGCCAAAGAAGCCCTAAAGCGGGTGACAACCGCCGCGCCAGGCCCTCTGGCACTGAAGGAGCTCATTCGAGAAGGTCTCAAGGAACTAGCAAGGGGGTAAGTAAATGGTACCAGTTCATGCGGGGAATGCTGCCAGGCTCATTATGTATTGTGCGATGGTGGGGACGTCGTTTGTTCCTCTCTCTCCGTCCGTGAGCCTTGCGGAGGAATCCTCGGAGCCCAAAAGCATCCGAATGACCTGCGGGAAGTGCCCGGACGGCTATGCGACGACTGGAGTGACGCAATCCCAAGAAATTTGCAAAGATAATGATGGGACGCTTGTGCAATGCGTGCCACTGGGGGCGAACATGCTGGGGGTATGTGGGACATGCCCTGATGGGTATGCAGAGATCGGGAGTTCCTCGGTTCCCGCACGTTGTGGGAGCAGTGATGGGGGTCGGCTGACTCAGTGCCAGCTGCGAAAAATGGAGATGACGTTCCCAGACGCTTCTCAGGGATACAAAACATGCCCACCTGATTGTGGCAGTACGGCTCAACCTGGTCAGGGAGCTCTTCCCCCACCTCCTCAGTACCAACAGGTGCCTGCTCGCAAGTAAGGGTTGATGTGTGGCTATGACTGAACGCCTTGTCACCAACCGCGCAACGGACGAGGAGCGGGGCCTGGAACATGTCCTGAGACCTCAGACGCTCGAGGAGTATGTCGGTCAAGAAAAGATGAAGGAGTCGCTTCGGGTTTGTATCGAGGCGGCTCGGCAGCGAGGAGAATCGCTGGACCACGCCATCTTTTACGGTCCTCCGGGTCTTGGCAAGACAACTATTGCGCACATCATCGCGCGGGAGATGGGCGCGGCGCTGCGGTCCACCTCGGGATTGGTCCTTGCCCATGCCGGCGACCTAGCCGCCGTGCTCACCAATCTGCAAGAACATGATGTGTTGTTCATCGATGAAATTCATCGACTCCCGGCCTCCGTGGAGGAGGCGCTCTATCCGGCAATGGAGGACTTCCAGCTGGATCTGGTCGTCGGACAGGGGCCGTCTGCCAGGACTGTGAAGCTCGATCTTCCGCCGTTTACGTTGGTGGGAGCCACGACACGAGCTGGATCTCTCACCTCCCCACTCCGCGATCGCTTTGGATTGGTCTACCGGCTGGAGTTCTACAAACCATCCGAGTTGGAGGCCATTGTGGTGAGATCGGCGGGTGTTCTGGGCGTCGGGATCGATCGTGGTGGTGCGGCGGAAATTTCACGTCGGGCGAGAGGCACGCCACGGATTGTCAATCGGCTCATCAAGCGGATCAGAGACTACGCCCAGATCAAGGCCGACGGGCATATCACCCGACAGGTTGCTCAGGAAGGGCTGGCCTGGCTCGGGATTGACGAGGCCGGGTTTGACGATATGGACCGCAAAGTGCTCCTTACCATAATCGAGAAATTCAACGGTGGACCGGTTGGGGTTGAGTCCTTAGCCGCCGCCGTCCAAGAGGATAAGGGCACGATCGAGGATGTGTACGAGCCCTATCTCATCCAGGCTGGCTTCTTAGACCGTACTGGACGTGGCCGTCAGGTGACGAAGTTGGCGTACGACCATTTTAAGCGACCGTCGCACTTCCTGGTGTAAGCCGATCACGTTTGGTCTTGGGTGAGTGCTTCCTGCAGAGACGGGCTGTTCTTGCAATAGTTTCCATCGATCCTGTAGAATTCCCCACTTGTCTCTATGATCCCCGTCCCTTTACCGGGATGAGGAAGCCCTCCTGTGAACGGGTGTGTGAAGCGAGACACCGTATGCCCAAGGACATGTCAGAATATCGCAAGGAAATCGATAGGATCGATGACGAGATCATTCGGCTTCTCAATGAACGCTCAAAGAGCGTCATTGAAATCGGACGGTTGAAAAAAGAGAAGGATGCCGAGGCCAACCTCCACACCGCCGGCCGAGAGGCTGAGATTATCCAGCGGCTTACTAAGCTCAATACCGGTCCGTTCCCCAGCGAGGCTATTCGATCGGTCTATCGGGAAATCATGTCAGCGTCACTGTCGCTCGAAGCTCCACAGAAGGTCGCCTATCTAGGACCGAGGGCGACCTTTACCCATATGGCCTGCATGCAGAAGTTCGGTTCATCCGTCCAGTATGTGCCGGTCCAGAGCATTAAAGAGGTTTTCAGTGAAGTGGAACGAGGTCGGGCTAATTTTGGGGTGGTGCCGATCGAAAACACGACGGAAGGTGTGGTGAATCATACGCTCGACATGTTCATCGATTCCAACCTGCGGATCTATGGCGAGGTTCTCCAAGAGGTCTCCCATCATCTGCTGTCAAAGTCAGGCCTCATGGAAGATGTGAAGAAAATTCAATCACATCCGCATGCCCTGGCGCAGTGTCGAAACTGGCTTGAGACCAATCTGCCCCATGTTCCCACGGTGGAAGTGGCGAGCACGGCCCGGGCGGCCGAGATGTGTAGTGATGACTCGGCGTCGGCAGCGATCGCGTCCGAGTTAGCTGGTCAGCTCTATGGCCTGAAGGTGATTAAGGCCAGGATCGAAGACAATCTGAATAATTTCACCCGTTTCCTCGTACTGTCTCAAAAGCCGTCGGAACAGACGGGGAAAGATAAGACGTCTTTGATGCTGTCGGTGAAGGACAAAGTCGGAGCCCTGTATGACCTGCTTCGTCCCTTCGCCTCCTATGGCATTAGCATGACCAAGATCGAATCACGTCCCTCTCAGCGCAAAGCGTGGGAGTATATTTTCTTTGTGGATGTTGAAGGGCACATCAATGATGATCGGGTCAGCAAGGCCGTGGAAGAAGTGAAGTCTCGCTGTCTTTTTATGAAGATTTTGGGCTCCTACCCGGTTCATAACTAATTATGCCACTCCAGGTCCATCCTGATATCCGATCGCTCAGCCCATACGTACCCGGGAAGCCGATTGATGAGCTCCAGCGTGAGCTCGGGCTCACTCGCGTGATTAAGCTGGCCTCGAACGAGAATCCGCTCGGCCCTTCACCGAAAGCTCTGGCGGCCTTAAGCGGAGCTCAGGATACGCTCCATCGCTATCCGGATGGGGGCGCCTATCAACTTCGGCGGGCGCTTGCAGATCGATGGAAAGTCACTCCAGAACATATCATCCTTGGAAACGGATCCGACGAGATCATCGGCCTATTAGCCAGAACATTTTTGGCTCCCGGCGATGAAGCCGTGATGGCGGATCACACCTTCGTGATCTACAAGATGGAAGTCACGGCTGTCCACGGAAGGCCGGTGATCGTCCCTCTCGTCAACTGGACTCACGACCTTGAGTCGATGGCACGGGCGATCACTCCCCGAACGCGATTGCTGTTTCTCTGTAATCCCAACAATCCCACCGGGACAATGGTGCCGGCGGACGCGGTTGACCGGTTCATGGCACGAGTACCGGACGACGTGATTGTGGTATTTGATGAAGCGTACTTTGAGTATGTCCGCGACCCTCAATTCCCAGATGCCGTGGCCTATGTAAAACAGGGGCGGAACGCCATTGTCCTGAGGACGTTCTCGAAGATCTATGGGTTGGCGGGATTGCGAATTGGGTATGGCGTCAGCACGCCGGAGATCATCGATTTCTTGAATAGAGTTCGGCCTCCGTTCAATGCCAATAGCCTTGCTCAGAAAGCCGCGCTGGCTGCCTTGGGCGATGACGAGCACGTGGCAAAGAGCCGGGCGGTCAATGCCGCCGGGATCGAACAGGTGGGGCAAGGACTACGGGCGCTCGGACTCACACCGATCCCGACTGAAACCAATTTTCTCTACTTTGACGCCAAACGTGATGGACGCGGGGTGTTTGACGCACTCTTGCGAGAAGGCATTATAGCAAGGCATATCGAGGGTACCATGCTGCGCGTTACCATCGGCCAACCCGACGAAAATACCGCTTTCCTTCAGGCGCTCGGGAAAGTCCTTGGTAGCGGCAGATAAGAATCGCATGAGGGAATTATGATCATCGTATTGAAACCGGAAGCATCGGAAAGCGAGGTCGACCACATTATCGACCGACTGCGTGATCTCGGCCTCAAATCACAGATCTCCACGGGCCAAGAGCGCACCATCATCGGGGTGATCGGCGACGATCGTATCCTGCACAATCAGCCGTTGACCGCACTCCCTGGCGTTGAAAGCGTTCTGCCTATCCTGGCGCCTTGGAAACTGGTCAGTCGTGAGTTTAAGAAAGAGCCGACGATCATTGATGTCGGCGGTGTCAAGATCGGCGCCAAGAAACTCGCGATCATGGCCGGCCCCTGCGCAGTGGAGCGGCTTGAGCTGACGGTCGGGATTGCCCATGAAGTCAAAGCTTCAGGAGCCTCGATTTTGCGTGGTGGGGCTTATAAGCCGCGAACGTCGCCCTATTCTTTTCAAGGGCTGGGGCGGGAAGGGCTGGACTACCTCGTCGAGGCAAGAAAGCAAACGGGTTTGCCCGTCGTCAGTGAAATCTTGGATACCCGAGATATCGAGCTGTTCTTGGAAAAGGCGGATATTATCCAGATCGGTGCTCGGAACATGCAGAACTTCGAACTCCTGAAGGAAGTCGGAGCCTACGACAAGCCCGTGCTCCTCAAGCGGGGGTTATCGGCCACGATCAAAGAATTTCTGCTGTCGGCCGAGTACATCATGTCACGTGGGAATCAGAATGTGATGTTGTGCGAGCGAGGGATTCGCACGTTCGAGACGCAGTACCGCAATACCTTGGACTTGGCGGCTATTCCAACATTAAAAGAGCTGTCTCATCTCCCGGTGATTGTGGATCCCAGCCATGCCACCGGCAAGTGGGATCTCGTGGCGCCGATGTCCAAAGCAGCGGTCGCGGCCGGAGCAGATGGGTTGCTTATTGAGGTTCACTCCAACCCCGAATGTGCGCTCTGCGACGGTGAAGAATCGATCAAGCCGTCAAAATTCAAGACGCTGATGGGGGATCTTAGAAATATCGCGAAGGCTGTGGGAAGAGAGTTGTAGTATCTCGATGCCGGTCCATTTTAAGCAAGTCGCAATTATCGGGGTTGGGCTGATCGGCGGATCGCTCGGCATGATTCTTCGGCGCAAGGCCTTGGCTGACCACGTGGTCGGCATTGGTCGACGAGTGGAAAATCTCAAGACCGCCGTTGCGTTGGGTGCGATCGATCGATATGTGGATGACCCCCAGGAAGGTGTGCGTGGCGCAGATCTGGTCGTGCTGGCGACGCCTGTGGATACCTATGAGCGTCATCTGCAGGAATGGGCACATTGCCTCGCTCCCGGATCGATCGTCAGTGACGTTGGGAGTGTCAAAGGGACGCTGGTCGAACGGTCGGAGGCAGCTATGCCTGCAGGGGTACATTTCGTCGGAGCGCATCCCATTGCAGGCAAAGAGAAGACAGGAGTCGCAGCCGGGTCTGATCAGCTGTTCAAAGGGGCGCGCTGTATTTTGACGCCCACGAAACGGACCGATGCCACGGCTCTCGAACGGGTAAAGCAGTTGTGGGAAGAGACCGGTTCAATTATGTTGACCATGGACCCTCATCTCCACGATCAAATTCTTGGCGCCGTCAGTCACTTGCCCCATGTGGCCGCCTTTGCGCTCATGAATGCCTTGTCTGAACTGCGCGATCAGGCGTTGCCGGCGTTGGATCTTGCCGCTCACTCGGGGGGAGGGTTACGGGATACGACCAGGATTGCCGCGAGTTCTCCTGAGATGTGGCGTGATATTTTTCTGTGGAATCGGGACAATGTGGTTCTATATATCGACCGATACACGAGAGCCTTGGAAGAGCTCAAGCATTTGATTGCGGCCGGCGATGGGGCCGGTATCGAAAAAGCGCTGGAACGGGCAAAGGGCGAACGCGGAAGACTTGCGAGCTCGACGGTGCGTCACTCATGACTTCCTTAACCATCAGTCCCGGCTGTCCACTCAGGGGAACTACGACCGTTCCCGGCGACAAGTCTCTCACCCATCGGGCAATCATTCTCACGGCATTGGCAGAGGGGACGAGCACTATTGCCGGCTACTGTCGAGGTGAAGATTGTCTGAACACGATGAAGGCGTTTCAGGCACTCGGTATTCCCATCACAGAGACGCCGACCGAATTGACCGTCTGCGGGAAGGGGTTTTGGGGGTTAAGCGAGCCAAGTGGACCGATCGACTGCGGAAATTCAGGAACCGGGATTCGACTGCTCACTGGTCTACTGGCTGGTCAGGATTTCTTCTCCGTCCTCACGGGAGATGAATCAATCAGACGTCGTCCTATGGGGAGGGTTGTCAAACCGTTACGCGAGATGGGCGCGGTCGTTGCTGGACGAAAGGGAGGAGAATTGGCTCCCTTGGCGATTACCGGCGTGGGGCTTCATGGCATCGACTACCGATCCAGCGTGGCGAGTGCTCAGATTAAGTCGTCGATTCTTCTCGCTGGTCTCTTCGCTCAAGGGCAGACTCGCTATAAGGAACCACGGTTGTCACGAGACCATACGGAACGGATGTTTCAGTTTTTTGGTATTCCTCTCAGGCAGGAAGAGGGAACGCTGGTTTTGGACGGGAGACCGTCAGTTGGATGGCGAGGCGTGGACGTGACGGTTCCCGGTGATTTCTCGGCTGCGGCCTTCTTTCTTGTCGGCGCCACGATTGTGCCGGGATCCGACGTGACCATTCGAAATGTCGGGATGAACCAGACCAGAACAGGCCTCATCGATGTGATGAGAAAGATGGGGGCTGATATTCAGGTCTTAGGCTTACGCGAGGCGGCAGGGGAGCCAGTCGGGGATTTGCGGGTGCAGTCTGCCGCCCTGAAGGGGGTGACGATCGGCCATGACCTCATTCCCAAGACGATCGATGAATTTCCGGTCCTGTGTGTGGCGGCTGCGGTTGCGGAAGGGGACACCGTCATTTCAGGCGCGGAAGAACTGCGGGTCAAAGAGAGCGATCGGATTGCAACCATGAGTCGTGAGCTGAGGGCCATGGGCGCTTTGATCGAAGAGCGACCGGATGGCATGGTGATTGGCGGGTTAGGTCGAGGGGGAGAAAACGGACAATTGCAGGCTTCCAGCCAGGCTCAAAGCCATGGAGACCATCGGGTGGCGATGTCGTTAGCCATTGGTGGATTGACGGCCAAGCAGGGGATGACGATTGCGGATACCGGTTGCGTCGAGACGTCATTCCCGAATTTTGACGCGGTGCTTGCGGAGCTGTTGACCCATTCGTCGTAAGGGTTGGATGCGAAGGGGGATGAGTGATTATTGCGATTGATGGACCGGCCGGGGTGGGGAAGAGTACGGTGGCCAAATTACTGGCGACTCGACTCGGATATCTCTATCTCGACACTGGGGCCCTCTATCGGGCTATCGCATGGAAAACCTTGCAGTCGAGGATTCGTCCGACCGACCATACGCAGGTGGCCACCCTCTTACCAGGCACTTCCATCCACATGCGGTTTCACCAGGGCGCGATGCAGGTGCTGGTCGATGGCTTGGACGTGACCGACCAACTGCGTACACCCGACGTGACTGCGGCTGCATCCATCGTATCCGCTATTCCGGCCGTTCGTGAATGGTTATTGCCGGTCCAACGACAGATTGGCCAGCGGGGATCTGTGGTAGCAGAAGGACGTGATATCGGAACCAAAGTCTTTCCCGAAGCCTCGTTCAAATTTTTCCTGGACGCCGATGCCGATGTTCGAGTGGCACGGCGACACCGTGAGTTAGTCGCTGCAGGACGGGGAGGATCGATTGAAACCACGTCCCAAGATCTGTCGACTCGAGATAAACGAGATCGGACCCGTTCCATCGACCCGTTGGTTCCTGCAATGGACGCACGATTCATCGACACCTCCACGCTGAGTCCCGATCAGGTCGTGGAGCAGATGATCGCGGCTGTGTCGACGGGGTTGTGAGCGGGATCGTCTACGGATTGTTGTGGGTCTTGGCGCGAGGCGTCGCCTGGCTCTGTTTTCGCTACCGTGTTGAAGGTCAAGTTCCTCACACCGGTGGGGTGCTGGTTGCCGCCAATCATGCCAGCTATCTCGACATCCCGCTCCTCGGCTGCGGGATGAATCGAAGAGCTTGGTATCTGGGGCGTCACGACTTGTTTCCCGTCCCTGGTTTGAACAGCTTGTTCCAATCGCTGGGGTGGATTCCAGTGAAGCTGGGCCGGCTGGATCGGGAGGCCTTCGGGAAGGCGGTTAGTCTGATTCAGGCCGGTCATGTAGTGGTCATTTTCCCTGAGGGAGGACGCACTCAGGATGGGCACCTTCGACAGCCCAAGGCCGGCATCGGAGTGATCGTGTCTCAGACGGGATGTCCGGTGGTTCCGGCCTATTTGAAGGGGACCTTTGACGTACTGCCTCCCGGCGCCTCCTGGCCTCGCTGGAGTCCGGTGACCGTACGGATTGGAGCCCCTATCACCTTTGATGCGGGAAAACAGAAAGAACGAGCGGAAACAAAACAGTTCTATCAACACGTCAGCCGTACGGTGATCGAGCATATCGCCGCCTTGGGTCAAGTGTCCGTTCCAACAAGGAAAGACGATGTGGCGAATGACACACCGAGCAGGTCGACCGCCGACGCTCACAACGCTGAGTGAGCCCGGCGACTTCACCATCAGCACCCGACGAGAGTCGGAAGAGTAGGATGTTTATATGGGTACGGTATCCAACAGTAGCGATGCGCAGTTAGACCGCGATGCCTTGGCGGCGTTGTACGAAGAGACCTTCCGCAACCTGGAAGAAGGCACCATTACCGAAGGGCGAGTGGTGGCATTGACCAAGGACAAGGTCATCGTTGATATCGGGTACAAGTCGGAAGGCATGATCCCGAACGATCAATTTTCCACGGACGACTTGGCAAACCTCAAGATCGGTGATCGGCTCCAAGTCTATATCGAAGAATGTGAAGATGCCGACGGCAATCTCGTGCTTTCCAAAGAAAAAGCCGACAAGATGAAAATTTGGGAAGAGCTCGAGAAGATGTACAAGGACGAGAAGAGTATCGAGGGTAAGATCGTGTCCCGCATCAAGGGCGGCATGATGGTGGACATTGGGGTCAAGGCGTTTCTGCCAGGATCGCAGATCGATCTGCATCCAGTGCGTGATTTAGACGGGCTGGTCGGCAAGACTTTCCCTCTCAAAATCATCAAGATCAACCACCGACGCGGGAACGTGGTGGTGTCGCGCCGGGTGTTGCTGGAAGAAACTCGCGACAAGAAACGGCAGACGACGCTGGCCAATCTGAAGGAAGGCCAGTTGATCCAGGGTACCGTGAAGAACATCACCGACTACGGATCATTTATTGACCTCGGTGGGATCGACGGATTGCTCCACATTACGGATATGTCGTGGGGGCGAGTTGGCCACCCGTCAGAACTCTTTACGGTCGGTGACAAGGTGGAAGTGACGGTGTTGAAGTATGATCGCGAGACCGGACGTATTTCTCTTGGACTCAAGCAAAAAAGCGCTGATCCCTGGACCAACGTTGCCGGCAAATATCCCATCGGGACCAGAGTCCGTGGTCGGGTCGTGAGTTTGACCGACTACGGGGCGTTTGTCGAACTCGAGCCAGGCGTGGAAGGATTGGTGCATGTCTCCGAGATGTCGTGGACGCACGAAGTCCGGCATCCGTCGCGTGTGGTGGCGGTTGGAGACCAAGTCGAGGCTGCGGTGCTCAATGTCGATCCGGCGAGCCGGAAGATTTCCTTGGGGATGAAACAGACTGCTCCGAACCCTTGGGACATGATCGAAGGGAAGTATCCGATCGGTACCCGCATCGAAGGAAAAGTCAAGAGTCTGACGGATTTTGGCGTCTTTGTTGGGCTGGAAGAAGGGATTGATGGGCTGATCCATATTTCCGATATGTCCTGGACGAAGCATATCAAGCATCCTTCCGAACTCTTCAAGAAAGGGCAGAAAGTTGAGGCGATCGTCTTACGTATCGACAAGGAGAAGGAACGGCTCTCCCTCGGCTTTAAGCAGTTGACGCGTGATCCCTGGGATGAGGCGATCCCCGCGCGATATCATGTCGGTGATTCTGTGACCGGGAAGGTATCGAAAGTCGCCGATTTTGGAATCTTCGTTGAGCTCGACGGCGGCGTGGAAGGATTGATCCATGTCAGCGAATCCGGCCTCGATTCTTCCCAGAAGCTGGAAGAAAAGTTTAAGTTGCAGGAGGACGTGACGGCGAAGATAATCAAAGTCGATCGGGAAGAACGCAAAATCGCACTCAGCCTTCGCGATCATCAGCTTGATTGGGAGCGCAAACAGGTCGACGACTACCACTCGACGCAGGGCGCGATTGATCACAGTCTCGGGCGGGCTGTGAAGCAGAGCCGAAAACGAGCACAAGCCGACGAGCAAGAATAAGGGTTCTCTGAACCAGACTGATTCGTACTATGGCGGATGATGTGACACAAGACGTGCGCCCACCCAAACGCCATCTGTTTCGCAAAGTCTTTTGGCTCTTTGCGGCAGGGGTGGGTGCGATGGTCCTGATGAACGTCTTCTTTCCCGACCTCGACCTGTCGAGTGAGGATCGGATTGCCTTGATCCGTGTGGAAGGCGTCATCATGGATTCCCAAACGACGGTCAGCGAGCTGAAACGGTTCAGCGAGAATCCTTCGATCAAGGCGATCGTCCTTCGGATCGATACGCCAGGGGGCGGGGTGGTGCCATCACAGGAAATCCATGATGCGGTCAAACGAGTCCGAAATAAGTCCAATAAGGCGGTAATTGCTTCGATGGGGAGTGTGGCGGCGTCGGGAGGGTATTATATTGCCGCCGCGACGGATCGGATTGTGGCGAATCCCGGGACTTTAACCGGGAGCATCGGCGTCATCATGGAAACAGCCAATGTGGAGGGATTGCTCCAGAAGATCGGTGTGGAAGGGGTCGTCATCAAGAGCGGCAAGTTTAAGGATGTGGGATCTCCGCTTCGCAAGATGAGCGCCGAGGAGAGAGGCTTGTTGCAAGGGGTGATGGACGACGTCCATAGACAATTTATCGAAGCCGTGGCAGAAGGCCGGTCGCTGGAACTGCGAGCGGCTCAAGCTCTTGCGGATGGACGAATCTTCACCGGTCGTCAGGCCAAAGACGCAAAGTTAGTTGATGAGCTTGGAGACCTGGAAGATGCCATTCAGTTGGCTGCGGATGTGGCAGGTATCCAGGGTGAACCCAAGATCATCGAGCCACGCCGCCGGTTTTCCCTTCGTGAAATGCTGGATTCCAAGCTGAGCATGATGTTCCCCAAATTGGATATGCATCCAGGTGTCAGCCTGAAGTACTTGATGGCTTTTTAGCGGTGTCATCACATATGCGGTGATCATCAAGCGGAGGGAAGAGCCTATGACGAAAGCGCAGATTATCGAAAAAGTCTCGGAGCAAGTCACGACCTTGACCAAGCGGCAGGCAGAAGTCGTGGTCAATACGATTTTTGATTGTGTGCGAGACTCGTTGAAAAATGGAGATAAGACGGAAATTCGAGGGTTCGGTAGCTTTCGCCTGCGCGCTCGTCGAATGAAAGAGGGACGGAATCCCAAGACCGGGGAGACCGTCGCAGTTCCGGCCAAGCGAGTCCCGTTTTTCAAAGCCGGCAAAGAGATCAAAGAGTTACTGAATCAATAACGACGTAGCGCTCTCATAAGGATTCAGATCGATGTCAGACCCATCTCAGTTTGCAGCGGCGGATATCCGGTGGACCGACGGCGCATTGAAACGCATGGAACGTGCGCCAATTTTTCTACGCGGCATGGTCCGTCGCTTGGCTGAAAAAAAAGCGCGTGAATTGGGGTATGAAGAAATTACCGAGGAAGTTCTGGAGCGCTTCAAGGGGCAGATGATGGGCGGAATGGGCGGAGAAGCCGGCATGACGGCTGCCGCCGAAGCGATGGAACAAGGGCGGCTCCCCTGGACGGCTGCGGCAAAAGAGCGATTGGCCACCGTGCCGGAATTCATGCAGGCCATGATCAAACAGATTGCGGAGGAGATCGCCAAGGAGCGAGGGCATCTGGAAGTCAACATCGAGTTATTTGAAAAGGTTGAAGCACTCGGTGATCCTCGCGAAGAAGACAAGCCTTCAATGGAGTGGACGGAGGGTGCCTTGTCGTTACTTCAGGACAAACTCAAAGACTCCCCGCCCATCGCGCTAGACTTCGTGACGGATATGCTGAAGCGTGATACCGAAGACCTCGCCAGAGAGAAGCAGCTGACGCGCATCGATGAATCGATACTACGTGAGGTTTGGGATGCCCCTCAGGCCAAAATTGGTTGGACGGACGACGCCTGGAAGCGGCTTCAGACATCTCCTGACTTTGTCCGAAGTGGGATCAGAAAAGCCGCCGAGCGGCGGGCTCGTAAGCTGGGCTTGAAGGAGATCGACTCCGACCATTTGACGACATTTCGGAATCAGGCCATGATGAAGGCGGTGAAGCGCATCCGCTCATTCGGCTATCAAGAACTAACATTTGACGCATTTGAAACCGCCCTTAAGAAGACCAAACGGCTGCAGAGCAATGACCAGGCCGAGAAGCGGCTCCAAGAGATCCGTGGTCACTTTGCCGATCCG
>JAOUGT010000304.1 GCA_029865485.1 Nitrospira sp.
CGCCACCGCCAGAAAACTGCTCAACACCATCTTCCACACCCTCAAAAATAACTGGGTGTTCGAAGATTTCCCCAATTTCAAACTTTTAGCTTGCAACCAATCATAGGAGAAAGCCATGAAAACAGACCTTGTAAAAGTCAAACAACTCGCCATAGATTTGCGGAATGGCTATCCCCGGAGCCCACGCGAGAAGCTGGGTGACTATGTCATTGCGGCCCGTTGTGTGGACAAATGCCGGGCTTTCTTGTTGGGCATGAATGGGGAGTACAATTACTGGCCTTGCTCACTGGCCAGTCAATGGTTCTCGTTCACTGGCATCACGCCCGAACAATTTAAGGACGTGGTGGCGACGGGAGCGACCGATGAAGAACTGAGGACCTGGATTGTGGGTAAATCCAAGGTGAAGGATCATGACGAAGTGTTGAAGTGGAACAACGCGATGCGCGATACACGGTTGAGCGACATGAGTCTCCAAGCTCAACAGTACTTAGAAGAGTATATTCCCAAGTTCGTGCCGAACCATCGTCCTGTCTATGTGTGGTTTGATGTCTACGATCTTGAAGAAAAGCGGTTCTAGTCAGTACGAGTATGTTCTCAGCCACAGTCGGTATCCGAGCAAAAGCGATGGAAGACAATGGGTAAAACACGCTTAGAAGCGTTTAGTGATGGAGTCCTGGCTATCATTATCACCATCATGGTGTTGGAAATGAAGGTGCCGCATGGAGCCGAAGTTGTGGCCTTGCAGCCCGTGATTCCGGTCTTCTTCAGCTATGTCCTGAGCTTTGTGTACCTCGGCATTTACTGGAACAACCATCATCACCTGATCCATACGGCGCGATACGTCAGTGGAGCAATTATGTGGGCTAATCTCCATCTCTTGTTCTGGCTTTCCTTAATCCCATTCACCACTGGCTGGATGGGTGAGAACCATTTTGCGCCCTGGCCAGTGGCTCTGTACGGAACGGTATTGCTCTTCGCGGGAATCGCCTATTTCATCCTTACTAGAACACTCATCGCCGGGCATGGAAGCGACTCAACTCTTGCGATATCGATCGGCAGAGATGTGAAGGGCAAACTGTCTCTTGCCTCATACGCGGCAGCGATTCCCTTTGCTTTTGCACAACCTTGGATCGCATGCGCTCTCTACGTCCTCGTTGCCATCATGTGGCTGGTGCCCGACCGCCGAATTGAACACGCACTGACGAAATAGCGGTGCTATTTGAGTGTCGATGTCAGCTGTCGTCTATGGCTATCCAGGTCGGAACGGTTCCGTTCGAATGAATTCATTTGCTTGTCAACCAGCGTGGCGTGTGATAGCGCGTCCAATCATCACGGGAGTACCATTCGGCACAGGGCTCCGCTACTGCACACGAGGCAATGATGGAGCGGAACAAGCCCACTAGGCCTGGAGGTTTCACCTCTTCATCCCCATGTTCTGGGGATAACCGTGTGCACAAATTGAGTCATGCGTGTGAGTCCCCACGCCTACGGGTGTGTCCAGCATGTTGCCTTCTTTTTAGGCGTCCGTATTATGGGAGAGCATTTCAAACCGGGGGCAAGGATGATGCGCTGGGGGGGGTGATGACGCCCGGCGCAAGTTTCACGAGGAGATCAGGATGCTATCTTCTGGTATTGGGCGGTCCACTTGCGGCGGTCAGGACAGCACAAATAGAAATAGGGGACGCTCACGTCTCTGTGGCCTGTAAGGAATTCCGTAAACTTTGAATCGTCAAAGGAGCATTCCCTCCACTGCGGTTGTTGACTAAGACATACGCCTTTCGCTTCTCTCCCACCGATTTGTTCACCAGGTCCACGGTGTCTCGACGGATCTTCAGAAGCTCTTCTACAACCTTCGAGTACGGTTCCGCTCGTTTCTTCACCGCTTCATAGGACATCTTGAGTGGTGTCAGGAGTCGCAGGACGGTGAAGGGCACCGTGAAGAGATCACCGACCTTTTCAGGAGAGCTCCCCCACCGTACAGTGGTGCGGAGCCTACCAGACAGGCAAAGGAGCGGCGACGACAGGGAAGGGCGAGAGACGAATGCTCATGGCTCATCCCCCTTGGATGGAGGCGAGTCTGGAGGGTCCGATTCCTGGTTGCAACCGGTTGCAGATTTGCGGATTTCTTGCCCGGTTTTACCGTGATTTGCAGAGCTATCGTATTGATATTGTTGATGTGGCGATGCTTCCGGTGCAATTCGAAACCCGTCATCCACCCCATACGGATGTTCCCGCGTTCTCCCCAGCCCTCAATTTTTTCACGGCAGCAAGAATCCGGTAGAGTCGTGGCATGGCCATCAGACGAGGCAGCCACTGTGTGTACGACACCCGGTATCATTTGGTCTGGGCACCCAAGTATCGGAAATGGGTGTTGCAGGGAGCGATTCGG
>JAOUGT010000167.1 GCA_029865485.1 Nitrospira sp.
CTTACTGAGATTATTGGACAGGAGCGGGCCGTGGAGGCTTTGGAATTCGGGCTCAACATGAAGAGTCCTGGATTCAATCTCTATGTCTCGGGCCCTGTCGGCACAGGAAAGGCCACCGTCATTCGGCAAATGGTCCAGCACATGGCACGGACCGCTCCCGTCCCCTCGGACTGGTGTTACGTCAATAACTTCCAAGACTCCTCTCGACCAACCTGTCTCGCGCTGCCAGCTGGGCAGGGCGCGTCGTTCAAGCGAGAGATGTCCGGATTCATCGAGGGACTGCGACGTGACATCCCCTTGGCATTCGAAAGCAAGAAATATCTCGATGCCAAGGCCAAACTGCATGATGACATCGATGCCAAGAAGAAGACGCTCTTCCACGAATTAACGGAATACAGCCGAACACAGGGCTTCGGCTTTGAGGAAACCTCGGTCGGTTTTGGAATTGCACCGCTCAAAGATGGCCACCCCATGACGGACGCCGACATAGAGGCGATGACCGAGGAAGAACAGCGAGATCTGAACGAACGGCGAAAGACCCTTGAGGGGGAAATCCGCGAGTTCCATATCCGCATCCACGGTCTTGAGAAGGAAGCCGAGCATCAGCAACGCCAGCTCGACCGCCAACTGGCCACCAATGTCTTGGAAGGCCGGTACGAAACTATGCGGCGGACATACCAAGATATGGCGGCTATCACCACATTCTTAGAACATGTCCGAGACGACATCGTGCATCACTACAAGGATTTTCTGCCGCGCGAAGGTCCCGCCATTGCCATCCCTGGTTTGGAATTCAAGCGACCCGACATGTCGCGCTTCCTGGTCAATCTGATCGTGCAGCGCGACCCGATGGACGGGGCTCCGGTCATCAATGAATCACACCCGACCTATACCAATCTGATCGGCAAGATCGAACGACGAGCCCATATGGGAGTCATGTACACCGACTTCACGGAAATCCGTGCCGGAGCTGTGCTGCAAGCCAACGGCGGCTACCTGATCGTGAATGCATTGGACATGCTGCGCCAGCCCTTTTCGTGGGATGCGCTCAAGCGGGTGATCAAGACCGGCGAGGTGAAGATCGAAGATCCCGGTGAATTCTACGGGTTTTCCACGGCGGGGCTGAGACCGGAGCCGATCCCTGTGAATGTGAAGGTCATCATGGTTGGGCCGCCCATGCTGTACCATCTCTTGCAAGACTACGAAGAGGATTTTGGAAAACTCTTTAAGGTCAAAGCGGATTTCGATACTGAAGTGGTGAGGAGTGAACAACAGGACCGGCAATATGCCCGGTTCATTGCAAAGCTCTGTCGAGAAGAAGGGGTGCCACACTTCAAGGCCGATGCCGTCGCGGAAATCCTCCACCAGGGATTCCGATTTGCGGATCGCCACGATCGACTGTCACTCCGATTCAGCCTCGTCAGCGACCTTATCCGTGAAGCAGGATATTGGGCGAGGAAAGAAGGCCATTCGTTGGTGACGCGAGCAGATGTCGATGCCGCCGTCTCCCATAAACGTCATCGCTCGAATTTGGCGGAACATTGGATCCAAGATGAGATTAGAGAAGGCACGTTGATGATCGATCTCGACGGTGACGTGGTCGGCCAGGTCAACGGTCTGTCGGTTCATCAGCTGGGCGACTATGCGTTCGGCCGCCCAACGCGGATTACCGCTCGTACCTATGTCGGCACCAAAGGCGTCATCGATATTCAGCGTGAGGCGGAACTGGCCGGAATGATCCACAGCAAGGGGGTGCTGACGCTGGCCGGCTACCTTGCCGGAAAATTTTCAGGGTCTCATCCCTTTGCGATGAGCGCCTCGTTGACGTTTGAACAGACCTATTCTGAGGTGGAAGGCGACAGTGCCGCCGTTGCTGAGCTGGCCGCTATTCTCTCCAGCCTCGCCGATCTGCCGATCCATCAATGGCTGGCAGTCACCGGTTCCGTCAATCAATTGGGCGAGATCCAGCCGATCGGGGGCGTGAACGAAAAGATCGAGGGCTTCTTTGAGTCCTGCTCGCGCAAGGGTTTGACCGGCAAACAAGGTGTGATTATCCCCGCACGCAATACGAAACACTTGGCGCTCCGGCGCGATGTAGTGGAAGCCGTTGAATCAGGACACTTCGCCGTGTACGCCGTGAATATGATCGAAGAAGCCGTGGAACTGCTCACCGGCATTGCAGCCGGCGAACGAGGGATTGATGGGGCCTACCCGTCCAATACCGTCTTTGGCCGCGCCGCTCAGCGACTAGAAGAGATGGCTCAAGCGGTGGCAGATTGGAGTGAAGGAGAAGAGAAGCCGAGCGGACATATCATCACGGAGCCATAGTGGCTATTTGTGTGTCAGTCGATATTTCTCAATCGCCAGACGAGCGATCTGTTTCCCCATCTCGGTTCCTACCTTGCCGCTGTTTCGATAATGAACACCATCGTAGAGACGTGCGTTCGGGACTTCGTGCATGAATTCATCGATAGTGGTCCGGCTACGCGAGACCCCACCAGCCGCGTTGCTCATAGTGGTCAACAGCGGGGTTGGCTCATTCCTAAGCTCGGCCTGTAGTATCGTACCCACCACGCCAGACGTGATGCAGTGTGCACAGGGATACTCCGGATGCATGGGTGTCTCAATAAATGGCACCCAAGACTCATCCCGTTGGGTCGCCTCGTTCCCATCAATATCGCCGTTCCGAATGGCCGTGAGTGGTCGCCAGAACCCATAATGATATTTCGCATCAAACACCGCAATCAAGGCATCATCAGACGCTTGTGTGACCGCGGCAAACAAGCGTGCATTCCGCGTCAGGTCCCTTCCTGGGGCATTCGCGACTGATCGGACGATGCCATGATAAATCGGCGGCATCACCTCTTCCCAGAAGCGTGCAATGCCTGTCTGTTCTGCCGTCCGCTGTCGACTCTGCTTTCCTCCCAGTGCTTTCACCTCATTATAGTCATGGGCCCACACGTCACTGCTCAGATCCGGCGGTGGTCCAGGACGAAATTGCGCGGGACTCGTCATCAGCCAAGGTTTACGGTACCTCCACTGTGGAGCTTCAGGGATAACCGTCGGCACATAGTGAGGTGAGTCACTCAACCAAGACAGGAAAGAGGCTCATACTTTGAGGTCGATGCTCAGCGAGAATGCTGGATCTGTACTGGTGGGTTCTGGCAGCTTCACCATACCAGGTTGGCACCTTCTGCGAAAAGTAAGGTGGGGCTTAGGATAGGACTTGGTCCGGCAAACATTTGCAATCTTTTCTCAGTGATGCGTGAGCTGATCTCGTTGACAGCTTTCTTCCCCCAACAGTCGTTGTCCTGCCGTGGCGTCGGTAGGGATACGAGCCAGACAGGCCTCAAGCGAATCGCCTTGTGTACCGGCGGATGCACGGTTGGCGCTTTTCGCAACAGCCATCCCGACCACAGCTTGATGTAGTTTCTCATTCTCCTGACAACTTTGCTCGGCAACCATCTGTGCCCCTTCACTGGCATCGTTGGCAATTCGTGCCAGACATGCTTTCAAGATATCCGATGGTCCAGCGGGGGCAGGCTCAGGAGGGACCGATGACATTGATGGGCCCGCTGAGGTTGGTTCCATCATGGCCTGTTCCGCCGCACAGCCCCCCATGGCCAACAGGCAGACAAACCCACGAAGTAAGGTTCCCATCGGCATCCAATTCATCATTAGCCTTCCTCCCTATAGCGGTGCCAATGCCGCCCTATATAGCGAAGTCCCCATCCTCGGGCAAGCAATATTGTGGCCCTATAGCGAGGCTTGGAGTTTATAGATATTATACCGGCCACCAGCCGGATGACGACGCAGTCCGTCCGCCATCTGGCTGCGAGCCGAATTGCCCGTGCAGAGAAAGAGCACTCGCCATTTTATGAACAGCAAGTGGTCGAGCAACAGGCTGTGAGGCTCCCCTCTGGTTTGGTCGCCCGAACAAACCCGCTCATGAACTTGCCGTCAACAGCCGGGGCGATAGCCTCGAGGTCGAAACCTGTCCCCTCAAAGAGTTCTCTCGCATCAGCGGCGGTGTAGACTCGCGTGGGCTCGATGGAGACTCGCTCAAACCCCGCACGATCAAGCTTGGCAACATACTCCTGTTCCTCCAAGGCTCCGGCGACACACCCGGCCCACAGTTCGATATTGCGTCGGATTTCCTCCGGAATCTCCCCTCGAACCACGATGTCCGACACAGCGAGCCGCCCTCCGGGCTTCAAGACGCGGAAGGCTTCAGCCAACACGAGATCCTTGTCCGGCGACAGATTGATGACGCAGTTGGAAATGATGAGATCGACCGAGTTGTCTGGCAACGGAATATGTTCGATGTCGCCCTTCAAGAATTCGACGTTCGTCACCCCGGCCTTCGCCTGGTTGGTCCGCGCCAGTGCCAACATCTCATCCGTCATATCGAGACCATATACTTTGCCGGTCGGCCCGACTCGCTGTGCGGAGAGCAATACATCGATGCCGCCACCCGAACCTAGATCCAGGACCGTCTCGCCCGAAGCAATCTGCGCCAACGCCGTCGGGTTACCGCACCCCAACGACGCCGCCACTGCATCGTGAGGCAAGGTGGCAGCCTCGTGGTCGCTGTACAGATTGCCGGTGATGGGATCGAGTTGCCCTGCCTGCAAGACAGTCCCCGTCCCGCAGCAGGAACGCCGCTCCTGTTTCTGCGCCTGCAGGGCCGCCTGACCATATCTCGCCTTGATCTCGTCTTTCAGAGTCTGTTCATGATCCATGATGCACCTCCTATCAACAATTATTGATCTATTTGTGCCAAAAAAATCAGCAGCAGCGCCCTGCGGAAACCGCCGACTTGGCCACCCTCTTCAGAGAATCCACCAATCCCTCCAGCTCCTCGATCGCTCGGACACTGAGGGAGTAATACATCCATCGCCCGTCACGGCGATCCTCCACAAGCCCGGCATCCTTAAGTACTTTGAGATGAAAGGACAGACGCGACTGGCCCGCTTTCATGGCATCGGTCAATTCACAGACACACTGCTCGCCGTCTTTGAGTCGATCAATGAGCGCCAACCTGGTCTCATCAGACAGAGCGTGAAACAGCTCGACGGCTTTCTTAGTCGAGAGAGTCGCAACCATGGAGAATGGATATAACAATTAATCTTGATGAGTCAAGAGCCTCTGAGAGATTTGATCGGCACACGAGAGTGAAGTGAGTTGAGACAGAAGTCAGCTCCCCGGCAAAACAGCTCATGAAAGGATGTGTCTTGGGATGATAGACTCATGGGCAACGGAACGGAGCAATCAATGCGGTGGTTGAAAAGAACCTTGATCGGACTGGTCCTCCTAGGCGGTCTCACGTACCTGTACTACACCGAAGTGAAACCGGTCGTCATCTTTGGCTTGCGGGAAGACTATGCCCACGCCATTCCCCATCAAGAGGTTCCTCAAGGTCTCGTGAGCTTGAAAGCGGAGGCCTGTGGCATCTGTCACACCGACATCTACAACGAATGGAAGACCAGCATCCATGCACAGGCTTACACAGACCCCTTCTTCCAAGCCTATTGGACGAAGGATAAACACATCTGGGTCTGCCTGAACTGTCATACCCCGCTGGAAAACCAGCAGCCGACCCTCATCAAGGAGATTCCTCGCGACCGAGTCGAACGTGCCGTCCAAGATCCCAATCCGCATTACGACAAGGAGTATCAACAGGAAGGTGTGACCTGTGCGGGCTGCCATGTGCGAGATGGGGTAATCATGGGGCCATACGAAGACGCCAAGGCCCCCCATCCGACAAAATATGATCCGACGTTTCGGACTGCACAATTGTGTGAACGCTGTCACAGCGTCGTGGGAGGACCGGCCCAGTTCTATAACGGCGGGCCCTGTGGCACCTATCCCGAGTATGAGGATGGATACTGGAAGAAGGAACGGGGTTTCATCTGCCAAAGCTGCCACATGCCCGAAATCGAACGACCGGTGGCAATCGGCGGCCCCATTCGCCACGGCCGTCAACACCTCTGGCGAGGTGGACACGACCCTGCCATGGTGAAGCGGGCGATCGACGTGAAGATAGTGGCGGACCCAGCCGAACCGAAGCCCGGCGACAAGGTCCGGATCACACTAACCCTCGTCAATGCAGGGGCGGGGCACAAACTCCCGACCGGTGACCCAGATCGTCATTTCACGGTCGAGTTTGCGGTGGAGGATCAGAACGGCAAGGTGTTGGAGCGACAGTCGGACACCATGGGGCGTTGGATCCTGTGGCAACCGGCGATTATCGAACTCCACGACAATCGGCTCATGCCCTTGGCCAGTCGAAACTATACCTTCGACTATCAGGTGCCAAAAGAGAGCGCCGGGCTTACATTAATCGCGAAGGTTCGTTACCATATCCAGACAGATGGGCAGCATCAGATGCTGATCGACAAATACGGTCTCACGGCCAAGGACCCGTACAACTTCATCGTCTATGAACGAGCGGCGGCCATAACCGGCAACCTAGCCAACGCTTTCAACCAATCGCCACTCCGTACTGACCTTTCTTGCGTAGCACCGGGTCGCGGCTAACCACACACCCTCCAGGAGAGTCGTTGTTTGAAGAGAGGATGAATCATGAACCGACATACTCGATTACTCGCAATCATATTCACAGCTTCCAACGTCATTTTCATGACAAACACCTATGCTGGTCCAGAAATTACCGGCATTCCAAGAGAACCGGCGGACAAAGCCAAGATGGAGAAGATGAGATTATCCACACAACTCTGCGGCCCAGGATGGACGCTGTCCAACGACCGTGCACATACCCCAGCGAGTTTCCTGTGCGTTCCTATAAAGCCTCAAGTACACTGCCCAGCGAATACGCAGTTGCTTGAAACAGACTACTCAATTGGCTGTATCCCAAAGCCAAACTAAGCAAGCATCTGGATGAGGCCACCAACTGTTGGTCGTCTTCCTCTGAAATTGAGCCACTTTGGCAGCATGAAGGATTCCGACTCCTTACCTCAGACCGGTTACACGCATGAGGCTACCGTCTGAGGTTGCGTCAACTGACTATCTCCGGACTGGTTGCAATGCCGCACCTTGAAACGCACACCGTACGCCGAATTGGATGGCTTCGTGCCGCTGTGCTCGGCGCAAATGACGGTATTGTGTCCGCGGCCAGCCTTGTCTTAGGCGTGGCCGCAGCAGGCGCAAGCTCCACGAGTATTGTGACTGCGGGCGTAGCCGGTCTTGTGGCTGGATCCATGGCGATGGCTGCCGGCGAGTATGTGTCGGTGAGTTCACAGGCCGATACCGAGCGAGCGGATCTAGATCGAGAGCGTAAGGAGCTGTCGGCAGATCCTGAACAGGAACACAGGGAAATGGCTGCAATCTACGTTGCACGTGGGCTCGACGGAGAACTCGCCTCCAAAGTCGCAACCCAGCTGATGGCACATGATGCACTCGGGGCCCATAGTCGTGATGAGCTTGGAATATCCGACACCATGACTGCACGACCAGTTCAAGCTGCTGTGGCATCAGCTATCACATTTTCCGTTGGTGCGGCCCTACCTCTCCTAATCGTCCTGCTGGTACCCGCCTCTGCGCTGATGTGGGCTGTTTCTGGCAGTTCACTTCTCTTTCTAGCTCTTTTAGGCTCCCTGGCTGCTCGGGTCGGCGGCGCTTCAGCGATGATTGCTGCCACGCGGGTTACCGTTTGGGGTGCCTTGGCAATGGCAGTGACCGCTGGGGTTGGAGCTTTGTTTGGGGTTCCCGCCTGATCCCTGCAATTCCTGATCACTGAAACAGTGAGCAAAACCAATGCTAG
>JAOUGT010000168.1 GCA_029865485.1 Nitrospira sp.
TTGCCGGCGAGTACAGCTTGGATGGCAGCGCGAAGATCGTGACCGGTCACCGGCTTGTTATTACCTGGTCGGCTGTCATCGAGTTGTCCATGGTAGGAGAGATGACGATCTCGATCAAACAGATAGAATTCTGGAGTGCAGGCCGCACAATAGGCTTTCGCGACCTCCTGCGTCTCGTCGTGACAGAAGGGGAAGGTGAACCCCAGACGTACGGCCATTTCTTTCAGCTTCGGTGGGGCATCATCAGGATAGCTGTTGGCATCATTGCTGCTGATCGAGACGATCCCCAAATCCTTGTCCTGGTAGTCATGTCCGAGCCTGGCGAGCTCCTGCTCGACATGCACTACATAGGGGCAGTGTCGGCAGATGAACATGACGAGCAGCCCGGTTTTCCCAACGAACGAGTCGAGCGAATAGCGTTGCCCAGTCACAACGTCCTGTAGAACAAGCGGTGGTGCTGTGGATCCCAGTGGGAGCATGGTTGAAGTCATGGCCATGAGAGAGCCTCGTGTTATGTCTTTTAGAGAGAAGATGCCGCATGTGTTCGGCTGGGTCAAGTAGCAATGAGAGAGCACTTCTTGCGTCATCGTGGCGACGGGACTATGCTGATTCGTTATGGTGTGGAGCGGTGGGGCGGTCGTTGGTGAAGGGAGGGGACGCATGTGGATCGTGTGGCTGTTGATTTTGTTGGGATTCCCGGTTGTGACGCTGGCGCATGATGAGACAACGCCTGCGACATCAACCCTCACCGTCAGCGAAACGGGGATTGTGCCGCAGGCGCCGGATACGGCCTTTGTGATGTTTGGCTTGGAGATCGCCAGTAAGTCACTTGCCGACGCGCAGAAGCGGAACAGCACGATCATGAGTAGAGTCATGGATCGGCTGCGCGATTTACAGATTGACAAGGAACGGATCCAGACATCCTCTTTCACAGTCTCACCGCAATATCGACCCCCATCGAATCGCCCTGCCGATACGGTGCCGACGTCTCCGGAAATCATCGGCTACGTGGTCAGTAATATGGTTACCGTGGAAATCCGTGCACTCGACAAGGTCGGTACGGTGATCGAAGAGGTTCTCAAGGCCGGGGCAAACAGCTTTCAGGGGTTGCACTGGGGGTTACGCGAGGAACAGTCGGTCCGGCTCAGTGCATTGAAACAGGCGGCGGCCAAGGCACGTGAGAAGGCAGCGGTGCTGAGCGAGGCACTGCATGTGAAACTCCTGCGGGTGGTCTCGGTCAATGAGGGCGGCCACATGATCAGGCCCGCTGCTCCCATGGCACGCATGGCGATGGAAGCGAGTGCGGGAGATACGCCAATTTCATCGGGAGAACTGAAGATCGAAGCCACAGTGACGCTTGTCTACGAAATCGCGCCGAAGTGAACGTTCAAGGCGAATGCCGGCGCTGTATGTCTAGTGGTACGAGCTGAAGCACCAGTCGGCACAAGACTTCCAGTGAGGTTGACTAATAACTTGACTCATACTTGACTAATAACTATCCTGTCATCGTGGGGTATCAACCCAAGTTCAGCATTACATCCACGGCGGTAAAAGAACTCGAAGCCATCGCGGGTATGCGCGAACGCATTCTTGCGGCCACCATTGAGGTGCCGTGGATTCCAAGATTGCAACGCGATGCACGAGTGAGAAACACCCACAGCTCCACTGCCATTGAAGGCAACCCACTTACACTGGAGCAAGTGCGGCTTCTCGAGGGAGGACATGGTCTGCCAGCCGAACCGCTTAGGTCACAACGGGAAATCCTGAACTACCTAGCGGGGCTTCGGTTTATCGAACGACACAGTAAGAAAAAACGGATTGGCCATACGGATATCTTGAAGTTACATAAGTTGCTTGCTACAGAAGTAATGGATCAAGGTTCTGCTGGTCGGTATCGAGACATCCAGGTTTATGTGGGGCAATACACTCCGCCTGCACCGGACATGGTCAGCGGGTTGTTGAGTGAACTTCTGGACTGGTGGAATAATCAGGCCCGTGAATGGTCGCCAGTCATTTCATCATCCATCGTTCATTACCAGTTTGAGGATATTCATCCGTTTGCCGACGGAAACGGGCGTACTGGAAGAGCTCTCGCACTGTGGGAACTCTACCGTCGAGGGTTTGATACGTACCATATTTTTTCAATCGACGAAGTGTATTGGGAGGACAGGCCAGCGTACTACCAGGCGCTTGCGAATGTGCGGAAGCAGGGGAGTGATTTGACGGCTTGGGTTGAATACTGCGCTAAGGCATTGCGGATCACCTTGGAGCGAGTCTGGACCCGTATTCAGCATCTTCAGGCTAGTTCAGGACCAAAGAAGGTATCCTTGCGTCCACGCCAAGAACAACTGCTTCGGTTGCTCAAAGATCGGGGAGCGATGACGCCGAAGGAACTTCGCGAAGGTCTTCGAGTTTCCAGGCAAGGAGCCATGGATCTTTTGAATCCACTCTTGGAGGCTGGATTGGTACAACGAAGTGGAACCAAGAAGTCAGGACGGTATAGCCTTGCCTAAATGGTGACGAAGGTTACTCCTCTGTCTTCGCTCCCCCTTCCCACAGTTTGACGGTCCGATCCCAGGAGGCGCTGGCAAGGCGTTTGCCGTCGGGAGAAAAGGCCAACCCTCGGACTGGTCCGCTGTGACCTTTGAGGGTTCGGAAGTTTCGGCCGGTGGACAGATCCCAAAACTTGATGGTCTGATCGTCGCTGGCGCTGACCAAGACCTTTCCATCCGGGGAGACAACGAGGCTGCGAACCCAACCCTTGTGGCCGGTCAACGCTTTCTTCTCGACCACCGTCGGCATCTCAAAGAGCTTGATGGTGGTATCCCGGCTGCCGGTGATCAGGAATTTCGCATCCGGCGTGAAGGTCATCGCCCCGATCCAGTAATCCATCGGCTTTTGGAATCCGCCGTCATCTTCAATAAAATAGCCACGGGTCTCGGTTGAATCCACTTGGTCTTTTCGCCAATGGCCGTCGTGGAGCACCTTCTCCTCACCGCTTGGGAGCACTTCCCATACTTTGATCTTTCCGATGTCGGTTCCGCTGGCGAGATGAATGCCGTCCGGTGAGAATGCGACGCAGACCGACCAATGATGGTCGTATTCGTCCTTGCCTAGAAGAGTCATCAGCTCCGTGCCGGTGGTGACTTCCCAAATCTTAATGTCCTTGTTATGGCTCCCACGCGCGAGCATGAGGCCATCCGGGGAGAGGGATAAGCTGCAAACGTTATGGTCGTACCGGGTGAAGAGGAGCTTGATTGGTTCACCGGTCTTGCCGTTCCACAATCGGATGGTCCGGTCCTCGCTGCCGGTCGCGAGGGTCTGTCCATCCGGAGTAAAGACGATGGCCCGGATATCGTGGGTATGGCCGCGAAGGGAACGGAGCAGCCGGCCGGTTTCGATGTCCCACATGCGGACGAGGCGTTCGCCGCCGCCGCTCGCCAGTACGGTTCCATCGGGTGAGAAGGCAACCGTCCATACTCCATGCGAATGACCACGGAAAGTTTTTAGTTCACGACAATCGGTTCCCCAGTGCTCCAGGAAGTTGAGGGTCGGGGTTGGTGTGGCTTGCATGTCAGCGGAACTGGTCGCGAGAAAAGGAGTCATCGTTGGATCAGGCATACGTGGTGTGTTCCCTTGGGCTGTCTGGTCCTTGATTGGTCAACAATCCGGCCAGTATAATTCATTCGACCGTTTGGATCGTAAGAGATGCCTCACGATCAAGTCAACTCTTCGACGAGTCTGTCTGTGTGGACGGCAGACGCCAGGTCGATGCCGAGGGTGTTCAGCGGACGTCACTGACATCATCCTAAGCTGGCGGTTCGCTTTCGCCCTAACGATTCGGCGGGTTGTGTGGCTCATGGCCTTCTCATGTGACTGAGAGTATTTCAATGGAAATCAGGTTCCAGCCAGCGTTGCTTCAGGAAGTGATCGACTCGTTCGTGGAAAAGACGGAACGAGAAGGGGATCCGACCTACTACAAGGAATTCCACGAATATGCCGATCCGATTTACGAGAAGTTCATCCTCGAAGATCGGGAGGCAGAATTCAAGAAGTTGTACCAGTACCTCTTCGGTACCTGGGGATTTTCGGACATTGTTCGTGATTCATTCAATGAGTACCCGTTGCTGAAGGAGAAGATCGGCATCGTCTTGGTCAAAGGAGTCCTGAAAGAAGATCAGGAAGGCGTCGATATCTTGAGGAAGTGGGGCTCGGTTGAAAGGGATCTGGCCAAGGAGTTTGAAGAAAAGGGGATGAAAGGAGTCGGGATCAAGCTGATTCCTCGGCGATTCTATGATCCGGCGCTCACTCGCTATTGCCGTCATGAGTTGATGCATATCTCCGACATGATTGATCCGGTATTCGGCTACGACCCTGACACCAAGGTGGGACTGAATCCTGGTGAAGAGACCCTGATCTTGCAGCGCTATCGTGTGCTCTGGAGCTTGAGCGTGGATAGCCGGCTCGTTGCGGCGGGCAAGGAGCCGATGTTGAGCAAGGAGGATCGATTCAAGGAATTCCGGTCCTGGTATCGAAAAATTCCGCCTCCCCAACTGAAGTCGGTGTTCGAGGGACTCTGGCAGATCTCCTACTTCTCCCATTCTGAGCTGATTGAAATGGCGGCCGACATCCTTCGCGTGATGGACCGGGCCGTGGATGTCGAAGGCGGGGAGGTGCCGGAGACTCAGAATAAGATCATGCTGATGCCGGGGTTTCCCTGTCCTCTGTGCCGGTTTCCGACCTATTCATGGGTCGAAGATATGGGAACCAAGCTGGAATCCTATGTGCTGGACTTCATCCGTGAGAATCACCCCGGGTGGGATATCGAATTCGGAGCCTGTGATCGATGTGTGGAAGTCTACAAATTACGAGCCGATGGCGTCATGTGAATGACAATAGGCGTTGGTGCAGAGTTTCAGGTTTCGGGTTGCTGGTTTCGGGTTTTCTGAGGCACTCGTAACTCGAAACTCAAAACCGCATAGTCCCATGGCAACCAATCCCTCCTACGGGCGGCGAGCATTCCTGAAAGATTCTGTCATTTCGACTGTCAGGGCGGCACAGGAGCTGGTGAAACACGCGGACGGTTCCGCCGTCGAAGCCG
Source organism: Nitrospira sp. (assembly GCA_029865485.1). Classification (GTDB taxonomy): domain Bacteria; phylum Nitrospirota; class Nitrospiria; order Nitrospirales; family Nitrospiraceae; genus Nitrospira_D. The sequence goes on from JAOUGT010000168.1 coordinate 5,102, forward strand.
CTGCGCCCTCGGTTCGACCGGATTGGTTGCGCCCTCCCGGTGCCGTGGTGGAGGGGCTGTTCCTGGACCGTTGTACGAGGTGCAACGATTGTGTTACGGCCTGTCCCCCCGGGGCCATCTCGACGCATCCGACTGATGGAACCCCCATCCTCTACGCCGATCAGTCACCCTGCCTGTTATGTGAAGATTTCCCCTGTATCTCGGCATGCCACACGGATGCGCTTGTACCGGTCGGCGGCGTGGACCAGGTTCGAATGGGAACGGCAGAGGTCTCGCATCGATTCTGCACCGCCGGTCAGGGTTGCCATGCCTGTGTCTCCAAGTGCCCGACAAACGCCCTCGGCCTGGATGTGGCCTTGCTGCACCTGTCGGTTTCTCCAGAAGCCTGTGTGGGGTGCGGCATGTGCGAGATGATTTGCAAGACGGTCAATGATCGTGTCGCGATCCGAGCGATCCCGGCCCGGCAGATGACGAGGATGTCCCAATGAGCTGGTGGTGCTTCAATCATGATTTTCTCGGCGCGATTTCATCATCGGGGAGGCCGGTGAGTTCTCCCTTGACTTCACACCGGCCATTTCATATACATACATGGCTTTTCCGTCACACCTGGGAACGTGCTGGTTGTACGACAGGGTGAAGATGACGGACAGGAGGCAATTTCTATGACGAGTCAACAGCCGATGCACAGAGTCTCTGCATCTGCAACCGCCACGTTGCCGAACCCTTCGACAATTAAGGATTCCCCGGCCGTTGAGCGAGCACTCAGTCGCAGTAAGATCTACCTACTGATCTCCTGGAGCCTCCTCTATCCGGAGGATGACGAATTCCTCGACTATCTGCGGTGCGGTGAATTTGTCGAAGATGGTCGGACGGCTCTTGATGCCCTGGCCGTTGCTCTCGGTGCCGATGGGAGCCAACGCGCCAAGGAAAAGCTGATATCGCTAAGAAAACAGTTGGAATTGGTAGAGGGCTTGATCGCCTCAGAATGTGTCAATTGGCAGCTGAGCGATCTCCAGTCTGAGCATCGTCGCGTGTTCAGTAACGTGATTACGCTCGATTGCCCACCCTATGAAACCTTGTTCGGGAACGACCATGTGTTCGCCCAATCCCATGTCATGGGCGATATCTCAGGATTCTACAAAGCGTTTGGAGTCGAACTCTCGAAGGACATCCATGAACGGCTCGACCACCTCAGTGTGGAATTCGAGTTCATGCATTTCCTCGCGTACAAAGAGTCCTACTCGCTCTGCCACGATGGGCCTGAAAAGACTCAAATCGTGGTGGAAGCACAAAAGAAATTTGTGAAGAATCATATCGGTCGATGGGTGCCCTTGTTCTGCCGCATGTTGGCCAAGAAAGCGGACGCTGGCTTGTTCAAGTTGGTCGCCGATATGACTGCCGAGTGGATGGATTTTGAGGCGGCGTTCTTGGCCGTGACGCCTCAACCCTACACGGAGACCGATTATCGACCCGCAACGTTCAGTTCTCCTGAAGGGCAAACCTATGAATGCGGTGCGCAAGATCAAGGGAATGAGTTAAGCATGTTGTTGAACGAAGTCGGTGCCCAGTCCTTCATGGATGTGAAAGAGAAGGACAAGGATCAGGACGAGGGGCGGCCTTCTGGAACAGCATGAGTGAATGTGGACATGTCGGTAGGGTTTGCAGAGTAGACGTCATCTTTATTCAATAATTCACGAGGAGGGAGTAATACTATGAGGGTAGCGCAGACGACCAACAAGAAATTGGTGTTTGCCATTCTTCTCTCCGCCCTCACTGTCGGCCTGATGCTGACGTTGGGGCGAGTACCACTCGCCGTCAGTCAGCCGGTGACGATACCGGCCAAGACGGTTAAGGGCCCAATTCCGATGGACGGTGCCAATCCTGTATGGGAGAGCGTGCCGGGAGTTGTCGTTCCTCTGAGCGGTCAGCTGATCACCACCCCGATGCACCCGAATATTTCGGTCAAATCGGTGTTCGTGAAGGCGATGACGAACGGCAAGGAAGTCGGGTTGCGGTTGGAGTGGATCGATCAGACGAAGAATGATACGGCAATCGGCCCACAAGACTTTCGCGATCAGGTGGCATTGATGTTCCCAGTGAACACAGCCGGGGCGCCGCCGTTCCAGTGTATGGGGCAATCCGGCGGGACGACCAACATCTGGCGTTGGAATGCTGAGTGGCAGAAGGACATCGGGAAGGACAGTGCAGGAATCTGGGATGTCGACGATCAGTACCCCGGCATTTTCTGGGACTATTACTTTGAAGAGCCGGCGGGAGGCGTCACCTATCCTGATCGTATCGGCCGCAGCCTTGGGCCGTTCAATTCAGGAATCTGGTCAGGAAACATCATGTCTGACCCGACACTTCGTGTGAGCTCGGTTGAGGATTTGAGTGCCAACGGCTTCAGCACCCTCACGACGCAAGCGCACCAGGATGTGATCGGTAACGGTGTCTGGGAGCCATCAGGATCCGTCAAGGGTGGTGGATACACCGGACCAACCTGGCGGGTTGTCGTGAAGCGGACGTTGGAAACAGGTGATGCGAACGATGTGCAGTTCAAGGCGGGGATGTCGGTACCCATCGCATTTGCCGTATGGGATGGCGCCAACAT
>JAOUGT010000305.1 GCA_029865485.1 Nitrospira sp.
CAGTTCACGAGACGAGAGGTGCAGGGGAGCGGCGTTGGCTCTCCCATTCATGTCAAGATCGCCATTCATCATCCGTGCAATATACCGTCCGCCCGCAAGAACCTCTCGCATCGCCTCCTGCAATTCCTCAGCTGCCGACTCTTTGGTGAGGTATCCAGATGCTCCATGTTTCAGTGCCAGCCTCAGGTACTGAGGATCCCCGTGTATCGTCAGGATCAGAGATCTGATCTTGGGACGAATTCGTTTGATCTGCTGAAGCAGGGTTAGCCCGTTCTGATCTGGGAGCGCGATGTCTAGGATCAGCAACGCCACCGGCTGTTCGCGCACGACGCGCATGGCCTCATCTGCAGTTGCGGCCTCGCATATGATCAGGGAAGGATAGTGGCACTCAATGAGTTGCCTGACGGCATGCCTCATCAATGGATGGTCGTCAATAATAAGGATAACCATGCCGTGCTTGTAGAGGACTCTATATTGGTCGCTGACTGTCGTAAATGACTAGCCGGCTAAGCATATGGCCAAGGCCCGCGGGGATATATCAGACGAACGCTCATGTGTCTATCGGCGGTCGTCCTACAGAGCCGCCGGATCGGGCGCAATCGCTCAATCAGAAGCGGGCAGAGAGTGGTGCTCAGAAGCGGCCTTCCGCTCGGATTGTGAGTGTGTGGAACGGCCCAGGTCGGGCAAGACCCGGGCCCCGTCGCGGCGAGACGGCTAGATCGTCAGATGGTGCTCAATCGCGTAGTGGACGAGCGCGGCTGTCGTACGAACCTCAAGTTTGTTGAGGAGTCTGCCACGGTACGTACTGATGGTCTTGACGCTGAGCGCCATCTCGTTGCCGATGACCGAAACAGGCTTCCCCTGCCCAAGCAACCGCAAGACCTCCATCTCCCGGTCAGAGAGCAGATCATGCAACGCGATCGGCTGGCCACCGCCGAAAAGGGTAGCCAGCTGATCCGCCAGCAAACTGCTGATATATCGCCGGCCGGCCCTGACCTCCTTCACGGCCGCCAGAAGGTCAGAAGGCGCTTGGTCCTTGGTGAGATAGCCTGCAGCCCCAGCCTTCAATGCACGCAAGGCAAATTCACGTGCTGGATACAGGCTCAGCATGAGAACCAGGAGCGTCGGCCTCAAGAGCTTGACCTCTTTCAACACTTCCAGGCCATGCTTGTCCGGCAATGCGACATCGAGAATGAGGAGATCCCATGGTTCACGGCGGACAGCTGATAACGCATCAGCAGCATTCCCCGCTTCCTCGATGACTGAACAGCCTCCTTCATCAAGCAGCAGATTCCGAATGCCTCGACGGACAATTGGGTGATCGTCGACAATCAAACAGCGGCAACTAGTTCCCATTCCGGCGCCTCTTTCTGGGTCTCGGAGATTTTCGCCGCCGGGCCGGAGCGACAGACCTGCGACGAATCGTAGGGAGTGTGAGGGGAAGCCGGATGGTGACCACCGTTCCAACTCGCAGCTTGGAAACGATCTCAATCTGCCCCCCAAGCAGCTCAGCACGTTCTGCTACGCCTTTGAGACCGAATTGGTTCGTGGTGTTCACCTGCCTGGGGTTGAATCCTCGGCCATTATCCTCAACGCTCACCGTGACCCAGCCGTCACGACGGCACAACCTGACCGTGGCCACCGTGGCCTTGGCATGGCGAACCACGTTGGTCAGCAACTCCTGCGCCATGCGGTAGATGGCACTTTCGACCTCTTCCCCACAACGGGTCCCGACATTCTCTCGATCCGCCACGACTCGACAGCACAGGCCGGACCGCTCCTGGGTGTCGGCTGCGAGACTTTCCAGGGCCGGTACCAACCCCAATTGCTCCAGCACCGACGGTCGGAGAGCCGAGACCATGCCTTTGAGTGAGGTGAAGAGACGATCCACCAGGCCAAGCGCCCGCATTACTTTCGTACGGAAGATTGCGGCCGAAATGACGCGCATTTTGGCGATGGGTCTGACCATGTCAACGAGATCGAACTTGAGCCCACTCAGGACCTGCCCGAATTCATCGTGGAGCTCCCGCGAGAGCCTGTTCCGTTCCCGCTCTGCTGCCACTCGTACCTCTCGGTTCACAATTTTGAGCCGGCAATACGACGCCCGTAGTGCCTCCTCCATTCGCTTGTGCTCGCTGATGTCCTCAGCGACCACGAGATGGCAACTCGGCTTCTCACCGGCCGCCCACATGGGCGATACCCTCATCTTCACCCACGCAGACGACCCATCGTTGCGGACCAACCGTTTCTCCATGGAGAAGGAACGAGTGTCGCCTAACCTGAGCCGATTCATGTTTCGGAGGTCGCCCTGCAGATCGTCCTCATTCATGACACCCATGAACGTGGTGGCCAGCAATTTCG
>JAOUGT010000169.1 GCA_029865485.1 Nitrospira sp.
GTTGCTTGTATGACTGCCGACAGTTCGCGTATACTGCCTGGTTTGCGCCACCACTTGGTCGCGTCTTTTTTTGTCATCTGAAGGAAGCCTCATCATTATGTCCAACGTACGCGCCCCTCATGACCGTCGAAGCGATATTCGGAATATCGCCATCATCGCCCACGTCGATCACGGCAAAACCACCCTGGTCGATGCGGTTCTCCGCCAGACTCATGTGCATCGCAAGATCGATGATATGGGCGAACGCATCATGGATTCGATGGACCAGGAACGGGAGCGTGGAATTACGATCCGGGCCAAGAACGCTAGCGTCATCTACAACGGGGTAAAAATCAATATTGTCGATACACCGGGCCATGCCGACTTCGGCGGGGAAGTGGAACGTACGCTTCGGATGGTGGACGGCGTATTGATTTTAGTCGATGCCAAAGAAGGCCCCATGCCGCAGACGACCTTCGTATTGCGCAAAGCCTTGGCACTTGGACACAAAGCCATCGTCGTCATCAACAAGATCGATCGGCCCGACGCCGTGATCGACGACGTCGTCAATCGCACCTTCGACCTCTTTGTCCATCTGGGCGCCACCGACGAACAACTCGATTTTCCGATCGTCTACACATCGGCCATCAAAGGAATCGCCACGCTGGACGTCAACAAGCCGGGAACGGATATCGCGCCATTGCTTGATACCGTGCTGGAGAAAATTCCGGCCCCAGCCATTACCGTCGATGCCCCGCTCCAAATTCTTGTCCTGGCCCTCGTGCAAGACCCCTACAAGGGCAAGATGGGGATCGGCAAGATCCAGTCCGGTTCCATTGCCCGGCGGCAGAATGTCATGGTGCTCGGCAAAGACAGCACACAGATTCCCGGTCGAGTATCCGACCTCGCAGTTTATTCAGGCCTGGATCGGGCCGACACCGAACAGGCAGCGGCCGGAGAAATCGTTGCGGTCGCTGGGCTGGATGAAGTGAGCATCGGCGATACCATCGCGGATGCCGAACAGCCGGTTGCCCTCCCTCGCGTCTCGATCGACGAACCGACGGTTCAAATGACCTTCTCCGTCAACAATAGTCCCTTTGCCGGACGGGAAGGCAAGTTCCTGACCTCACGCCATTTGCGCGAGCGCCTGTTCAAGGAGCTGGAAACCAACGTGTCGCTCCGCGTCAATGAGACGGACAGCGCCGATCGATTTTTAGTAGCGGGACGGGGCGAGCTCCATCTCTCCGTGCTCATCGAACAGATGCGCCGAGAAGGATACGAGCTGCAAGTCTCTCAACCGGAGGTCATTGTCCATCGCGAAGGCGAGAAGGTCATGGAGCCGTACGAGGAGCTGACCATCCAAGTGCCGGAAACCTATCAGGGCACCGTCATTGAGGAGATCGGTAAACGCCGAGGGGAAATGCGGCACATGCGGCTCATTCACTCCGATGCCGGGACCAGCGAGATGCACTTGGAGTACCACATCCCGACACGAGGCATTATGGGCCTGAAGAATGTCCTCCTGGCGAAGACCCGAGGCACCGTCATTATGCACCACGTCTTCTCGGCCTACGAACCGGCGGAAGAGCGTGACCTCCTCGTAACCCCGCATGGGTCGCTCGTCGCATTCGAAGACGGATCCAGTACGGGCTATGCCATCTTTATGACCCAGGAGCGCGGCGCCATGTTCATCGGCCCAGGCGTCGAGGTCTACCGGGGAATGGTCGTCGGCCAAAACAGTCGCGACGAAGACCTGGATGTGAACGTCTGCAAGGAAAAGCACCTCTCCAACATGCGGGCCTCTGGTTCAGACGAGGCCTTGGTGCTCACTCCTCCACGCGAAATGACGCTGGAGTTCGCCTTGGAATATATCGGAGCCGATGAATTAGTCGAGGTCACACCACAGAACCTTCGCCTCCGTAAACGATTGCTGAATCCGGATGACCGGCGAAAAGCGAAGAAGGCGGGGAAATAGTCGCACGCAAAGAGCGTATGGCCGATGGCGAATAGCTTCCAGCTCGGTGCTCGAAGGGTTTCGTTTTCTGCCATGCGCTATACGCCATTTGCTATTTGCTCTTATTCATAACGAGAGACGGATGCTGACATGAGAATTCGAAAAAAATCACCCAAGCCTTCTGCCAAGCGACCACCTCTCTACTTTATCGGATATCGGGGTACGGCTCCTGGTACGGATGAGGTCAAGGCACTCTATGATCGAGAGTACGGTGGACCACTCGTGATCCAGCATGAGGACGGCTCGCCAGAGTCCTGGCAGGCCACCCATAGCCCATGGTCCGCCCATGTCGTGATGCCGCTTCCGACGGATCAGGTGGCGGCGGTGATGAAACAACTGTCGTGGGAACACGATCTCATGGGTGCCATTGCCCCGTCCATCATCTCACCTCGTGACATGCCGGATACCGTCCTCCTGGCAACGCGGCTGGCTCGCTGCTTGACCCTGTTGTCACAAGGCACGGCCTATGACGTCATCACACAGGCCTATGTGAATCCGTCAGATTGGCAGCAACGCGCGCTCTCGACCTTTCTGCTGGATGACCATGTCTCCATCGTGCATGACGACAATACGCACCCGGATCGGGTCTGGTCCTATTCACTGGGACTCAGCAAGTTCGGGATAGACGAGATCGAAATGTTTTCGGCGAAGGGACTCCCTGAGAGTTCCACCAAGGACGTTCTCGCCGCCTCGGGCAACGAATTCTTGCGGCTGGGCCAGCCGATGAAGGTGGGGACTACCATTGATCTTCCTCTGCTCGGGCGTACGGTTCGCGTTAAAAACTATCGGACGGCTGCACCGGCGGGACGGATGTTGGGATTCCGAGAACTGCAAACGGCATAGCTTCACCGTTCTCACGGCCCCCCCCTCTTTGCCCGTTAGGCCTATCGCCCCGTTGACTTCACTTCAAAACACAGGTTACAAAGTTTATGGTTCGAGTGGGGTCCTACCTATCCGAGACCTCAGTACAGCTATCATCCATACAGATGTTCTAATAAGGAGGTTTGCGATGAGTGACGTGGCACCGGAAATCAAAGTGGGCGATACAGCACCGGATTTCAATCTGAAGGATCAAGACCAGAAGGACGTGAAGCTGAGCGACTACAAAGGCAAGAAGAACGTCGTCTTGTGTTTCTATCCGCTGGATTGGAGCCCTGTGTGCCAGGGTGAGAACAAATGCCTGACTGATGACTTTCCCAAGTTTCAGTCTGCCAACGCCGAACTGTTCGGGGTCAGCTGTGACAGTTTCTTCTCTCACAAGGCCTGGGCCGATTCACTGGACCTGAAGCACCGCCTTCTGTCCGACGTGCACCGGACGACGGCCAAGTCCTATGGCCTCTACTTTGAACCCCTGAACTGTTCCAAGCGCGCGACCGTAATCGTCGACAAGAGCGGAAAGGTCGCTTACGCGAAGGTACAGGAGATCAAGACGGCGCGTGAGGACAAAGAGATCCTCGATGCGCTCGCAAAACTCGGCTAACGCATAAGGACTGAGCAATGAGGACTGAGGATTGGGCGGCTCCGAAGCTCACTCCTCAGCCCTCAGGCCTCAACACACGACATGAGCGGAATCGTCGAAGACGTCAGCGACGCCAACTATAAAGAATTCACCGATAGCCCCGGGGCGGTGGTCGCCTACGGCCTCGCCACCTGCGAGCCCTGTAAGACCTACGATCCTATTCTGGAGTTAACGGCGGGGAAGTTTCCGACCATCAAGGTCGGCAAAGCCAAGATGCATGTACCAGGACGCTGCCGCGAGATCAAAAAAACCCACACCTTTGAAACCTATCCCACCACTCATCTCTTCGCGCATGGTAAGTTATTGCTGACACGCGAAGGAGTCGTGGAGCCGGCTGAACTCGCCGCGCTCATATCCGACTACTTACTCAAGTAGCCCTGCGGCTGATTCGTGAGGAGGCGAGCAACGTATGAAGACGATGATGTTTGGTGTGCTGTTTGTCGCGATCCTGGCTTTCACCGTACCGGCGGGTGCCCATACCGACGAGTATTTTGAATCCGTCCAGGCCCCGCACGGTGGGCAGTTGCGGATGACCGGCCCCTATCATATGGAACTGCTGGCCAAGGATGGGGAACTGACGGTCTATGTCACGGACCACGCGGACAATATCATCGGCGTCGACGGAGGGTTAGCAAAGGCGACGGTTGAAACGGGGTCGAACAGGACACAGGTACATCTCCACCCAGTCGGAGGGAACGTCCTCAAGGGAACCGGCGCCTTTTCCCTGACGCCGAGCACCGTGGTCATCGTGTTCATGAAACTGCCGAACCAAGACGGCTACGCCGCTCGGTTTATGCCATTGAGACCGAAGGGTGAACAGGGTGAGAAAGCCCCATCCCATGCGGATGATGCAGGCCCACACCATCATCACCACCCACCCAAACATTAAGGGTTCCGCGGCTCAATTGATGGGGACCCAGCTGAGTTTTGAGGAGAACTGATCGTGAGATATCTGCTTGGGAGTTTCGTGCTGTGCGCCACGCTGCTAGGAGTGGGTCAAGCTGGTGCCCACTCGGCCAAACACGCCGAACCGGTGAAGTCCCTGCACGGCGGACAGTCGCTGGCTGCAGGGCCGTACCATCTTGAATTGGTTGCCAAAGACGGGGAACTCCTGCTGTATGTGACCGATCATTCGGACAAACCCATTCTCACTGATGGCGCAAAGGCAAAGGCCACCATCCAGCAGGGATTTGAGAACGCAACCACGCAAGTTGAGCTCATACCGGCCGGTGAGAACACCCTGAAGGGAACAGGGACCTTTACCCTAGCCCAGGATACCGGGATCATCGTCTTCCTCAAACTGCCCCAACGAGACGCCCACGCCGCCCGTTTTACGCCGCTCAAGACAAAGAGCTGAGCTCACCCAATAGATGGTGAGCCCCCCTTCGCCGACACAAGAATCACCATCTCAGAAACGTTGCACAATCAGGGCAGCAAATTGGATGACGGTTTGTCTCTGTAGGTCAAGCATGCAACGAATCCCGCACCGACCAACAGCCATGAGAGACCGCCTTTCCAATTTCGCTAGCTGAAGGCAAATGCGCCGATCAGGAAGATCACAATGAACAACAAGCCGTTTGTACTCATCGCTGGCTCACAGATTACAGCATCTGTCTTGCATGTGTGGCTTGATGAACTCTAGCGGGCGGCATGAGGGTAGGAGAGACGATCAAGTGGAATTTCAAGTTACTGAAAAGACCCGCTGTTCTCGTTCTTGAGCAAGCCTTCAGCGCAGGCGCGCGATCGCCAACTTGGCGATTGCGAGGAGTACGTCCTTTCGTTCGCCCGTCACTTCAATGGCGAGGTCGTTGCGTCTGACCGCCGCCAGGCTCAAGCCCGAAGCCATAAACTGCTTGGCCACATAGGCTTGGTCCCATAACCCGGCCACCGCCTCCCCACGCTCAGCCGCTGTCTGGCTCTTCCACATCGCCTCAATGCCAACAGGCGCCTGAATAAAAAAGCGGTAACTCTCCACCGTGCCGTCAGCCAATTCCACCAGGTAGACACAAGCTTGCGCCTCTCCCAGGGGCGACGAGGCGAGCTTCCCCTTCGCAAGCCCGGCCACGTCTTTTCCCATCACGACCTCACAGGCTTTGAACGTCGATGGATCACGCGCCTCAGCTTTGGGCGCGGATAACGGGCCGGCGCAAAAGAGAACGAAAGCAAGCAAGAAGATACAACCATGAGCATTCATCTGGAGACCCCTTCATCACAGGTGAGGAACGAACGATACAGGATGTGAATAGGGGCAGCAAGAGGGGAAAGTGTTAGAAGCACGATTATGCGCCACTTTGCATCGGTGGCTGATAGAGATATCTCTGAAACCCAACGAAGACCTTGCTGATCTGCTCCGGCGCGCCTAGGTCAGCCACAGCATCAGCAATGGCCCCATGATACTTGAGTCGCAATAACGGCGAAAGCTTGTCCTGGGACAGCTCCTCCACCCCGACTCTGACATATTGCGCGAGCACGAAGTCAAGGAACGCCTGCTGCTTGCTGTTGAAGTGGGCGCTGATCTCTACCTTGGCTCGAAGAGCACGCTCTTCACGTGTGAGCGGAGCCATCGCATAGGCCACATGGGCCAGCACATCGAACAGGTCGCTGTTCTCCGCGTCGATGATCCGTTGCATCTCCGCCATCTGCTCAGCGCCGAACCCTTTTTCAGCAAGTCCCTGTAAGAGCTTGGTACGGGTATCGGGGCGACTCCAGATCACACGGAGTTCAGCCTCGTTTCGGAAAAACTCGGGTAGCTTCCCAAACAACATTTCCAAGAATTGCTGTGCCGACATCGGCGTGCCGTCAGGATGCCAGAAGGTCGTCACCATCATGTGTTGGATGGTGCGGGCCTTTCCATCAGCCAATTTGACCTTGATCTTCGTATATCGCCTTGGCGGTTCGCTAACACGTCCTGCGCCTCCGTGACGGCCCTCCTTTGGCTCATATGGCTTAACAGGTGGCTCCGGCTCAATCGGTTCCCCATCCCACTCAGGGTCGCTGAAGTGGTGGTGCGCCTTCACAAAGTCATAGATCGTAAAGTACTCCTTCCCGTCATAGAGCCTAGTCCCTCGCCCGATGATCTGCTTGAACTCGATCATGGAGTTGATTGGACGCATCAGGACAATGTTGCGAATATTGCGAGCATCCACACCTGTCGAGAGCTTCTGGGAGGTCGTGAGAATCGTGGGGATGGTCTTTTCGTTATCCTGGAAGTCACGGAGATGTTGTTCGCCGAGCTCGCCGTCATTGGCGGTCACGCGCTGGCAATAGTTGGGATCCGTGGTCGTCTTCATCTGGTTGATGAGGTCGCGCACGGCCAGGGCGTGATCCTGTGTGGCACAGAAGACCAGCGTCTTCTCCTGCTGGTTGATCTGGCCCATGAAAATCTCGACCCGTTTCTTTTCCCGCTCTTTGATCTCGATAATCTTATTGAAGTCGCCCTCCGTGTAGCGCTTCTTCGCCTCAATCTCGCCTTCGATAAGCTGATCGTCCGGTGTATAGACGTACTCGTCCAGTGTCGTAAAGATCTGTTTCACTTTGAAGGGCGTCAAAAATCCGTCGTTGATCCCATCCTTGAGCGAATAGGTATAAACCGGCTCACCGAAGTAGGCGTAGGTATCGACGTTGTCTTTACGTTTGGGCGTGGCAGTCAGGCCAAGCTGGACAGCAGGGGCGAAGTACTCAAGGATGCCGCGCCAGTTGCTCTCGTCGTTCGCACCGCCACGATGGCACTCGTCGATGACGATGAAGTCGAAGAAGTCCGGTGGATACTCGCCGAAATAGGGTGTCTCTCCTGGCCCGCTCATGAAGGTCTGGAAGATGGTGAAGAACAGGCTCCCGTTCTTCGGCACCTTGCCCTTCTTCCGAATATCATCTGGCTCGATCCGCACCAGCGCATCTTCCGGAAAGGCAGAGAAGGCGTTGTAGGCCTGATTGGCCAGAATGTTCCGGTCGGCTAGAAACAGAATGCGTGGACGGCGGGACGGCTCGCGGCTCAGGTTCCAACGGCTGTGAAAGAGCTTCCATGCAATTTGAAACGCGATGAAGGTCTTGCCGGTGCCGGTGGCCAGTGTAAGTAAAACGCGCGGCTTGCCCTCCGCGATGGCCTGTAACACCCGCTCAACGGCAATGTCTTGATAGT
>JAOUGT010000170.1 GCA_029865485.1 Nitrospira sp.
TCGATCGCCATTTCTGTGAACCCCTGGACAGCTGTGGGGGATTACGGCTCAGTTCAGGGGGAATTGAATAAATTGATTCTAGAACGGTTTCGGGCGCGCGGTATCGAGTTGCCGTCCTCTCGGCACCAGGTTCACCTGGTAAAAGACTAATGTGTCCAGGTCGTACAGGTTCGGTATTGCTTGAGCTAAGGGACCACTTCGAGCCCACCACCTGGTCTTGTTGGTTGCGGCCTGCCGGTGCTAGGATAACCCGCCAAAGCACAGAATATGAAAAGGAATGCGAACTACGAGATGGCATGTGGGGCAAGCGCTGATTCTACCGAAAGCCGGTGGTGCGGCCATGTTCCATCCATCGCCATCTCATGAGGTGAGCCCATGAGTCGATCCATCTCTATGGACCAATCTGCCGACGCCCATCGAGGTCAAACGGAGCCGCAGCTTCAGAGCGGTGAGTTCGCTCATCCGGATGATCCCTCGGCAAGTGGAAATCTCGACAAGATTCGGGACATTCTCTTCGGGGCCCAGGCTCGAGAGCATGAGCGACGGTTTGCACAACTTGAGCAACATTTGATTCGTGAGGCCGCCGACCTCCGCAATGATCTGAAACGGCGATTTGAGAGTCTCGAGGGGTACATCAAGAAGGAAGTCGATGCCCTCACCAGTCGCCTGACGAAGGAGCAGGAGGTTCGAGGAGCGTCTGTGACGAAACTGACCACAGACCTGACTCAACTCGCGGCAACTCTGGAAGAGAAGGCCCATCAACTGGAAGCACAGTCGAGTCACGCGCAGTCCCATGTGTTGCAGCAGTTGACGGCACGCACCAATGAACTGGCTGATGATGTCCGTGCGCGGCATGCCGAGACGACCTCGGCTCTCGACGAAGCGGTCAAAAATCTCCGTGCCGAAAAGACGGATCGTACCGCGCTCGCTGCCATTTTACTGGAGGCCTCGCAACGGTTAGCCAACGAGGAGCCGTCCTCCAATCGGGTGTGAGACCGTGAGAGATTCTCGGTCGATGCACAGGCGTGGGCGACTCCGGTTCGTATCAAGAGGCCTCACGGTCGTTTCATCTTCGAAGTCTCGTGCCTAACTGGTGTATGACGGCATGTCTAGCGACCCACACAGCTCCCGCCGCGATGCTCGATCCTCTGACGGAGTTACGTCGGTAGACGAAGACTGGACGCAACTTCGGACGCTGTTGCTGGCTCCGGAGCGAACGCAACTCGACGAACTCCGTGAACGTCTCGACAATCGATCCGTTGAACCGCGTGATATCAGCCGAGTCCTCCCGGAAGCCTTCGCTATGCGTGGGCCGGGTGACCAGCAGATGTCGACCGTCCTCACTCCCTATGTTGAAAACGGCTTTACCTCGACGGTGCGGAAGTCGCCGCAGGTGATCGTTGACGCGATCGCCCCCATCATGGGTCCGGCCATCCGGCAGGCCATTACCCGTGCTTTGCAAAGTATGACGGAGGCGCTGAACCACTCGCTCGATGAGAGCCTCTCCGTTCGAGGATTGCAGTGGCGACTGGAAGCGTGGCGAACTGGTCGCCCGTTTGCAGAGGTGGTGCTCCTCCATCGACTGCGATATCGGGTGGACCAAGTGTTTCTCATTCATCGGGATACGGGGTTGTCGCTCCATCATGTCGCAGCTGAGGGAGTCGTCGTTCAGGACGAACATGTCCTGTCCGGCATGCTGACGGCGATTCAAGAGTATGTCCGAGATTCGTTCGGCGCCTCGCAGAGCCAAGCACTCAACCAGTTTCAAGTTGGGGAGTGGACGGTCTGGATCGAACAAGGGTCCCGGGCCTATCTGGCTGGTGTGATCCGAGGCAACCCTCCGGCAAGTCTTCGAGAGAAGCTCCGAGATGTTCTGGATCGGATTCATGCGGAACAGGCCGATGCGTTGGCGTCTTTTGATGGAGATGCCGCCCCGTTTCAGACGTTGCAGCCACTGCTCGAAGATTGTTTACAGGCGCACTATGAAGCACCACCACGCAGTGCACTGAAGCTCTGGATTCTCGGGGGCGCGGTGCTGCTGGTCTGTTTCTGGTGGGGATGGACGGCCTATCAAGCCCATGCCCGATGGACTCATTTCCTTGCACAACTCAAGGTTGAACCGGGCATTCTGGTGACGAGTGCGAATCCAACATGGGGAGGGTATCATCTCGAAGGGCTACGGGATCCCATCGCCAAGGATCCTTTGTCCGTGATGAGCGAGGCCGGGATCGATCCGTCGACGGTGACGGCCCAATGGTCTCCCTTTTATGCCCTCGATCCTCAACTGATCATGAGACGAGCGCAGGTGATGTTGAAGCCCCCCAGTACCGTACAGTTTCGCGTCGATGGAGAGATACTTGTGGCCACTGGCTCAGCGTCGACGGAGTGGGTTAAAGAGACCAGACGTCTGGCGCTGCTTGTCCCGGGAATCACCCAGTACCGAGATGAGGCCCTCATCCAGGTGGTCGTCTCTGACCTTCTGAATCAGGTGAACCGAACCGTGATTCACTTTGCCCCGGGTTCGACTAGGATCGAACCATTGGATCGACCGAGGTTAAGTGCTCTTGCGGATGTACTGCGAAATCTGGACCAAGCGGTCGCCCCTTCTGGCGAGCGCGTACGACTTGCCATCAGTGGCTCGGCGGACGACACCGGTCCAGCTGCATTGAATGTAGAGCTCAGTAGGCAACGGGCTGAGGCTGTCCTCGCGGTGCTTGGTGGAGCACACCTAGGCCCTTCCACGACGGTCACGACAGGGGTTGGAGGAGGTCTCGACAATCGTGGGGCATCCACCCAATATCCTGCCCAACGAATTGTGACCTTTCAGGCTTCGATCGAATCGGTCCATCATGACTCCGAACCCTCCCGACCATGATACAGAAGAAAATTTGCATGTTGGGGGGATTTGCCGTCGGGAAGACCAGCCTCGTTCGGCGATTCGTGACCAACGTGTTCTCGGAACACTATCAGACGACGATTGGGGTGACGGTCGAAAAGAAGACCGTGATGGTCGATCAGCAGGACGTGATGCTCATGCTCTGGGACCTCTATGGGGAGGATGAGTTCCAGCATATCCGGGAATCCTATTTACGTGGATCATCCGGGTATATCTTGGTGATGGACGGTACCAGGAAGGCCACGCTCGACACGGCTCGTCTGCTCCAGCAGACCGTCGTGCGGACGGTGGGTCCGATTCCTTTCGTCTCAATCATCAACAAGTCCGACCTCCAGTCCGAGTGGGAGATCGATCAGCCGGCCATTGAACAACTACGGGAACAAGGGTGGCCGGTCTTCTTCGGCAGTGCCAAGCTGGGGCAAGGAGTTGAAGAGCTCTTTGGTTGCCTTGCCACGATGCTACTGAGCCCAGCGTCTCCGCCAAGGACTTGTCTATGACGGACCAATCCCATCGTCCCGACACCTCGCTGTCCGATTGCGTGTTGGCCGCGCTGGATATCGTCGTGTTGGAGTGGGAAGAGGGATTGAGAGAGTTTCGGCTTCAAGGGGTCCCGCCTGAATGGTGGAGTCAGTGTGTTGGTTCGACGATCCGCAACTCTCTAGATCTTAGTCAATGCTCGCCCTTCTTACAGGATTATTTGGGCGGTATTCATTCAGTCTGGCAGGGCAGTCCAGGTCCGATTGAAAAATCTGGTGCATGGACAGAGCCAGACCGACAGGGTGGCACGATGACGCTGGAGGCCAGACCGTTGTTCCTGGGACCTCGCAAGTTGGTGCTTATTGAACGCCTTGGCTCGGACTTTGAGCACATGCGGTCCATCGTTCAGCGGGCTCGTGAACGGATGCTTGCCGAAGACATCACCGCAAAATCGCACCGCAATACGGAGACACGCTTGATCGGCCAATTAGAAGCGAGTGAACGCACAAAGGACGATGCGCTGGCATTGCTCCAGCAACTTGGACTTGCCGCGATAGTCTTGGACGAACGTGGACAGATCACGTTCGCGACTGATCGTACGCTCGAAATGCTTGGTTGTGCCATGCAGGAGATTCTAGGTCGGCCTTGGGACCAGGTCTTGTCCTTCCGTAAGGAAGATCGTCTGTTGATTCAACACCTCCTCGAAGGGTCCTCGAAGATACATTCCAGCGGACCGTTGTGTTTTGAAGGGGCCAGTTCAAAATGGATTGAACTAGGGATTCACAGAGATCTAGCCCATACTGGGCGACGCATTCTGATTTTCAACGACCGCACAGAGGTCCACGCTCTTCGTCAGGCGCTCAATGAACAGGCTTCGTTTCACGACTTAATCGGGAAAAGTCCGGCCATGCTGCGCGTCTATCAATTGGTGCGTGACGTGGCGCAGGTTGATACCACGGTATTGATCGAAGGGGAGACGGGGACGGGAAAAGAACTGATTGCTCGAGCCATCCATTCCTCCAGCGCCAGAAAGCACAAACCGTTTATTGCGGCCAATTGTGCGGGGCTCACCGATTCCATTCTGACCAGCCAGCTTTTCGGACATAAGCGAGGGGCCTTTACCGGGGCTATCCAAGATCAGCAGGGTTTGTTCGAAGCGGCGGAGGGTGGCACCCTGTTCCTGGATGAAATCGGGGACATCCCGCCTCAAGTGCAAACAGCCCTGTTGCGGGTTTTGCAGGAAAAGGAAATTACCCGCCTAGGGGAGGCCAAGCCTCGCACCGTCAATGTCCGTGTGGTTGCCGCCACTCATCACAACCTCAGCGAAGACGTGCTTCGAGGATCGTTTCGTGCCGACCTCCTCTACAGAATACGCATTGCCAGGGTACAACTTCCCCCGCTCCGAGACAGGCGTGAAGATATTCCGTTACTGGCCCAATCGATGCTCGGGCAAGTCTGTGCGGCAACCGGGAAGACGGTCGAGCGGCTGCATCCAGACACACTTCGCCTGTTGATGAGCCATTCCTGGCCTGGAAATGTTCGTGAGTTAAAGAGCGCGGTTGAGTTCGCCGTGATTAGTTGCAAAGGGAACGAGATCTGCCCCATGGATCTTCCTCCGGAGATTGCCGGGGCCACTGTGGTACCCAGCCCCTCAGTCTTCATTCCACTGTCGGGGCAGGACGAGAAAACCCGACTCCTGGCGGCCCTTTCAGAAGCGAAAGGCAATCGAACCGAGGCAGCCAAACGACTGGGGATCAGCAGAGCAACGTTTTATCGTCGTCTCGGCGAATTCGATCTCGCTTCCGATCAATAGCCTGATTGCCAGCCTCCTCCCCCGATATCCATCTTGTCTCAGTCATTGTCTCATTTGAGACGTGTGAAACACGCGTGAGACGCGAAAGCGTTTCATGTCCTTGCGCATTCTCAAGGCGGGTTTTGAGTGACTCGCCGAACTGCCTCATATTGCAGCACAATCCTGTGTGATGGGTGTCAGGTACGGGTTTTGAGTTAGGAGCCTCATGTGAGCGGCATAGAAGACAACTTGGTGAGTTAGAGGAAGGAGGCCATCATGACACTCCTATTCACAACAGCCAATACACGGATCTTCCTCCTTGTCGCCAATCTCTTCTTCGGCACCCTCGCGGGTCCCGAAGCTGGGGATCTGACCCTGGGGCCGGCCATCAAGGTGATCGCGCCGAAAGAGAATATGGTTCAAATCGCACCGTTTGATATCGACATCCGCTTTGAGCAGCGAGGAGCAGCGGTGGTTGATCTCGCGAGCCTCAAGATTCTCCTCATCAAGCTGTGGAACGTCGACATCACGGACCGCATGAAACCTTATGCATCGGGCGATGGCATTCATCTGACGCACGCAGACTTTCCCAAGGGTCAACACACCATCAAGATCGCCATTGCCGATCACGAAGGACATGAGAGTTCACGGACAATGCCCGTGATGGTTCAATAGTCGTCTATGGAGGAGCTGCTCGATGCGTTGTAAGCGATGCCACGGCCTGATTGTGATGGAGAGTTGCGCGGATGCAGAGTTCAGCGAACGTTCGGCAGGAGTGAGCGCGATACGCTGTATCAATTGTGGTACATGGGAGCTATGGAGGGTTGCTCAGAGATCGGGCGACTTCGGCGTCACAAACCTGCGAGACGGGAGCGGGGAGATTTGCACCATAACATGACTCGCGCGAAGCGAAGACATGAGTGAGAAAGAGGAAATTCATCATGCAGATACTCAAGGCAATTTTGTTCGGGACAAGCGTGATCATACTCGCCAGCTGTTCCTCGTATACCAAGCAACCGACAATGGACGACCTGACGGCCCGACTCGTGGCACTCGAACGCGAACAGCACTGGTTGGAGAAAAACCAGGAGCAGCTGGTGGCGGAGCTGGAGGCTGCAAAGCGCCGAAATGTGGAACTTGAGCAGCAAGTGAATGATCTGAGTAGGAACAGTCCCACCAAGGCCAAACAGGATGCCACACAAGCACGGCGACCGTGAATTGCACAGCAGCGAGTTGGTCCAGCAACATCAGCTTCAGCGAAGTGGAGGGTCCACTGTTTCACCGGCCGCGAGGCCATTGCATGGAGGGAACAGTCCAATGGGATCGATCACCCGAGTCTTAGCAAGCCTATTTGCCCTGGTAATCCTCGCCCTGCCAGTCTTTGCGGAGGAGTCTGGACCCTCCTCCGATTCGGGAGAGGCCAGCGCTACCAGTGAGTCGGGCACTCCGAGCGAGTCCACCGCCGATGCAGGCGGAGGCGGTGATCTCCTCCCTCAGATCCCTGGCCGCCAAGGCGAGACCCATGCTCATCGATAACAATTCAGCGACACCCGACCAACTGAAGACTCTGGTCGGCATCGGAGGCGCCTACGCGAAGGGGATCGAGGAGGGACGACCCCATCAAAGCACGGAGGACCTGTTGAAGAAGAACGTTATTCAGTCATCGACCTACAACAAGATTAAGGATCAGATTATAGCGAGGTCAAATGATGCAACCAGCAATAGATTTCGAAGGCGATCGACCGAGCTCTTATAGAAACCAGCTTGAAGGCACGATCACGGTGGAGAAGATCGACCAGATCCTGGAGGAGATCAATCTCCATATCCACACACTTCAGCAGGATGCGGAATATTTGACAGCGATCAGAACACACTTAACCAGCGGGAAACTGCAGGGGAGGAAACTATGAAGGGCAACCATGGGACATCTATCATGATCGTTACGGCATTCTTATCAGGATTTGGGTTGGGAGGGGTGTCCCTACACTATACCTCTGCGCAGGGCATGTTTGGACTTTCAACATCGGTGAGCCAACTCG
This sequence comes from Nitrospira sp., assembly GCA_029865485.1. GTDB lineage: Bacteria > Nitrospirota > Nitrospiria > Nitrospirales > Nitrospiraceae > Nitrospira_D. The sequence goes on from JAOUGT010000170.1 coordinate 7,205, forward strand.
GCAGTACGTTGATGCAGATGCAAAAGAATGTCGACGATCTCCAGAAAAACATGGGGACGCTCAAGCAGGTCAAGGAACAACTGACCAGTCTGTCCCCACAAGGTGGGGGCCCTCCAGGAGGGGACCTCCTGAAAAAAGGTGGCGATTCATTGAAAGACATGACGCCGAAATTCTGAGGTGCGTGACGCGAATACTTGGGTGACAGAGTCATAGGTCACTGTGGGGAGGGGACCCATGAAGCAGATATCCAACAGTACCGCGAGTGCGGGGGCAATCAGTTTCGAACCGCGTCTCGGCATGACCTGGGCCGTGGCGGTAGGCATGGTGATGCTGCTGATCGGGACTCCCGTGGCGTCAGCTGAGCAGACCGCCACAGAATCAGTGAGAAGCACCATGGATGAGGTGATCCA
>JAOUGT010000171.1 GCA_029865485.1 Nitrospira sp.
CAGGTTGGTTTTTGTTCCTCCAATGTCCCCCGCGAGAATCATGCGTCTCCTTACTTGCGCAATGACCTGGTCAGCCCTGCTGCGGCCGCTTGATCCAGCATCCAGACCAACTGACCGGATTCCGGGGCAATCTTGGACGCCGGCAGGGAACGATCAGCATCAGATGCCGGTTCAAGAATCCTGCGCACCATGTCGGCTTTGCCCTCGCCCATCACGAGGAACAGTACCACAGCTGCCTGATTCAACACACCTAGCGATAATGTCAGCCGTGTACGGATTCCCGTGGGAGCCTCGCCAGGGGTGACGATCTTCTCCGTTTCCTGCATGGCTACCGTTCCCGGAAAAAGCGATGCCGTATGTCCATCGTCTCCGAGTCCCAAGAGAATAAGGTCAATCCTCGGCATCGTCTGCGGTCGAGCCCCGGTCAGTTGGCGGATAGCCTGCTCATACTCCATGGCAACAGCTGAAGGGTCTTCGCCCTCCCCCCTCATCCGGAACACGTGATCTGCCTGAATGCTGAGCGGGTGAAAGAGCGAGCTATTTGCCATGTTGAAATTGCTGTCCGGATGATCGGCAGGGACGCAGCGTTCATCACCGAAGAGGAAGTATATCTTCGTCCAATCGAACCGTCCACGCCACTCAGGCGATGCGAGGGCCTGATAGAGTGTCTTGGGTGTCGATCCTCCGGAGAGGGCCATAATGAACCGCCCATTGGCCAGAATGGCCCGTTCACTGACGGAGGCAATGAACGCAGCAGCCTGGTGTGCCCAATCCTGAACGGAGCCCGCAACGCGGATGTCCGGAATGGCTGGCATATCAACGACTCGTCTTCCGGCGGCCTTTCTTCGCTTCTCTAAGCCGACTAGGCGACGCGGTCCCTGTCACAGCCGCTGCGATGGCGTTGACGACTACTGCGGGATTGCGACCCAACTGCACGCGAAGGGCCTGTCGATCGTGCGCGCGGAGTGATTCCAGATCACCACTTGCCTGTGCATTTGCCAAGGTTCCAAATGTAAAGGGCCTCCCGGGAATAGGCATGTCGGAAGCCATAGGGTCCACCAATTCGAGAAAGACACCGCTATTCGGTCCTCCCTTGTGCAGCTGTCCCGTTGAGTGGAGATAACGTGGGCCGTAACCGAACGTCGTCGCCACTCGATATCTGGACATGAGCGCACGTCGGAGCCGACCAATAGCTGCGTCGAGAGGACGCGAAGGGGTCGTGTATCCAAGCACTGACAGATACGTTCCCGGCTGAAGGAGACCAGACAACGTCCTCGCAACTTCCTTGGGTTGGTGATTCGGTTGAGCCGGAAGTCGTCCCGTTGATTGGAACGTATCGAGCACTCGATTCGTGTTGTCCTTGCTTTCCTGGACGTTCGGTTGGTCAAACGGGTGAATGCCCAGCACATGACCGGCAACCGCTGTGGCAAACTCCCATCGGAAAAACTCAGCCCCCAGATCATAGCGATCACGCAGATCAAACTGGATCACTGGATGGCCGGCCTTGAGCAACGCCTGGACCGCTCGATCGAGGGTTGCGTGCTTCTCACCTTTGAGCTTGAGAAAGACGAAGAATCGGTCGGTTCCGTAGACGCCCGGCTTGAGCACCGGCTCCTGTGCAATCGGGATGAGGCCCGTCCCCTCTTTACCGGTGCTTTCCGCAAGCAATTGTTCGACCCAGAGGCCGAACGTCGAGAGAGACGGGGATGCAATGACGGTCACCTTATCGCGCCCTGCCTTGGCAAGACTGCCCATCGCCGCACCCAGGTATGCGCCAGGATTGGTCTGGACATCTTTCTGTACCCGACATTGTTCTGCCATCCCAGCCGCCCGATTCAGCAGCCTGGAAACATTTAAGCCAAGGAGGGCTGCTGGAACCAATCCGAAGAGAGACAAGACGGAATAGCGCCCTCCAATATCAGCCGGGTTGGAAAAAATCTCACCAAACCCATAGTCGCGCGCCATTTGTTCCAGCCCTGTACCGGGATCAGTGATCGCGATAAAGTGCTTTCCTCCCCGATTGCCCTTTGCGTGCGTTACCAGTTTCCAAAAGTGCGCGAAGAGCGACATGACTTCAATGGTTCCGCCAGACTTACTCGCCACAAGAAACAGAGTCCTGGCTGGCGAGATGGCCTTGGTGACTTGGCGTACCCACCCTGGAATGGTCGAATCAAGGACCCACAGTCGCGGCGCTCCATTCTGAGGTCCAAACGCCGCACGAAACACCTCGGGCCCTAGGCTGCTCCCCCCCATTCCCAGCAGGACGACATCTTTGATCTTCATCTCTCTTGCTGAGGAGACGCACTGTGCTAACTGTCCGATCTGTTGCCGCATCTGGTCATGGACGGTCAACCAACCCAGACGGTCACTGATCTCCTTTGGATCCGGTTTCCAGAGCCGATGGTCTTTTGACCAAAGCCGCTCGATGACCTGTTCACGATTCAGTGCTTCAAGGGCAGGTTGGATGGTCGCGCGGAACGGAGGTGGCAGCTTGTCACTGATGCGCATAAACATTGCCCTCCTGGCTCTAGAAAGGTTGACCGAATTCGTGATGGTGCGTGTGTCGTATCTTATTGAGTGATTGAAGAAAAGGCAATACGAGCACAATACTCTGTGTTCCTATTTATCTGGCGACCGGCGAATCACGATCGCCATTCCATCGACGAGAGACCATGCCAACGATTGGGCGTGGTCGGCTGTGAGAGTCAGCCGCAGATACGACGAAGACTCAGCAGGTTGGTCGATGAAGAACTGGGTCACCCAATCCTTCGCATGATGCCACCCGACTTTTCCCAACAGGACCGCACTCCGAAGGAGACCGTCGTTTCCGACGGAGGGCACCACAGTCACGCTCAGAGACGGGGTAAATGACAGCATATAGTCGGTCGGCATATCCGCGATAGAGATCGGTTCCTGCTCGACAGCTGCGCCCGGTTCGATCTTTCGTCTCACGACGGATGGTCGGGCCACCAACCGATGGATGCCTTTGAGGGCCTCGCGTGGTCCTGCCGACCAGGTCACGATGGGAATCTGATGGAGACCGAGTCCGCGACCTTTAATATGAATTGTGCTTGTGCCGAGATCAATGAGCAGATACGTCTGCGGGCGGGCCGCTAGTTTGAGTTCTTCTTCCAGAACTCGCGTCGCTTCTTTGAGTTCATGCGGATTGTTAAGATTCAGATCGGGAAAGGCCTCAGGCTCCTTTCCCCATCCGGGTGCGGCAAATATGAGGGCGAGAAGAAGGGCGCAGAGGTTCATTGGCAATGTCTGCGCTTTCTTGGTTGGCTAAAAGATCATGATCGGTGTCCCCACTCGGGCGAGTTTGTAGACACCTTTCAGATCGTTGTCGTTGAGCCGAATACATCCATGCGTCACGTTCTTTCCCAATAGCCGAGTATAGAGTGTCCCATGGATGAAATACCCCTTGCCGAACCCCAAAGCATAGTCCCCAAGCACCCCCTGTTCGGCACGATCCGCGGCATTTTGTGGTACGGCGAGTCCCTCTTCTACAAACGCCCAATCCGGTTTGATCCAGGTCGGGTTGGTCAATTTGGATTTGACGAGGAATTCCCCTCGTGGCGTATCAAACACCCACTGATTGTTCCCTTCACCGGGCTTATCCAGAATGGTTCCGCTCCCCGTCGATGCAATGGCATCAAGGACGACTTCATCCTGACGTTTCACATAGAGGCGGTTTCGAGCCGTGTCCACTAAAATGTACGGCTGGTTGGGCATGAGCTGGGCGAGCTGGTTGGACAGCGCCTTATATCTGGCCTGCAACGTCCGGAGTGTGGCTTTATTCTCAACAAGGGAAGGCTGAGCCTCGTGACCTATACCGGGTGTGGGAGGAGTGGTCGTCGGCGCATTCATCGCGAGAATGACGATGAGTGTGACCGCGAACGCTGCAACAATGATACGGCCCATTCGTGTATGCTCAGATTTCTTCTTTGCCACGATCAAGTTGCGCCAATGCCGCTGCCACCGCATTTTGCTTGGTTAGCGCGCCGACGATGGTGACCGGTGTCCCAACAGGAACGCGTTCGTAGAGAGCAGCCATGTTCGGGTTATCGAGCATAATGCACCCGAGCGTTTGCGCCAACCGTTCATTGTCTGCGCCGTGAATTTCGATCTGCCCGCCGATGGCCTTGGACTGGGCGATTTTCCCCGACCGCTTTGCATGCTGGAAGCGCCGTCGATCCTCACCATTGGGATAGTCCAAAGCCAAAGCTCGATAGAATTGCGTCTGGCCTCGCCCCCGCCTGTCGGTCACATGATAGCGCCCTTCCGGAGTCGCACCGTCACCCTGAAACTGCTTCTCGAGCATCCCGTTGAAACCTAAGCGGACGGAGTATGATACCACCTTCCGACCACTCTGGTAGAGACTGAGTTCTCGCTCGGCCTTACTCACCACAATGGCAGTAGCCTGGTGCAGGCGCGACCAATCAATGGTCTGTTTGGCCAAGGTCTGCCAGTAGGTGATCCGACTGTCATCGGCGTAGCGCCCCAATTCTTGATTGAGTAGGGATGCTTGCGCTTTGAGAGCGTGATCGGCTTTCTCGGCAATCTGCATGGCCCGCGTGTAATCTTTTTGATCGAGGAACGATCGTGCCTGCTTGACGAGCAGACCCGCTTGCACGCCCTTCTCTCCGAGCAAAATCCGTCCATCAATCGCCTCGACCCTGGCTGCGATGTTGCGAATCTGCTCTTCCAGACGAGTGACCTTCGCTTGCATGACAGTCTGCTGTGAGACCTGCCGATCGTGGAGTTGTGACACGGTACGCTCACCCATGACGTAGAGCCAGCGAAGATCACTTTCAAGATCGCTTGACTCCCAGGGCCAACGAATCACATCATCGTCCAGTTGGGCGCGCGCCTTAAGTAAAGCCCATTGTCGCACGAACTGTCTGTACTCTTCAGGAGCAGTCTCCGGGGCGCGCAGTGCGATGAGGTCTTGATCGATGGCTTCCACCGCGGCAACAAGGTCGGGAGGGACCGCTTGCACGCACCCGACCAAGAAGGACGTACAGAGCAGTGCGGCAAGGACCCTATGTATATGGTCACTACCCATGCCGTGATTATTTTCTCCGCCCCGGTTTACCTTTTCCGACTTTGGCGAGGGCGTTTTGTATTTCGGTTGAAACAGCTTGGCTCATATCGTGAATTGCCTTGGCCTGTGTTTGAGCAGCGGGAAAATCTTCTTTGTCGATCGACGCCTGAACCTGCTTCAGCAGCGACTTCAACCCTTCCACATCGTTCTTGATCGCTTCCACTGCAGCACGATCCTTCCCAACCGGTGCCTTCGCAACAAGGTCCTGCGTCGCTCTCACCGCCTCTTCCGCTACCTGTTGGGCCTGTAATGCTGCCGCTTTGGCCTCTTCCTTCTTTTGAACCGACGCGGTCTTTATTCGGTCGCTTTCGGCCTTGGCTGAAGCCGAGAGCTGTTGCGCCTTGCCATAATCCCGAAACAGCCCGAATTTTCCTTCTTGATCCGAGACTTCCTTCCTCATGGCCGCCAGAGTCCCTTCAAGCTTGGCATATTCCTCGGCTGAATATGTGGCCGCCCCACTTTCCTGTGCTTCTTTCAAGGCCTTTTCGGCCTCTTGGATCTGCTGGGTGGGCGGGTCTGCACACCCTGCTGTTAGTGAGAGGGTGAGCACGATCGATACAAGGGCTACTCGTTTCACCATACTGAGGGTCCTCCTTATGAATGTGCTTCTGATAGTGGTGAGTGACTCCTGCGTCTTCCTCATGATTGAGTCAGAGTCAAGCAGATGGACCAGCGCATCAGCTCTTTAGGGTTTCGGGCATACTAACACACCTAAAACAGCGAGCAAGCCCAATGCCACTCATTGCCATAGGTATTGAATCATGATCCATTCTATTTCATGGACTTATAATATAGATAACCACCGTGGTAGTGTGAACATTGTGGCATTCTGGTGGCGGAACGCAAAACTGCCTCAGCACAGGCGGATGGAGAGAATCACTATGGAGCCCTTATCAGTTATCACGATCCATAACTGCCATGAAATTGACAGGCCCAATTGGCTCCCCTATAATCCACCGTTCGTTTCATCTTGATTCGTTGAGATTTGGGAAGGAAGGGGAACCATGTCGTTTACATTTCAACAGCCATCAAACTTAAAGAAAAAGCGTGAGCATGGGTTTCGAAAGCGCATGAGCACAAAAAACGGCCGCAAGGTCTTGGCCCGTCGACGCGCGAAAGGACGAGCTCGGTTGACTGTCTAGGCCCCTTGTCACGACTCATGCAGGTGTTCTTCGTGTCGCTCCCCAGTCTCTTGCGTCCTCGTTGAGCGTACGCCCACCTACCAATTACGATTTTCCCGGGGTCATAAGCGGATGGGATATGACGAAGGTACACCCCCTTATCCGGCAACGCTCAAGGCACACAAGCGTCACGAAATCTTTTTAAGGAGTCACCGAGATATTCAAGCCGTCAAGCAGCATGGCCAGCGAATTTCGACAGCGCTCTTCAATCTTCTGGCCTACAACATGGATGATTCGCCGAGTCGGGTGGGAATTATCGTTGGAAGGCGATTTGGAAATGCCGTTAGACGCAATCGTGCAAAGCGGGTGTTTCGCGAGCTGGTGAGGGATTCCTATTCGAAATTGGCTTCTGGACGTGGGGTGCTCGTGTTCCCCAAAAAGGACGCTCTCGTGTTGTCGCGGAAGGATTTAGTTCAGGCATGGACGACCTCCCTAAAGCGCATGCACCTTCTTCGTCCGGATTGAGACTCGCATGAAGCAAGCTTTCCTACTGGTTCTGCAGGGCTACCGTCTCGTGATCTCACCGATGTACGGTCCAACGTGTCGATTTCATCCGTCATGTTCACGGTATGCTTCTGAGGCTATCGCCAAATACGGCGCATGGCATGGATTCTGGTTAGCCCTTGTCCGCCTGTTGAAGTGTCACCCTTTCCATCCGGGAGGGGAAGATCCTGTCAGGTAGTCATACAAGCCGCACACTAACGAAAGTATAATCTCCACATGGAAAAGCGCCTCGTTGTTTTCTTAGTCCTCTCGGCTGCAATTGTCTTTGGTTATGAGTATGCGCTCAAAGGATTGAGCCTGCTACCGCCACCAACTGTTTCAGATCCTGCGGGATCAGTCCCTGCTGAAGCCACCGCTCCTCCCTTGACCAGTTCCGGAAGCGAGCCGTCAACTCCTGTGACTGCAAAAACTTCGGAACCGCATGGCGCTCTGCAGAGTGACGTTTCGAAAGCACCATCCGCTCGTATGGAATCCGTCGCTGGAGAAACAGTTGAGATCGAGACAGAGCTCTATCGTGCCAAGTTCACCTCTCGAGGAGCCGTCCTGACGAGTTGGGAGCTGAAGCGCTATCGCAGTAGCTCTGATGGGAAGGCCTTTGTCCAACTGGTTCGCCAAGGGGGTAAGTTTGCTGAGCCGCTCACCGTCACAACGGATGACGCAGCGCTGACGAAGGAGTTTAAGGATGGCCTCTACAAGGTAGAGAAAGATTTTACGACCTTGGACCAGGAGCACCCGACTGGCCATATCACGTTCTCCTATAGTAACTCCGGTTCCGGGATACGCCTCGAGAAAACATTGACCTTTCATGTCGACAGCTA
>JAOUGT010000172.1 GCA_029865485.1 Nitrospira sp.
GGTAGGTTACCCATGTATTCCTCACCCGTTCGCCGCTTTACAAACGTATTGCTACGTCTTCTCGCTCGACTTGCATGTATTAGGCGCGCCGCCAGCGTTCGTTCTGAGCCAGGATCAAACTCTCAAATAGGTGTTCTTTAAATTTGGACCAAGGGCCACCACTTCAATACACCTTACACCTTGCTCAACTTCCTCTATTCAGTTTTCAAAGAACATCCGCGTTCCTCACGCGAGCCGCGCACTATACATTGTGCGCCGTCTCGTGTCAAGGGACCCGCTCGAAATAGTTTCGGGTAGTTTCCCTTTGGCACCGCACCGTGACTCGCATCAGGCGCGGTCATCAGGCAGGAACACAGTCGCAATCAACGAGTGGGAAGATAACAAGGTATTTCCCAAGAGTCAAGAGGGTGATCAGTGTATAATTTCAAAATTATGACGCAAATGAAAAATAGTTGGCCCATGCATCGCCGTACACTGCTCAAAGCCTTGGGGTTAGGAACATTGGTCGGAAGCACCAGCGGCTGTGATGCCGCCGGCGGAATATTCGGGCGAATGTTTGCGGTTCCGCCGCGCAACACGACCTATTTCACCCCGAACGCCAAATTCTATGTAGTCAATTATGCGGATGGCGCGGTCTCAGCCTCCCGCGACCTGAATATCGAGCAGTGGAAGGTCCACATCAAAGGTGCCGTGCAAACCCCGATGTCGCTCGGCTGGCGCGATATTTTAAACCGCGATTCCTACGATCAAATCTCCACACTCATGTGCATCGACACCCTGCCCGGTGGCGACAGCATGGGCACGGCGACGTGGCGCGGCATCTCGCTGAAGAAACTGCTCCTCGATTGCGGCGCCGATACAGAAACGGCGCGAGACGTGGTCTTTCGCGGCATCGACGGCTACGACGACAGCATCCCGTTTACCCGTGCCATGCAAGACGACGTGATGCTGGCGTTTCTGATGAACGGCGAGAAGCTCCCCAAAGAACACGGATTTCCGCTCCGCCTGCTGGTGCCAGGTCTCTATGGCATCAAGAATGTGAAGTGGATCGTCGAAATCGAAGTCTATCCGGGCGACTACAAGGGCTACTGGCAGCGCAAGGGCTGGACCGACGACGGCACGATCAAGGTCTTTTCCCGCATTGATTCACCGGGCCATTATCAAACCTTGCGCGGGCCCGAGCATACATTTCGAGGCATTGCCTTCGGCGGGCCGAACAGTATCGGCAAAGTGGAGTTGAGCTTCGATGCCGGCCGCACGTGGAACGACTGCACGGTCGAACCGCCGATGTCGCCCTATTCGTGGGTGATCTGGACCTACGCCTGGCGACCGCCAAAGCCGGGGAAGTTTCAAACCGTGGTGCGCGCAACGGATACGAAGGGACAACTTCAAATCGCCGAAATCGTCCGCCCACAACCGGCCGGCGCCAGCGGGTATCACACAATCATTTCGGAAGTGGAGCAGATATAGGAGGATGCGGCGCGACCCGCATGGGGCTGTCAATCAACTCACAATACGATCGACGTCACACCCTACCGACAATACCAGCAATAGTCCTACGAGGGCAGGGCAGTTTACTTCTGGAAGAATGAGTCACGAGCGATTTGGTCTTTGCGGATCTCATATTCTTTTTGATCGATTTTCCCAGCCTTGAAGTCCTCCTCGACTCGATCTTTCTGGCGCTTCAGATGGTACTCGTAGCTACCACCCGCTGCTCCGGCACCGAGCACCCCGCCGAGTACCCCCATACCAGCTGGGCTCGAACACCCCGTCAGTAATATCGAACCTGCTAGGGCCAAAACTAGATTCCGCATGTGCACCCTCCTCTCCACAGGATCACGTCCATGAGTTACCCATTAAGTGCTCGCTCTCTCTTGTAGGCAGTGGGTCCATGTCCCGTCAAGCGCAAACTTCGCGAGAATCGAGTGGGCGACACACGGCTGGGGAGTAGAATGAGGTAGAAACCTTTGCAGGGAGAATCACCTTCTACCGTGATTCATCCTGACAGGGTAAGACCGAGGCCGGCGCCATTCACTGCCTTCGCGTCCAGCTGCCCTGCTGCACCGAACATGAGAACAGGATCGCAGATGTCATATTCGAGAAGATGCGTACCGAAGGCACCCTCTTGGGCGATGACAATGTCTCGATGGCTGTTCGCAACGGTCAATCCCGCGCGCGTCAAGATACTTGTCTCCCCTACCTGGGCGCCAACAATAATCGAAACTCCAAGCTCCCTGGCCCTTCGAGCGATATCTAGTGATCTCATCACCCCACCCATCTTTGAGACGCGAATATTGATGATCCAGGTTGAGGGGGAATCGTTCTGAATCGCTGGAAATTGGTTCAGTCTCAGGAAGCTCTCATCCAGAATGATGGGAACCTTCATCTCTCGCGCCAACAACCGACAGCCATCGTAGTCACCAACCTTGAGTGGCTCTTCGATGGCCACGATAGGGCCAGGAAGTTGCCGGAGGTACGACAAGGCACTTTCGGCGTCGCTCCACAGATTGTTCGCGTCGAGCCTGACTCGTATTGTTGAATCCTGGCATGCGGCCAGCAGCGTCATTTTGTCGGTATCCTCGTGCAATCGCCCTGTCACCTTCACTTTAAAATCAGTAAAACCTGCTAAACGGTAGCGCTGGAGCTGTTTTTCGAACGATTGGAGGCTATCTGTTCCCAGCACGGCCGAATATTGAAACTGACCGTTGAGAGCTGGAAGTGCAAGCAACGCTTCGATCGGCAGTCCTGCCTCTTTTCCAAACAGATCAAGGAAAGCCGTTTCCACCGCACACCAAGCAGCCGGATTCTCATCAATGACAGCAGCCTGTTCGGCTACCCACTCCTTCAGGTTTTGAACCGCTGTGAATGCCATCCATTGTCCGCGGTGCACATCAACGAACTGCTGAATCGACTCAATCGTTTCGCCCGTGACATAGTGGCGAGGACACCCCTCCCCTATTCCTTCCACACCATCCTCGTTGGTGACCGTGACCAGGACACTCTCAGTCTTAGCACGCGCCGCAGATGCATGAACGAAGGCTTGTTTGAATGGGATATCCAACGATTGAACATGAACGCTCTTCATAGGCGTCCTCTATAGGAGATGCGACGAGAAGTCGAAGGAGCAGTCGTGGGTGTATTGCAATCGAATCAACTTGAACTGCGCATCACGCTGTCCCTTCGCCACACAATGGCTGCGATATGCGTCCGCTGTCCCAGCTCGAAGCGGCACAACTCGTAGGGGCTGAAGTCGGCCACTCTCCCGCTTGGCCTGATATTCTACATTCAAACGTGCCAGCTGTTGATCAAGCCGACTGACGAAAGCACCCGATACAACGGCATGCTCAAGGTAAAGTATGTATCCTGCCGCCTCAACATTCGCGAGCATCACATAGAACTCGCACACGATCCCTGAAACTCGTAGAACCGTTTCCACCGCCTCCACCACCTGGTGCTCGTACAATTTTTCTCCGGTAATATTCGTGACGCCCTTCCCCTTTTGAACAAACCGAATGGTTGGGACACGGTTATACCAACCGGTCACCTCGACGATATCGTTCATAGCGTAGCGATACAGACCGCTCCGCGCCGTCACCAAGACGTGATACTTTTTGCCCTGACGCAGGTCCCCGAGCAGAACAGGATCGGGCATATGCCCCTCGTCCTCATTCACTTCGGTGAATTCGAAAAAGTGCTCTTGAAACGTGGGAATACATCGGTTCTGACGCACATCCACATTGAGACTTCCGAGACATTCGCTGGACAGGTACCCCATTTCGATCACAGCCCGGTCGTTCTGCAAGAGGGCGCGTAATTTTGGAATCAGAGCCGCGCAGTTGCCGCCGGTCCATGTGATCACCGCCCGAAGCTCTGGCCAGAGCACGGCCAAATCCAATGTCGATGCGACACCGGCCACTGTTTGGAGATACTCAATACGAGCCCTTTCGAAAGGAATCGGCTCCGTCCAAGCCGTGCCTTGTGAGAAGATTGGATGCCGTGGTCCAACAGTCAGTGCTTCGACCAGCAATGCAAATTCCGAACGGATCACGTCCAAGAGTTTCATGATGGTCGACGGATTGGGCGTCGCCAGCACAGACAGTGACCCGGCACTCAACGCACAGGCCGCCAGGCGAAGATACTTGAGCCGATAGTCGTTCACAGCGAGAATACCATTCGCCAGGACGCCCTTCTGCCGAATCGCCGGCGGTAGGCCTTCATTCATCAGCCCCGACATGGATCCATAGGGCGTGCCTCCCGGCATATGTCCTTCAACCGACAGGCCCGCAATCACCAGCACCTGTCCATCGTAGATCCCCGGCACGCCTGACCATTGTGCATAGGCAAACAGGCGCTGATATTGGCCGATCCAGTCGATCGCCGACCGGACCAAGGGCACGTACTTCGGCTTCCCTGTGGTCCCGCTGGTTTGCACATAGTGAACCGGTCGTTCAGCAGTCAAGAGACATTCTCCGCTCTGCTCTTGACCCTCTATGTCCGATCGAAGATCCTCAAACCCGAGTACCGGGACCGCTCGGCAAAAGTCTTTGTAAGAGTGGATCGATGCAAACCCATGCCGTCGACCAAATACAGTGTCCCGTTGCGAGGAAAGTATCGCCGACAGGAGTTGTCGCTGAACGGTTTCCGGCTGCTCCGTGTGCCTCAGCAAGGGCAGCCACTCCCTCTCATGAATGAGGCGCATGGTCGACTCGACGGTGGAGTGATCGATGGGCTGAGACATAGAGCGTCACACAGGCGTTTTATCGAGTCCCGGATGAAACGGTGCAGCCATCTGTTGCATGAAGCCGGTTGGATATTGGCGGTTGATGAGGCCCAGAGCCTCGACTTCACGATCCGATGGCAAATAGCGAGTCCCGAAGAGCCAATCCCAGACAATGAGATGATTCCCGTAATTATTGTTGGATTCCTTTGCCCACATCGAGTGATGCCAACGATGGAGCTCGGGACCGCTCACCACATAGTTGAGCCAGCCCAGCTTGACGTCCACATTAGAATGCTGAAAGAACCCATTCACGGCGTAGAATACGAAATACAGACTCAGGACAGCCGGCGACACCCCCATGAGAATGAACGGCAACGAGTCCAGCAAGAATTGCAGCCCTTTGTCGATGGGATGAAAACGGCCGACGTTCAGGGTGTAGAGCCGGTGCGGTGAATGATGCACAGCGTGAAAGCGCCACAGGGGTCCCCATTCATGACTAAGACGATGCAACCAATACCGCGTGCTATCAATCATGAGTGCCATCATGATGGCTTGCATCGAGACAGACCATTCGCGAGGCCACCATGCAGACGTAGGCCAGTCTTGCCCGTTCCAGATGTCGAACAACAGGAAGGCGACCCCCATTGCGAGCAGTTTCGGCCACAGAACATGCACCAAGGCGAGAAATGCCGAATCTTCCACCACGTCCTTCCCGGACGGTTTCCATGAAGCGCGATAGGGCAACTGCAACTCAAGCCAGATGATCAGCAATGAACCAAGAGTAACAGGCAGATAGGTCGAGAGCAGAAATCCCGCTCCTGCTTCCATGAGACGCAGATTGCCCCACACACTACCGAGCAAGATGACAGGATAGGCCCCATATTGAACGATCCGTTTCATGCCGTCTGCTCCACGTATGGCGGCTGCGACGCATAAAAACCCCGGACATGAAACCAGCCGTAGACGAGTACGAAACCAGCCAGCACCAAGTGAAAGAACGTGGGAAGTCTCGCACTAAACCAGTAGTGACCCGTCGCCACAGTCAGGCCGATGATCAGCCGAAGACACATCAGACCAAAATAGATGCCGCCAAGACTGAGGAGGAACTTGCCTGTGGCCATGGAAGGCATGATCAACCCTCTCGACAGCCGCCAGATCACACGAGCGCAAGCGATGATGATGAGGACCTGGCATATGACCAGCATCCAATACGGCAGTGCCCCGCTTGCCCAGGCCTCAAACGGGGGCAGGGCCTCCACGGGAGACCAGGCTTGCAGCAGTTGCGCGAAGACTCGCAGGGAAAACATCAGCAGCAAACCGCTCAAGACCACGACACACCGACGGCGGAAGGATGGTGGACGTGTCGCTTCAGCAACCACGTGTTCAATTGTAGGGAAAAGCTGAAAAACGGGCGAGAAAACTTAAGAATATGACCAGAGGAATCGTCCTCACAGGAGGGAGGACAAAAGCAGACGTCAACCCATCGGACAGTTCCCAGCGGTGACAGGAAGACCGAGATTATCGGGTGACCTTAAACCACGCAGGCTGACACCCGGTCTCGACCGTCTCGGACAACCCAGTCCTACGCCTGGTTGACCGAATGATCAGGCCTATTGATTTTTGCGTGGGCGTCCGACCGGGAGTTTCCCCTTTCGCTTCTTGAAGCGTTTTCCCTTTTCAAGCTTTGCGAGCGAGGATTGGATCGCAGATTCGACGACACCAGTCAGTGTCAACTTCGGACTCCAATAGACGACAGTTCGCAACCGTTCTACCATGTCGGCGGAGAGAGATAGCGTGACCCTCTCCTTACGTTTTGTCACTTGCTGTTCCCGCTTCATTGGACCATCTCCCTCCCGATGTACTCATTCATACTGTTGTCCCATATGCTTGCATAACATGCCCGGTTCTGCGCATGCAAGCGCCCCCGCGGGTACCATCCCTAATCTTAGGGGATGACAAGACCGAGATACGAATGAGGAAAGCTCCCCGTGCCATCGAAAGATGCCTCCCTCACCCCGTACAGAATCAAGTCAAAATCCAATGGCGAATCCCCCACACCTCCACCGACGCCGACGCCAGTCCCGCCGCCAAGTCCAATCGAGAATCTGGGCCGTGGTTGAGTGTTGCCATACGACGGAGCCGGCCAGGGATGGAGGTGTTTCATGATCACAACCGGATACCGATATTCCACGTCATCGAGATAGTCCATCTTGGCTCCGGAGACTTCTCCTACGATCGTCATCCTCAGCCCCTCACCAATGGTTGCGGGATCGAGAAACTCCTGCTGAATCGCCAGGAATCGTCCTTCCGATTGTTGGCGATCGAGCAGTGGTTTCTCTCGCTGATCGAGCGGCAACTGAAGAAACTCGATCTGTGTACCTTCCTTCACCCGCTTGGCTTTGAGCACCTCACCCCCAAGAACAACCATCTTCCCCTGGTACGACTCCGGAGCGTTCGCCAGCTCGCGAAAGCTGACCGTTCGGTCCACGAGCGGTCCCAGTGACTCTGGAATCACCTGCTGTGTCGAACAAGCTGCGGCGAGCATGAAGATCGACATCCACCATGGCTTGAAAGCGGAGAGACGCATAGGCACACTATAGCGCGAAGGTGATACCGTTGCTACGTGCCAGGTTTCGTGAGAGCGGCAACTTAGGGGTTTTCTCCCCATACATCTTCAGTTATGATGCAGTATCGAGCCGCTACCCAGTATACAGGCTCACTCGTTGACGCCATCCCAAGGGAGAGAGGTGAAGATGTTCAGGTTCCTCCTGGCCGCCGTGTTGTCGCTGTTACCATTGAGTCTCTCCTCCTGCGATAAGGCCTACATGGCCACGATGGAGAAGATGGGATATGCCAAACGCGATATCC
>JAOUGT010000306.1 GCA_029865485.1 Nitrospira sp.
AGCCGCCCTTGTTGAACAGGGTTTGGAGAGGCGTTTTGGCGAGCAGACGATCCAGGCCGACCAGCTTGACCAGCCCTGCCGTCGCAGCGCCGACCATGCGGGCCAGCAGGTAGCCTGCCAACACCAGCAGAAGGGCGCCGAGGAGCTTGGGGACATAGGAGACGGTGAGGGAGACTGTCGATTCCGCTGACTCTTGTAACGTCTCCAGCCAGTCCTTCAGGATCATGCGCGCTCCTTAAGCTATGTGTTGAACGAGGAGTAGTTCCCGGTGAACATCAGCCCACGGAAGCAATCGGATGAGGGACCACGACCACATCACTGCGACAGGCGTGCCGTGATCAGCATGTCAAACTCAGATGGGCCACCTGCATCAGCCAAGGTCAGGATGATTGGTGCTCATGCTTTCCATTGAGGCGCAGCACGGCGATCGATCGAGCTTCCATTTCGTACTGTTCGCCTCCCTTGAAGCCACTGACCCGCTTTTCGTTTTCCCCTGAGAGCGACGTGTCCAACACCGGGTGCCAGCGGATACCACGTTTGTGGGCCGGCAAGGTGAAAGCGAGTGGCGTGTGGTGGGCATTGAGGATCACCAACAAGGTGTCGTCGACGATCGGGCGTCCCTTTTGGTCTCGCTCAGCGATGGCGTCACCGGCGAGTCTGAGCACGAGCGATTTCGCGTAGCCGGCATTCCAGTCTTCGTCGGTCATCTCTTTACCGTCAGGTCGAAACCACGCGAGATCCTTGACTTCGGACCCTCGGATATGGCGCCCTTGGAAGAACCGACGCCGCCGAAGAACCGGGTGTTTCTTCCGGAACGCGATGAGGTCTTTGACGAACGCAAGAAAATCCTGCTGCCCACGATCGAGGTTCCAGTCGAACCAGCTGATTTCGCTGTCCTGACAATAGGCGTTATTATTGCCCTTCTGTGTCCGCCCGATCTCGTCCCCGCCGCAGAGCATCGGAACGCCTTGCGAAAGAAACAGAAGTGTTAAAAAATTCCGTTTCTGCCGTTCTCGCAGCTCAAGAATCGCGGGATCGTTGCTTGGACCTTCGACGCCGCAATTCCAGCTGTCATTATCGTTGGTGCCGTCTTGGTTGTTCTCACCGTTGGCCTCGTTGTGCTTGTCGTTGTACGACACGAGGTCGTGGAGTGTGAACCCGTCGTGCGCCGTGACGAAGTTAACACTGGCAAATGGCCGGCGCCCGCTCGTGCTGTAGAGGTCGCTGCTGCCGGTCAGGCGATAGGCGAGTTCCGCCATCTGGCCTCCATCTCCCTTGATGTATCGTCGGATCGTGTCTCGATACTTACCGTTCCATTCGGCCCAGCCCACCGGAAAATTACCGACCTGATATCCTCCTTCACCGACGTCCCAGGGCTCTGCGATCAGCTTGGTTTGGGAGAGGATGGGGTCTTGGTGCAGGATGTCGAAAAAGGCGCTCAGCCGGTCGACTTCATGCAATTCCCTGGCAAGGGTGGAGGCCAGGTCGAACCGAAACCCATCCACATGCATTTCCGTGACCCAATACCGCAAACTGTCCATAATGAGCTGAAGCGTTCGTGGATGCGAGACATTGAGCGTGTTTCCGCAACCGGTGTAGTCCATGTAGTAGCGTCTATCGTTGTCGACCAAGCGGTAATAGGCCGCATTGTCGATCCCGCGAAATGAGAGGGTCGGGCCCAGGTGGTTTCCTTCCGCCGTGTGGTTATAAACGACGTCGAGAATCACTTCGATTCCCGCGCTGTGCAGCGTCTTGACCATCGTTTTGAACTCGCGGACGCCGCGTCCGCGGAGCGGCGAGACGGTATAACGGATATCGGGTGCGAAAAAGCCGATGGTGTTGTAGCCCCAATAGTTGGTCAAGCCGCGATCCGCCAGGTGCTTATCGCGCACAAAGTGATGGACCGGTAACAACTCGACGGCGGTGACGCCTAGTTCCAGGAGGTGGTCGATGACCGCCGGCGTAGTCAGACCGGAATAGGTGCCCCGCATATGATCCGGCACGTCCGGGTGGCGCGCCGTGAATCCCTTGACGTGAATTTCTGAGATGACCGTCCTATCCCATGGGGTTTTCAGCAACCGGTCGCCTCCCCAGGTAAAGGCCTGATCGATGACCACAGACTTGGGGATGTTGGAGGCATTATTGCGGGTGTCAAACGACAGATCCGCCTTGGGGTTGCCCATTTGATACCCGAACATGGCGTCCGACCATTCGACGGTTCCCGCGATGGCCTTGGCGTAGGGATCGATCAAGAGTTTGTGGTGATTGAACCGATGCCCTTCTTGGGGAGCATAGGGGCCATGGACTCGATATCCATAGTGTTGGCCAGGCCAGAGCC
>JAOUGT010000015.1 GCA_029865485.1 Nitrospira sp.
ATAGACCTGCTCCGCAGTTGTCATTTCGCCCTCCCTGCGAGGAGACTAAGTCATCTAGGTCTGAATCGGGGTCAGGATATCCGAATTGGAGTCGGAGTGCAATTTCCGAAAGGTGCTCAACCCCTTAACGACGCGTCTTATCGGTCTGCCTCACACCGATGATGTGCGCGGCGGGATAGCTGCTTCGCCGGATGACCGGTCCGATATAGCCACAACCTCAGTGCTGATAATATGCACTCATCGTGCATATATGCAGCCTTCCTTATGCTTGTCATTAACGGGCACAAGCACGTTCTCTGGGGCGATGGGCTGGCATCCCGTACAACATGCCGTTCACACTAATATCCTCGTCTAGGTCGGGCCAGCGCCCCCCCTCACCGTCGCCAAGAATCTCCCAATGTTGTCGCTGCTTCTCGGTCGCGCTCACCAACCGCCATGACCAGACCAAGGGTACGCTGATCGTCCGTCCATCGACTAAATGCGCAGTAATCTCCTTGTCGGTGACCTCAATGGTCAATATGCGAGGGTTCACTATGGGCATCAGTTTTTCCTGACTTGATCCGAAAAGATCTTCCTCTATGGCAACGCAGGTGTCAAACCATGCGAGGCAAGGCGAAAACCCGTTGGCCATTGCTTGGGCCACATTACAACACTCGCTCCAAACACGCCACGATCCGCTCCGCTGCCTTGCCGTCCCAGAGTGGAGGGATTGCTCCTTTTTTCCACTGCCCGGCCATTAATCTGCCGAGTGCGGGGGGAAGCTTGCTGGGATCGGTTCCGATGAGTTCATTTGTGCCGATCGTGATGGTTTCCGGCCGCTCAGTGTTGTCCCGCAGCGTCAGACAGGGTACGCCTAGCACGGTGGTCTCTTCGGTGATGCCACCGGAATCGGTAATCACGCCTTTGGCATGTTTGACGAGGTAATTGAACTCGAGATAGCCCAGTGGATCGATATAGTACAGAGATGGTAGTTTCTGCCCCCCCTCTCGCAGATTCTTGGCTGTTCTGGGATGGACCGGAAAGATGACCGGCAAACCTTGGGTACCTTCTGCAATCGCGTGCAACAGCCTGAGTAGTTGCTGTTCGCCGTCGACGTTCGCGGGACGATGGAGCGTGATCACAAAATAGCGTTGAGGCTGCAGCTTCAGCGACGGCCAACAGGCCGGAGGCTTCAAGCGTGGCACATTTTTGAGCAATGTATCGATCATGGTATTGCCGACAAAAAAGATCCGGTCATCGGTCACACCGGCACGTCGCAGATTCTCATTGGCCGTATCGCTGGTGGTAAAAAACCAGTTGGTGATCGAGTCCGTCACCACTCGATTGATCTCTTCCGGCATCGTCCAATCGCCGGATCGGATCCCCCCTTCGACATGCGCCACCGGCACACCTAATTTTCGCGCGACGATGGAACAGGCCATGGTCGACGTGACGTCGCCGACGACCAGACAGAGGTCGCTCTTCTCCTTCACCAAGACCTTCTCATACCCGAACATAATCCCGGCAGTTTGCTCTGCTTGAGTCCCCGATCCCACCTCGAGATTGATGTCCGGATCGGGAATTCCAAGCTCTTCAAAAAAACCGCCCGACATCGCGCGATCATAGTGCTGGCCGGTATGAATCAGCCGATACCGGAGTTGCCCTCCGCGAGATTCGGCAACCTTGAGCGCCTCGATGATCGGCGCGATTTTCATGAAATTGGGGCGTGCCCCGGCGATGATATCAATGCGCTTCACGTAACACCTCTTTCATGCAATGATCCACTCATGCAACTCGCGTGATGGTAGTCACTCTCAATCCTTAGAGCAATTTTTCAGTATTTCCTGACCAGAAGACCCGATCACCAGGGAGACGATTCAACGGACGACGCACACGATCAGAAATGCACTTCGCGGATCGACTGACTATTGGATTGAAACCACTGGACGGTTCTCTTCAGTCCCTCGCTCAACCCATGCTTGGCTTGAAAGCCGAAGAGTTGCTTGGCGCGGCTCACATCAAGACAGCGGCGAGGTTGACCGTTCGGCTTCGTGACATCCCACTGAATCTGACCGGTAAACCCGACTTCAGCAGCAATCAATCGCGCCAACTCGCGAATCGAAATCTCTTCACCGGTCCCTAGATTCACCGGCAGCTGTCCATCATAGTGCTCAGCCGCAAGGAGGATCCCTTCGGCGGCATCCTCGACGTACAAGAATTCCCTGGTCGGTGATCCGTCTCCCCACAGGGTAATCGCCGTGCGTCCCTCCTCCTTCGCCGACACGCATTTTCGTATCAAGGCCGGAATGACATGTGACGTCTGCAAATCGAAGTTGTCCCGCGGGCCGTACAGATTCACGGGGAAAAGCACGATCGAGTTAAATCCATATTGATCACGGTAGGCCTGCGACTGCGCCAACATCATTTTCTTTGCTAACCCGTAGGGCGCATTCGTTTCCTCAGGATAGCCGTTCCAGATATCGTCTTCTTTAAAGGGGATCGGGGCGAACTTGGGATACGCACAGATCGTTCCCGTGGCCACAAACTTCTTGAGTCCCTGCTGGCGTCCGACCTCAATCAGCTGCGTCCCCATCATGAGGTTGTCATAGAAAAACCGACCCGGATTGGCTTGGTTGGCGCCGATGCCACCGACACGCGCAGCCAAATGAATGACAATGTCCGGCTTGGCATCACGGTACAATCGCTTGACGGCCTCCATTTCCACGAGATCATATTCCCGACTCCGCGGCACCATGAGCTGCCGGCAGCCTTTCGCGCGCAACTGATCCACGACGAACGACCCGAGAAATCCAGCTCCCCCGGTGACCACAACTCGCTTATCCTGCCAAAATGACATCACGTCCACCTTTACTCTAGTTATGCTAGCTTCGCTTCCTCGTCCCGTCTAACTTCTCTTTTTCCGCTGCCAAGTCCGCATCCACCATCATGGCCACCAATTCTTCAAATCGCACCTTGGGCTGCCAGCCGAGCTGAGCCTTCGCCTTGCTCGCATCCCCGATGAGGAGATCCACTTCCGTCGGGCGATAGTATGTGGCATCGATCTTCACGTGCTTCTTCCAATCAAGTTGTAACCGGTCGAAGGCCAACTCAAGCATTTCCTTCACCGTATGGGTCTCTCCCGTGGCAATGACATAGTCATCCGGCGTCGGGGCCTGCAACATCATCCACATCGCCTCGACGTAATCACCGGCATACCCCCAGTCACGTTTCGCATCGAGATTTCCCAGAAACAGATCCTGTTGGATGCCGAGCTTGATTCTGGCGGCCGCCTTGGTGATTTTCCTCGTCACGAAGGTTTCCCCGCGCCGCGGCGATTCGTGATTGAACAAAATGCCGTTGCACGCAAACAGATTGTAGGCTTCACGGTAGTTGACGGTAATCCAGTAGGAGTAGACCTTCGCGGCTCCATACGGACTTCTGGGATAGAACGGCGTCGTTTCCTTCTGCGGAACCTCCAGCACCTTGCCGAACATCTCACTGGAAGAAGCCTGGTAGAACTTTGGCTTGAGTCCGGACTCGCGAATGGCTTCAAGAAGACGAATTGTGCCGAGTCCTGTGATTTCTCCCGTATATTCAGGAATATCAAAACTGACCCGGACGTGGCTCTGGGCGCCAAGATTGTAAATTTCATCGGGCTGGACCGTACGCAGGATCCGATTCAGCGAACTGGCATCGTTCAGATCGCCGTAGACCAAATGAAGCCGCCGATGCGGCACATGCGGATCCTCATAGATCGGATCGATCCGCCCCGTATTGAACGAGCTCGAACGACGGATGATCCCGTAGACTTCGTATCCTCGACCAAGGAGAAATTCCGATAAATACGACCCATCTTGGCCCGTAATCCCGGTAATCAGTGCTTTTTTCACAAGTGCGAGCCTCCTCGTTATTCAGACAAAGGGATTAATTGCCGGCTTCGATCGGCTAGTCTACCCCAAGACGCAAAAAAATCGTTCATAAAAGAATCTTGCGGCACCTCATGGAGACCAGGTACCATATTGTCTTCAGGGGAAGAGGGCCACGACCTTGACGACCATTTCGCCTCAACAGCTTCGACGCGTCGGCTTGGTGCTATGCATGCTCGCCTCCGGGTTACTCGTCGCGCACACCATTAATGCCTTTGTGGCCGATGCCCTTTATGTGATTCCGGAAGGGACGGCGGGATCTGGCAGTGATCCCTCGATAGGGGCACCGTTGCTTGCATCCTATTCTCCGGCACAGGCCATCGAGCAGATTCGTTCCAGTGGCCTCTTCCTTCTTCCGCCGGCACCTGAGAATGGAACGACAGGCGTCGGCCCATCCGGTCGACGCGGCTCCAACGGCCCAGTGGTTCGAGCATCCCTCGGGTTAGCGGGAAGACTTCGCCTGATCGGCACAGTACTCGGTGATCAACGCGGCGTCTTTGCCATCGTGGAGGAACTGTCCTCCAAACAACAGTCCTTGTATCACTTGCATGACTCCATACTCGATCTGGGAGAAGTCACCGAAATCCGTCGAAACGGGATCGTCGTCCGTCAGGGCAATGTCGAAGAGGTATTGGAACTGGGAATCTTAGAAGGTCAGGCCGCGGCGACAGGTCCCCCCACCACCGCGCCCGGTCCCAATGCCGGCACGGCGCCGACGGCGCCGCTTCGGAAGGTGGTGGATCGCCGTGAAGTCGAACAGGCCATGAACGACCTCCCGAAACTCCTCTCGCAGGCGCGAGCGGTGCCGAATACGGTCAACGGAGCCATCAACGGATTTCGCCTCGACTACATCGCGCCGGCCAGCTTTTATGAAAAGATCGGGGTGCAGACGGGAGACGTCCTGCAGCGCGTCAACGGAGTCGACATTCGGGATCCCAGCACCATGCTGAGCCTGCTTCAGCAACTCAAAAACGAGCAAACCGTGAAGCTCGATCTGGTCCGGAACAACCAGCGCTCCACTATTACGTACGAACTTCGCTGATCCCCCATCATTGACATAGACACCATCCGAGCTGCTCAACCGCCTGTGCGTTTTATGTTGCGCGTCTGATGTGTCAGATTCGAGTGTTCTGTTTCGGGTTACTCGCCGGCAGGACTCAGGTGCGCTAAAGTCGCAAAGTCTCGATTTTTCGCAATAATTTCTCTCGATCCTTGCCAGGTCGTCATCAGGAAGAGTATCTTTACCCTGGTAAAGAAAGATGGAGAGA
This sequence comes from Nitrospira sp., assembly GCA_029865485.1. Taxonomy (GTDB): domain Bacteria; phylum Nitrospirota; class Nitrospiria; order Nitrospirales; family Nitrospiraceae; genus Nitrospira_D. The sequence continues at coordinate 5,174 of JAOUGT010000015.1, forward strand.
CTCGGCAGACAAACCCGATCCCCTTTCTATTTGGTTTAGGTTCACGGGTACAAGGTCACGGAACACGTGTCTGAACTAGACGAGCCCCAGCAGCCCACGGTGCAGTCAACTCGGCCCCGCCTGGGCGACATTCTCCGGGAAAGGTTTCATCTCTCGGAGCTGAAGCTTGAAGAGGCTCTTGCCTACCAGCAGGAAAAGGGCGGCCGCCTGGGCGAAGTGTTGCTACACCTGCGGATCCTTCGCGAAGAACTGGTGTCGGAAGCACTGGCCCAACAGTTTGACATGACCTGGATCCCTCATCTCGACAGCACCCATGTCGACCATGACATGATCAAAAGGGTACCCATCGCCTTTTGCCGGCGATACCGGGTCTTGCCCCTGCGTGACGAAAACGGAACCATCGTCACCGCCTCGACTGATCCGTTGGAAACCGTCGCCCTCGATGACCTTCGCCTGCTCCTGGGGAAGCCCATCACACCGGTCTTGACCACCAGCGTCGCGCTCCTCGCAAGGCTCAACCGAGCCTACGACGAAATCGCAAATCCTGCAGGCGCCGAACAAGTGATGGAGGATATTGCCGCGAACGAAAGCTTGGACCAGTTGGCCCACGAGCTCGACGAGCCGCAAGACCTCCTCGATGCGACCGATGAGGCCCCGATCATCCGGCTCGTCAACTCGGTCCTGTTTCAGGCGGTGCGGCAGCGAGCCAGCGACATCCATTTTGAATCGTTCGAACGAGGGTTGGTGGTCCGCTATCGGATCGATGGGGTCCTCTACCCGGTCCTGACACCGCCCAAACATTTGCAAGCCAGCATCATCGCGCGCCTCAAGATCATGGCCGGCCTGAATATTGCCGAGAAACGCCTGCCGCAGGACGGTCGGTTCGCCATTCGAACCGCCGGGAAGGATGTCGACCTCCGGGTGTCCGTCCTCCCGACGTCTCATGGTGAACGCGTCGTGCTGCGATTGCTGGAAAAGGAAAATCGCCTGCTCAACCTCTCCGAAATGGGGTTTTCCAAGGAACGTCTGACGGTCATTCACCAGCTCATCCAACTGGCGCACGGGATCATCCTCGTCACGGGCCCCACGGGAAGCGGAAAGACCACCACGCTGTATGCCGCGCTGAGCCACATCAACTCGCCGGACAAGAACATCATCACCGTCGAGGATCCGGTCGAATACCAGCTGCTCGGCATCGGACAAATGCAGGTCAACCCGAAAATCAATCTGACGTTCGCGGCCGGGCTGCGGTCGATTCTTCGACAGGACCCGGATGTCATCATGATCGGAGAAATCCGCGACCGCGAAACGGCGGAGATCGCCATTCACGCCTCACTCACCGGACATTTGGTCTTCTCGACTCTTCACACCAACGACGCCGCGAGCGCCGCCACTCGCCTCATCGACATGGGGATTGAGCCCTTTCTCGTCGCCTCATCAGTCGTCGCGGTGCTGGCCCAACGGTTACTCAGGCGGATTTGCCCCGATTGCAAGCGCCCCTATCGGGCCAGCGAAGACGAACTGAGCCGACTGGACTTGCCGCCTGGTTCCGCGGTGACACTGTATCGAGGTGCGGGCTGCGCGGCCTGTTCACAGACCGGCTATCGCGGGCGTACCGGCATCTTTGAGCTGATGGTGCTGGACGATGACATTCGGCGACTCATCGGTAGCAAGGCGGACTCGACGGCCATCAAACAGACGGCCATCGCCAAAGGCATGGTGACCTTGAAGCACGAGGGGACGGAGCGAGTCATCCAGGGCCACACCACGCTGGAAGAAGTCATGCGGATCACCCAACAAGAAATCGACGTTGACTGATGCGACATCAACTCTCCACCCTTCGCCACCTTCGGTCCCACCAGCAGACTGCCGTAAGACTCGCGTGGGCCGCTCCCGAGATCGGGTGATCCATGCCTGTCTATCAATACCAGGGGTACCGGAGCGACGGCGGCGCGGCAACGGGAATCATCGACGCCGAAAACGTCAAAGTTGCGCGGTTGAAACTTCGCAAAGAAGGCGTCTACCCCACGGACGTCGTCGAACAAGGACAGACGACCAGTCGAGCGCCCGTCACGAGTCGCACCAAACAGTCGCGGACAATCGGCCGATCCTCGGTGCTCACGGGCAACGATTTGTCCCTGCTCACCAGGCAATTTGCCACGCTGCTGGTCGCCGGCTTACCGCTGGTCGACGCCCTTGGCGTACTGGTCGATCAAGCCGAAAAGAAGCCCATCAAATCCCTCCTTGCCGATATTCGAGAGCAAGTTCGCGGCGGGAAGGCCTTGAGCGCGGTCCTGGAGACCTACGACAAGGACTTTTCCTCCATTTATGTTCACATGGTACGAGCCGGTGAAGCGAGCGGCGCCCTTGACCAGATCTTATTCAGACTGGCGGAGTTCTTGGAAAAACAACAAGCGCTCAGAACCAAGGTCACCAATGCCATGCTCTATCCGGTCATCATGTTGGCTATCGGGACCGTCATCCTGTTTTTCCTCATTACGTTCGTCGTGCCCAAGATTACACAGGTCTTTGCCCAACAAAAACAGGCCCTGCCATGGCCGACCGTCGCCCTCATGTCGACCAGCCAGTTTTTTTCCGACTATTGGATGGTGCTGATCGGCCTGGTGCTCGGCGGCCTCTACGGAGCTCGCCGATTTATCCGCACCGAACGAGGCCACATGATGATGGACCGCCTGACGCTGAAACTCCCGTTGATCGGCGACGTCGCGCGGATGGTCTCTATCTCCAGATTGACGAGCACCCTGTCCACGATGTTGGCGAGCGGCGTGCAGTTACTCGACGCCTTGGATGTCTCAAAACGAGTCATGAGCAATCGGGTGCTTGAGGAAACCGTCGAATCCGCCAGGCAGAATATCCGCGAGGGTGAAACGATTGCCGATCCCTTAAAGCGGAGCGGGGAATTTCCCGCCCTCGTCACGCACATGATCGCCGTCGGAGAAAAAAGCGGTGAAATGGAGGAGATGTTGCGCCGGGTGAGCCATATCTACGACGGCGAGGTGGAACGAGTGATTACGCGGTTGACCTCCCTCATGGAACCGATCATGATTCTAGTGATGGGCGTGATCGTGTTTTTCATCGTCGTCGCGATTCTCCTCCCCATCTTTGAGATGGGTCAGATGGTCCATTAGAAACCCTATCCCACACATGAGCGCTGATCACAGATGAACGAGATAAAGGGGGATTTACCATGACAGATTCCAACACGCCGGGAACGCACAGTATGCCCGTTCGGGAAGCACGCACACCGCGCCGTCTTGCCGCCAACCTCTTGCTTCGATCGTCGGCAAACGCCGCCGGGTTTACCTTCATCGAAATCATGGTCGTCGTGGCCATTTTGGCCATTCTTGCGGCCCTGGTCGTCCCCCGCATCATGGGACGAACCGACGATGCCAAGCGCACGGCGGCCAAAGTCCAGATCCGCAATATCGAGGGGGCGCTCCAACTCTATAAGCTTGATAACGGCGTCTATCCCACCACCGAACAGGGCCTCAAGGCGTTGGTGGAAAAGCCATCGGTCGGGGTCATTCCGAAGAAATGGAAGATCGGCGGATATCTCCCGAAGCTGCCTGAAGATCCATGGGGAAATCCGTACAAGTATCTCAGCCCGGTCCAACGGGGAGATCAAAAAATCGATTACGAAGTGACCTCGCTCGGCACCGACGGTGAGGTCGGGGGCGAGGGCGTCAACGCCGACATCACCAACTGGAACCTGGACAAAGAGTAAGTAAGATGGCAATGGTGATTCGTCATCGGCTCAAAACCAGCCTCTCAGCCGTTTACCATCAGCGATCAGTGCTTCGAGATCGGTCCTCCGATCTCAGGCCTCAGGCCTCGCGCCTCACTCCTTACCCCTCACATTTCACGTTTCACGTTTCACGTTTCACCCCTCACGCTCCACGCGTCACGCGTCACGATGTACGCTCCCCTGCAGGATTCACGATCCTGGAAATGCTGATCGCCCTGTTTCTGCTGGGCGGAGTCCTGGCCGTGGTATTGCCCCGCATCAGTTTTGAGGAAGACCTACGCTCCACAGGGAGAAAACTGGTCGGACTGCTTCGAACCTTCCAGGGGCAAGCGGCCGCTACTCAAACCCCTCTCAGGCTCTACCTGGATATGGACCAGGGACTCTACTGGATGATGGTGATAGAAGGAAAAGAAGAGCGCCTGCCGCTGGACCCTGCATGGAAGACACCGCGAGCGCTTCCGGAATCCATCCGATTGACCGAGGTCTCCATCGGACAAGACAAACGCATGGGAGGACGGGCCACGGTGACCTTCTTCCCGAATGGACGGATGGAGCCGGTGACGATATATCTCATGGATACCAACAATAACCTCTTGGGACTGGCCGTCGATTCATTGACCGGAGCCATTCGTGTCAGTGACGAACGCTTTGATCCGCCTCCATACCGATTCATCCCTGACCGCGTCAAACTCCTCTTGAAGGCCAGTGCGCAACAAGCCGGCGCCGGCGGAACGGCACGAGGAGGCCCCCCCGCCCCCAGTGGGACGCAATGATCTCCGCGCTCAACCACCCCGGATCGAGCGAGCGTGGATTCACGCTCCTCGAAGTCCTCCTGGCCATCGCGCTGCTGGCCATTGCGCTGCCCGTCCTCCTGGGTCTGAGAAACTTCGACCTCGATCTCCAAAGCCGAGCCGCGGAGCTCACCGCCGCAACGCTGTTGGCACAAGAAAAGCTCCTTGAGATCGAACTCGCGGGACAGTATCCCGTCGGAGAAACCGTGGGGGAGTTCTCACCCCTCCCGCTTGGATCTCAAACCGCACTCCAAGCGGTTCCACGAGCCATCGGCTATCGATGGAAGCGCACCATCGCCCCGACTCCGCTGGAGTTCGTGCGAGAGGTCCGGCTCAAAATATCTTGGCTGCGCGGTGAGCGAGAAGAATCTCTGGAGGTCAGCACCTATGTGCTCACAAGTCGCCTCGCGTCGTAGGGCCACCGCACAAGAAGGCTTCACTCTCGTGGAAGTCCTGGTCGCCGTGACGCTGCTCGGCACCGTCGCCGCCATGGTCTTCGCCTCGCTCCTCACGACGACACAGACCGTCGAGGCTGGGAGAGAACACACGACCCGAGAGCAAACCGTCAGAAAGATTCTCCGCCTGATGGCCGAAGAAATTGCACTCAGTACACGGACGCTCGCGTACCCGTGGGTCGGGATGAACGGGACGCACGATGGGCAGCCGGCCGATACCCTGGCATTCCTGGCCATGAACCAGGAGTTGATCACCGTGACGAGCACAGCCAAGGAGAGCGATACCGTTCGGGTCGTCTATACCCGCGAACGCGATCGATTGATTCGATTCGTTCGGAAGAATCTCTATACCCTGACAGATACCAACGAATCGCTCGATCAACTGGAGCTGGCGGACCGAGTCCTCGCGTTTAATGTCCGATACTACGATGAGCAGAGCCGAGTCTGGCTCGACGAGTGGCCCAACGCCAGCAAGCTCCCGAAAGCCGTGTTACTGGAAATTACGTTTCACTACCCGGATGCCGCGCCATGGACGGTGCGGGAATGGGTCACCATTGGAACATCATGACCATCAAATGGCCCGACGCATGGAGAGAAATGCTGGCGTGGACAATCGGCGGGATCTGTATCCTCGCCCTCTGCCTGATTGCCACCTTCCCCTATACCCTGCTCCAAAACCGGCTGGTGGCGGAACTGAAACGAGCCACCGGCCTGGACATCCGCATGGCGGAGTGGACCATCGGATTACCGATGAACGTGGAGTGGCGGAACGTGAGTGTCTCAACGCCGAGCCTGGATCCTGTCGAGCTGGCAATGGTGCAGGCCAAGCTTGGCATTCTACAGGCCCTCAATGGGACCCTGGGGCTCGACGTCCTCGTCCAGTTGAACGAGCATTCTGCTCGCTCGAGCGTCGTGAAGGGCACCCTCACCGCGGCCTCCTTATCCCTGGCCGGCCCACTGACCCTCAAAGGGCAACTCCAACAGGTAGAATTACCCAAGCTCATCCGCCGGTACGTCACCCGCGGAACGCTCAGCGGGGAGTTCTCCCTTCGAGCGGACTCCGATCCGTCCTCCCCCAACGTGCTGAAGCCCGAGGGGACCTTGACCGCCGAGGCAACCAATCTGGAGGTCGATCAGATTCCGCTGAATAATGGCAAGACCCTCTCGCTGACCTTCAACAGCGCCGCAGCCGGACTCTCCTGTCGAAACCTCGTCTGCGATGTCACGCAATTGAGGGCCGAGGGACTGGACGCGTCCTTTGAAGGCCAGGGACAGATCACCCTGCAGCACCAGATCCCAAACAGTCAACTGGCGCTCACCGTAACGTTGATCCCTGGGCCTGGGTTCGCCTCAAAGGCGGCGGCCCTGGGCCTCCCGCCGTTCCCGCCCGGGACTCCCATTACCGTCAAGATTGTGGGAACCTTGGCACAGGCACGGATCGCATTGTAAAGTAGCACGGAAGTTTTGAGTTGCACGTTTCAGGTTTCAAGGATTCCGATAATATGAAACTCGAAACAAGAAACATGAAACTGAAATAGAAATATGGCTATCGTCAACGAATGTGTCGGGTTGGATATCGGACAAACTGGATTGAAGGCGGTCCGGTTCCGTCGCCGACTGAGCGGGCGCGAAACCATCGATTACTTTCAACACCCCTTACCGTTTTCTCGACCGGAGGATCTTGAGCCGGCTCGGCGCGTCCAATCCCTTCGGGGCTTTCTCTGGCGCCACGGGCTCTACGCCACCGATCGATTGGTCACGGCGATTCCCTGTCAAGACCTCTTCGTCCGTACCCTCTCGTTCCCGTTCAACGACGCGGCCAAACTCGCGCAGGTCGTCCCGTTTGAAGTCGAGAACCTTGTCCCCATGCCGCTCGAAGACCTGGCGGTCGACAGCCTGGTCTTGCCTCCCGGTCTGCCGCTGGAAGGGCTACATCGAGAAACGAAAGGCTCCGAAGTGCTGGTCACGGCCGCACCCAGAGACAAAGTGGCCGAACACCTCCGATTCTTGGCCCAAGCCGATATCGAGCCCTCGGCGATCAACGTTGATGCCATGGCACTCTTTTCCGTGACGCAATACCTCCAGCAGGAGGAAGGAGCGGCCGTCCCGCAAGACCTGGCCATCATCGATATCGGCGCCTCGAAAACCACGCTCTGTTTGATCGAAGGCGGACGCCCGGTCATGCTCCGAACGATTCTGTGGGGCGGCAACTACCTCACGCAGGCATTGGCAGTCCGGCATGCGTCGAGCTTCGCCGATGCCGAGCGCCACAAACGAACCCTCGCCGTGGACCAGGTAAATGGCTTGCTGGAGCCGATCGTGAAAGAACTGCGCATTACCCTGCAGGCCTATCAGGGGGGCGAGCGGAGCCGGTTGACCCACGCCTGGATCTGTGGAGGCGGGTCGAAGATGCAGGAACTCGGCGGGCACCTCTCCCGGCAAGTGGGACTCTATCCGGTCGGGCCACGACAGGGATTTGGCGCCGACACCCCGAGAGCGTTTTCCATCGCATTCGGATTGGCCATTCACCCGAAGATCGTCCGCCCACGGTGGCGATTCAAATCCTCCCCCTTGGGCCTCGCGCTCGACCTCAAGGGCGTGACGGACGCCGCGTCACCGGATGCGGCCACCGTCAAGCAGAATCGCCGGTTGGCGACCATTGCAGGACTGGTCATCGCCGTACTGGCACTCGTGGATGTCTCCGTGCACTATGTCCTGCAAGGCCAGCGTGTCACGCAATTGAAAACCGCGCTCCACAGTCAGTACGAACAGGTCTTTGGAGCAGGGACGGGCGCCGCTCCAGGCGAAGAAGTCGATCAAGCCAAGTACCAGATCAGCGTCATCGACAAGGCCCTCGGCCTCGTCGATGCCACGGACGGGAAAGTCCTCTTCACGCTCTCGACATTCGTGAAGCAACTGCCGCCTGGGACGATGATCAAGATCCGCGAACTGACGGTGGATGGGGCGGTCATCCTCATGGAGGGAGAAACCTCCTCCTTCGACGCCGTGGAGCGCATCAAGCAGACCCTCGCCGCGAGTCCGCGTTTGACGGAGGTTTCCGTGACGGAAACCCGCGTGGGGGCCGCTCCCAATCAAGTCGTCTTTCGCATGACCATCACGGTGAAGAAATCATGATGCACGGGTTCCGTGAACGTTGGCACCTCATGTCACAGCGAGAGCGAATGCTCGTGCTCGCGGGCGGGATCGTCCTCGGACTCAGCCTGATGTTCGTGCTGATCGTCGACCCACTGCTGGACAACTTCGATCGCCTTGAGCGCCAGGCGACGCGCAAGCAGAAGGACCTTGCCGAATTGGCCCTGCTCGGCCAATCCTATCTCGCCAAGCGAGACCACTTGAGCAAGGTCGAGAGCCGTATGCCTAGAGCCGACAGCCGTTTCTCTCTCCTGACATTCATGGAAGAGGCGGCGACGACCGCGCAGGTGCGAGAGCGTATCACCGGGATGCAGCCGCATGTCCAGTCGTTGGCACAGGGCTATCAGGAAACCGCCGTCGATCTCCGATTCGAAGGCGTCCAACTCCCGGAGCTATTGGCCTTCCTGGCGGCCATTGATCAGGCTCCGTACGCTCTCCATGTTCGCCACCTGCAAATCCGTCCCAAATTCGATAATCCTGTCAACCTCGACGCCACCGTTCAGGTCTTGAGCTATGCCAAGAGCTGATGAACGGGGTATTGCGTTGCTGGTTGCGCTCCTGGTCCTGACCCTCCTCACGGCCCTTATTCTCGAGTTCGACGCAGAAGCTCGACGAGAGTACCGCGCGGCTGCCGGCTTCCGCGACGACTATAAGGCTACCATGCTGACGCGGGCCGCCGTCCAGGCCACCAAAGCGGTGCTGCTCCAAGATCTGCTGCGGGAGAAGATGACCGGGCAGAAATACGACGGTCCGACGGATATCTGGGCCATGCCGATCACAAAGTATCCGATCGGCGATGGATTCCTCACCGCCCGGATCCAAGACGAGACGGGGAAAGTGAACCTGAACGATCTCGCATCCACCTCGGGCGGTGAGCTGGAGCAAAAGAAGAAGATCGCGCGTGTCAAACGGCTCTTTGAGCTGCTGAAAATCAGGCCCGACTTGGTCGATGCCCTCATGGATTGGATCGACCAGGACGAAGCGCCGCAACCTGCCGGGGCCGAGAGCGCCTACTATCAATCGTTGCGCCCCCCCTACCGCGCCGCCAACGGCCCGCTCTCAGGCTTGGGAGACCTGAGACTCATCAAGGGATTTACCCCGGAGCTCATCGAACGGCTGACGCCCTATATCACGGCCTTTCCCGTGGAGGGCAACGCCCCCATGAATATCAACACCGCCGATCCGATCGTGCTGCAGACGCTGGATCCGAGCGTCACCCAAACCGTGGCCATGGAGATCGTCCAGGGACGGCCCTTCAAGACGAAAGTGGAACTCGACCGTATCAGCAGCTTTCAAGAAATCGGCCGAACCCTGCGCAACAGCTACGACATTAAGTCGGACTATTTCTCCGCACACCTCACCATCACGGTCAATGAAACCACCAAGAGCGCACTGGTCATGTTGAAACGAGATGCCAGTAGGGGGGAAAGTACGGTGGAGTATCTGCGGATTCTCTAGCGGAATATGATACGTTTCGGGTTTCGAGTTTCTGGTTCAAATTCTCGTGTCGGAACACTTGAAACTTGCGACTTGAGACCTGAAACTTGAAACCTAACTGAGCGGCACCGTGATTGTGACCTCATTCCCCGGATCGTTGTAGGTGAGGTTGGGGAAGAAGGCTTTCGTCAAAAAAATTCCCCGGCCGCTCGCACCCTCTGATGCGTATCCCTCCTGCGACCGCGTCAACAGGGTCCGCCAGGGGAATCCCTTTCCTTCATCGGTAATCCGGTACTCCAGATGATTGTCATGTTGCTCATGACACACACGAATCGTCACCTGGCGATCCCGAAGACAAGCCTGCGCCAATCGTTGAGCCAACAACTGATCATAGCACCCGTTGGCCAACGCCTCCTGTTTTTCCTGGCACTGAATCTCGAGGTTTCCGTGTTCCACGGCATTGAAGAGTAATTCTTGCAGCGCACCCTGAATATGGAGTCTCTGGACCGGCGGCAATGAGGACGCCGTCATCCTGAGAAGCCAGGAAATGACGTTGGGAATGTACGCGGGATCCGAATCAATGGTCAAGGTGTAGTCAAATCGTCGAGCCCCCGTCACATCCAGAGGGTTACAAGGCAGGAAGTCCCGAGCATGCTGCAACACGGAGGCGAGTTCATCTTCGGCCACAGGCTTGTGGAGGTAGTCGATGGCCCCGGCGCGCAGCGCGTCGACGATCAGCCGCTCCGACGCATCATGGCCCATGGCGATCACCGGGCATGGCTCATGCCGAGCCTTGAGCTCCTTCACCAACGCGACGCCGGCTCCATCGGGTAGAAACAAGTCCGTGATCACGATATCCGGAGCGTCCTCCTCAATCCTGACCAGCGCAGCCTCAGGGTCAGGGACAACCCTCACCGAAAACCCTCTCTCGTGCGCGTACTGAGTGATACGGGATTGGGTATCCTGACAGGGGTCGATGAGCAAGAGCTGATCTGGGGGTAAGGCCATATTCATGCGGTCATTCCTTGCTCCAGAATAGGACGTAGGGCGGTCAGCAGGCGATGAACCTCCTGCTCCAACGTGGCGTACAGTTCCCCCCCGCGCGTCAGGTTTCCGGCTTTCGCGGACTCTTCCAATGCTTTGCAGGCCTCGAGTGCGGCCGGGGCACAAAACTGTAAGATCGCCCCCTTCAGCCGATGGCTGAATCGCGCCACACCGGGAGCATCCTCGGCAGTCAGGGCCGCCCGTGCATGGGCCAGGTCCTTGGGCCCATGTTCCAGAAACAACTCAATCATCAGCACGAGTGTCTCCCGGTCCTGATCGACGCGGGCCAGCGCCTCGTCAAAGTTAAAAGCGGGTTCCTGGTTCGGATGATCACTCATGCCTATCGGCCTCGGTCAACTCCACCGCCATGACCGCCACGTCATCGGGGAATTGCTCATGTCCCAACCATCGAACCGCCTCGTTGACCGCGCCGGATAAGACCTCCGTCAGCGGTCGATGGCCAAACGTACGAACCAGCTGCTCCAAACGCTCTTGCCCCCACAGCGTGCCCGTTGAGTCCGGCACTTCATACAGACCGTCGCTCAAAACATAGAAACGATCACCCGGTTCAACTGCAAGCACCTCGGTGCCATACACCGTCGACGGATCGAATCCCAACGGGAGATTCGGTCTCGCCATCCAGCAGACCTCCCCGGATGTGCGGTGAAGAAACGCCCCGCCATGCCCTGCCGTCGCATACGACAGCGTCTGACAGCGAACATCGAATGTCGCAAACACGATGGTGAAATAGTGTCCGTCTTCCGTGAGGGGAAAGTGCTTGTTGGCTTCGGTCAGAATCGCCCCGGGATCACTCGAGCCGACGTGACGGAGCAAGCTCTCTCGCCGAAGAAACGTCGAAAACGAGGCCGATCGCAACGCAGGAGAGACCCCGTGACCTGACGCATCAAGCAGATACAGCCCCAGCAGATCGTCACTCCACGGAACGACGTTGAAGAGATCTCCGCCCAGCCCGAGTGACGGACGATAGCAACACACCATCTGCACACCGGGGCCGATGCTCCCTGAAGCGGGAAGCAGCGACTCGACATACCGCGCAGCCGATTGCAATTCCCGTTCGAGCGCCTCCTGCTTCCGACGAATTTCCGCCGTGACATCTTCAAGCCGTCGAATCAGACCCGCCGCACGCAGTCCGGCTTGCACACGAGCCGTGATTTCATACTTACTGGCGGCCTTGCTGAGAAAATCGTCCGCCCCGCGAGCCAACCCTTCCGCAATCTGCTCCGGTTGATCGTTGCTCGTCATCATCAGAATTTGACTCGACAGGAGCGCATCATCCTGACGAACCACTTCACAGAACGACGGGCCGTCCATCTCGGGCATCATCCAATCCACGATCGTCAGATCCGGGCGCTCACGGCGGAGCACTTCCAATCCGGCCTTACCGTCACCAGCCTGCAGGACTCGATACCCGAGGTGCTTGAGTCGAGCCGCCATCGCGACACAGGCCGTCGGCTCATCGTCGATGATGAGCACGGTTTGTCCCGTCGCCTGACCCGCTTGTTCAACCGGCGTTGACGGCATTGGGCATCCTGAGTTGCGATGGGATCGGAGGTTTCAGGTTTCGCGTTCCAGGTCTTAGGGGCTCCGCGCCGGCAGCATGAAACCTGAAACAAGAAACTCGAAACGTACGATTCCTAGACGAGATACGCTTCACGTCACTTCCTATCGCTTCACGATTAAGCCGCCTTCTGCTGTCCGGCCAAGGCATCTTGCTCATTGTCATACACCGGAATCAGTTTCTGGATATTCGCCAGGCTCATGATTTCACGCACATAACTTTGCGGCTTCAACATGCTCACCTTGCCTTGACTCAATTTAAAGTTTTGGGAAATGAGCGCGAGCAACCCCAGGCCTGAGCTGTCCACGAAACGGACTTCGGCCATATTCAGAATCAAATGTCGACAGCCCTTTTGGCGAATGGCCTCCACCGCCGTTTTGAATTGTTCTCGGTTTGCGTAGGTGAGATCACCGACCAACTCCAGTATCACTCCGTTTTGAACCGAGCGTTCCTTTGTCTGCATCGCCATGACTGCCTCCTTTGTCTAAATCAGCGCACTTTCCCTCTACCAATAAAGCGTATCTCGTGAAGCGTTTCAATCCGAAACCAGATACGCCTCACGACCGACGTCTCACCCGTCAGGTGCTTCACTATCACCGGCTCACATGGGACAAGATCGCACCGGCGATCTCGCCCAGGGGCAGCACTTTATCGACCCCCCCAAACTTGATCGCTTCCTTCGGCATTCCAAACACCACACAACTCGCTTCATCCTGCGCAATGGTGAACGCGCCGGCCTGTTTCATCGTCAACATCTCTTTGGCACCGTCGCCTCCCATTCCGGTGAGGATGACGCCCACCGCGTTGGCCCCGGCATAGCGGGCGACCGAGGCAAACAGCACGTCGACGGACGGCCGATGACGATTGACCGGAGGATCCTGGCTGATCTGCACCGTGTAGCGCGCGCCGCTTCGAACCAACGCCATGTGATAACCGCCGGGGGCGACCAGGGCATGCCCGGGAAGCACGCTGTCCCCGTCTTGCGCCTCTTTGACAGAGATCCGGCAGAGACTGTTCATACGGTCCGCCCAGGTCTTGGTAAACCGTTCCGGCATATGCTGCGTGATGAGGATCGGCGGGGTATTCGGCGGGAGAGAGAGCAGCACATCTTTCACCGCTTCGGTCCCGCCGGTCGACGACCCGATGGCGATGATCGTGTCGGTGGTCTTGATCATGGCACTCCCCACCGTAAGGGGTGAGGGGTGAGAGGTAAGGGGGTTCGCCTCACGCCGTACGCCTAACCACTCACGTTTCACGTTCGCGCAAGCGGCAGCCTTCACCTTGGCGATCAAATCCTGCGCGATCTCCTCCATGCCCTCCCGCAAATCGATCTTGGGTTTGGTAATGAAGTCGACGGCGCCCAGCTCAAGCGCCCGAAGAGTCGTCTGACAACCAGCCTCGGTGAGGGAACTCACCATCACCACTGGCATCGGATGCCCGCGCATCAGCTTTTCCAGGAAGGTCACGCCGTCCATCTTCGGCATTTCCACGTCGAGCGTGAGCACATCGGGATTCAACGCTTTGATTTTTTCGCGGGCGATATAAGGATCGGGCGCGGATCCGATGACCTCGATGCCGGGATCCTTCGCCAGCAACGTGGCGAGGACCTGCCGCATCAAGGCTGAATCGTCGACCGTCAAGACCCGGATCTTCTTCATGGGTACCTCATACTCCTCACATCGGGCTCGGGGGTGATGACCGGCATCGGAGCCAAAAATGCCCGAGTCGATCAGAATAAGGTCACGTCGTCCGCCGGCACTTTCACCGTTACTTGGATCTTTTCGGCGTATTCCATCTCGCGATCGGCAATCGTGTGGTTCTTCACACGCTCGATTTTCTTCAACAGCACACGCCCGGATTCTGTAAAATAGTAGATCTTCCGCGGAAACACATCGCCGAGATCCGTCTTGCAGGCCGTCAGCCCTTCCGCCTGGAGGTACCCCAGCACCCACTCGGCATTTCTGGCTCCGACATCGATATTGCCCTCGTAGATGCGCCCAGCCCCGAACAACTTGATTTCCAACCGGCTTTTCATCCCGCCACGCTTGAGAATCTCATTGATCAGCGACTCCATCGCATAGGAGCCATAGCGGGTCGATTCACCCCAAGAGTCACTGCCTCCCTCTTTCGGCTTCGGCAACATAAAGTGATTCATGCCGCCGACGCCGGCGATCGGATCGCGGACACAGGCCGACACGCAGGAGCCCAGGACGGTATAGACCACCATGGGAATATCACTGACGAAGAATTCTCCCGGGAGAATCGAGGCAATCTCATGCGGAAACCGGTTATCGCGCATCCGTCGAATGTGGGCGAAAGTCTGGTCGTCGTTCGTGAAGCGTATCTCGTGAAGCGTATCTCGTGAAGCGTTTGTCATGATTAGATCTTCTTAATCTGATTTCGAAGCATCCTTGTCTCATGATCGAGTTTTTCAAGCACCAGGTTCCTGGCTTCACTCCCGAAGTATCCGAGATCCATTGCGATCTCCGCTTGCGTCTCTCACTCAGCGCAGGAACCCAATGCCACGTAAAGGAACTGCCTGTACTCTTTGTTATGTATTCGCTTGAACCCTTCTGCGACGTTCGAGGGAATGGAGACGGCGGCCCGCCTCATTTGAGCCATAAGCCCATAGACCTCTTCTCGTGGAAACTGCTTCCTGATAGTGTACACATCCAACACAATCTCTTTCCCCAACTGCCAAACCTTCAGATCCCGAAACTGAACGATTTTCATCGCCACATCACGCCTTACACTTCGCGGCACTTCTTCCCGCTTCCCGCTTCAGACCTCCTCACCCGTTTCACGTACGACGCTTCACGCTTCACGAACGACGTTTTACGCCTCTTTCTGATAGATCGTCGGCGCGAGCGATTTGAACGGATGCTCCACCCACTGCAGACTTTCCGAATGTCCGATGAACAGGTACCCGCCGGGCCGCAAGTACCGATGAAACTTGTTCACGAGGCGCTCCTGCGTCGGCCGATCGAAATAGATCATGACGTTCCGGCAGAACACCAGATCCAGCGGCGATTTGATCGGAAACTGCGCATCCATCAGATTGAGCCGGCGAAACTGAATCGCCGCCGCTAGGTGAGGTTTCACCTTGTAATACCCCGCGCTCTCCCCACGCCCGCGTAAGAAATGCCGCTTCAGAAACTCAGGCGGCACATCACGGAACCGGTCCTCCTGGTACAGCCCGGCGGCGGCTTTGGCCAAGACGCGCGTCGAGAGATCGGAGGCCAAGATCTTAAAGCTCCATTGATCCGGGTTCGGCGCATGTTCCCAGAGCGTCATGGCGATCGTGTAGGGCTCTTCCCCCGTAGAACAGGCCGACGACCAAATGCGGATGCATTTCTCGCGGGACACTTCAGGAATGATCCGGTCGCGGAGAAAATCGAAATGTTTCGGTTCGCGGAAGAAGTCGGTCTTATTGGTCGAAATCAGATCTAACATCTGCGTGAACTCTTCACGCGTCGAATCTCCCGTCACATGCGTATAGTATTCCGAGAATGTCTGGAGCCCGAGATCCCGCATCCGCTTGGACAGCCGAGATGCCAACAGCGTCTTTTTCTGCTCGCTTAGGGAGATCCCGCTTTCGTCATAGATGAGCGTACGAAAGCGCTGAAATTCTTCGCTGGTGATCCCACACTCCATGGGTCATCTCCCTAAAGACCGCGGCGACGGAAGCCCATACCCTGTCCCTGCCATCCGGCTCACACGATGAATACCGTACAGTCTTGTCGGTCGTCTTATGGAAATTCTTAACCGGTGGGCAAGGATGGAATCGGAGTGGAGGGGGGCGTTGGACGGAGACGGATCGACTGGCTGAACCAGCTTCCAACTGTCGCGCCGCGTGAGCCAGTCGATCATCCCACCGTCTAAAACTCCTCAAAATCCCCGTCCTTGCCACGCGTGGTCTGGCCACTACTCGTGCCGACACCCACCGGCTCACGACGAGGAGCTTTCGTGGCTGGCGGATGCTGACGCGGACCCCCTGCAGGGGGTCGCTCTAGCCGCCCGACAGAACTACCCACGTTGCCGCTCACCTGAAACGCCGCAACTTGCCGCAAGAGCGCCTGGGCCTGCTCCTTCATCGACTGGCTCGCACTCGTCGTCTTTTCCACCAACGCCGCGTTCTGCTGCGTCGTCTCGTCCATCGCCATGATCGCCTTGTTCACTTGATCAATGCCGCTCGCCTGCTCCTGCGACGCCGCCGTGATCTCCCCGATGATATCCGTCACCCGTTTCACCGAGCTCACGATTTCCTCCAGCGTCTTCCCCGATTGATCCACCAGCTCGCTCCCGTCGTTGACCCGTTGGATCGACTCGTTGATCAATCCCTTGATCTCCTTCGCCGCCGTGGCCGACCGCTGCGCGAGGTTCCGCACTTCCGCCGCCACCACGGCGAACCCGCGCCCATGCTCCCCGGCCCGCGCCGCTTCCACCGCCGCGTTCAACGCCAACAGATTCGTCTGGAACGCGATCTCGTCGATCACCGTGATGATGTCGGCGATCTTCTTGCTGCTCTGGTTGATCTGGCCCATCGCCTCTACGGCCCGGATGGTCACCGCCCCGCCCTTGTCCGCTGTCTCCCTCGCCGCAATCGCGAGTTGATTGGCCTGCTTGGCGTTGTCGGCATTTTGTTTGACCGTGCTCGTCATCTCTTTCATCGAGGCACTGGTCTCTTCCAAGGCACTCGCCTGCTCGCTCGTCCGTTGCGCGAGGTCTTCATTGCCTTTGGTGATCTGCTCCGCCCCCGACGACACCGCCTCCACCGCCGCCCGCACCGTCGAGATCGTATCGGTGAGGTTTCGCACCACTCCGTTGATGCTGGTCTTGATCTTCTCCAGCTCGCCGGGATAGGTCCCTTGCATCTCCTGCGTCAGGTCGTTCTGCGCCAGCCGCCCCAGCACGGCTTGGGTCTCCGTCACCAATTGCTCCATGACCTTCTGGGCCGCTTGCCGTTCAGCCTCCGCGACCTTTTGCGCCGTGATGTCCGTCGCATATTTCACGACCTTGTACGGCTTCCCGTTCGCATCGAAGATCGAATTGTAAGAAGCCTGGATCCAGACTTCCTTCCCGCCCTTCCCCAGTCGTCGGTAGACCCCCATATCGTTCTCGCCTCGGCCGAGCTTCTGCCAGAACGCGGCATACTCGGGACTGCTCGTGTAGGCTGGCTCGCAGAACATACGATGGTGCTGCCCTTGAATCTCCGAGAGGCTATAGCCGACCGTCCTCAGAAAATTCTCATTGGCCTTGATGATGGTCCCATCGAGTTTGAACTCGATCGTGGCCTGGGCCTTCTCAATGGCATTGATACGCCCTTCGAATTCCGCCGCCTTGTTCCGTTGTTCCGTCACATCGATGGCGAATTTAACCACCTTGACGAGTTTCCCCGTGGCATCCGGGATCGGATTGTAGGAGGCCTGAATCCACACTTCTTTGCCCTCCTTTGAAAATCGGCGGAACGTCGAAATTTGCGGTTCCCCTCGGCCGAGCTTTGCCCAGAAGGCGGCATACTCCGGACTGTTGGCATAGGCCGCATCGCAAAACATCCGATGGTGCTGGCCTTCAATCTCTTTCAGGGTATAGCCGAGCGTCTTGAGGAAATTGTCGTTCGCTCGAATGATCGTCCCATCGAGTTTGAACTCGATGACCGCTTGGGCCCGGCTGACCGCCTCGAACGTTGCTTCGTACTGGGCCGACGCATTGACGTCGCGTTCCAGTGTGGATCCCATTTCATTGAAGGTCTTGGCCAACTGTCCGATTTCATCCTCGGCAAGGATCTCCGCACGGGCCGACAAATCCCCTTTGCCCAGCTTGACCGCCGCCTCCAGGACCCCCTTCACATTCCGCGTATTGAATCGGGCCAGGACCCAGCCGAACCCCTGGCCTAACATGATGCCGATCACGTTCACGGCAATCAGGGTGAGCTTGGCGCGTTCGTAGCTCGCCTGTGCACTCTCATACTGGTACCTGGCCTCGCTTTGCGTGATGGACGACAACTCCGCAATACTTTTCATCACCGCTTCGTATGCCCGTTTCGTTTCTCCGTCGATGCGGGCCATGGCTTCCGCCTGCTTGCCTTCCACCGCCAATTCGATGGTTTTGGATCGATTCTCACGGTAGTCCTGCAAGGTTGCCGTGAATCCTTTATAGGCTTCCCGGATCTTGTCCGAGGCGATCACCTTTTCGAACCGAGCCTTGTTCTCGTTGTTGGCCTCGGCCAGCTCGTGCACCTTGGCGATCGCCGCGTCCTGTGTGGCCTTATTCGTGGCGGTCACCGCACGCAGCACCCAGAACCGGACTGTCGACACGTTGTCTTTGATCGTGAGAACTTCACGAACCGATGTGAGCTGGACCTGGTAGAGATTCTCAGTGTTTGCGTTGATGGCACCCAAGGCCAGGTGCCCGACCACGCCCACAATCGTCATGATGACACCGACCAGTCCGAGCCCAGCCATGAGCTTGGTCATGAGGCTTTGATTCTTCAACCAGCTGAACATCGTTCCTCCTTCTGTACGATGTATCACACCCTGCACTCCTCCTGCTGACAGGGGGCCGGTTCACCACTCGGCCCGATTCAGACACAGTGAGTCATGCAGGAGACCCCGAGATGAGCGTCTCCATGGTGCCTTCAACTGGTAGGCCTCTCTCCTACCCGTCCAGGCGATATGAGCCCTTCGCTTAATCGGCGCGTAGGCGCCATTCACTGTTTCATATCGGCATAAGGCGAGAGACCTTGAGCAGCAAGGTGCACGGTTATCACCTGCCCGTCCCTACACCCGGCTCGACGGTCTTCGACCAGCTCAGCCTCCGAGCCCATCGGGGGGAGCTCAACGAAGTCCAAGACGCGCATGGCACCCAACAAGGCCACAGCGAGTACAACCGAACAGGCTTAGGTCGAGGTGAAGGCCGAGGTTGGAATAGTGATTCGCCTACCCTGACCTCTACCTTGACCGGCAGGAGGCCCGGCGGACTTTATCCGCCCTCCGCGAGAACGTTTCGAAGTCCTCGCCGGCAGGTTTCCCGACCCCGGCCGCCACAGCGAATTGACACCTCGCTGCGGCCTTGCTCAGTAAACGGCGCCCGCTTGCTCACCTCGCGCGTTGGCGAAGCCGTGTGGCGCCTCCGGCTAAAACTCTTCAAAGTCGTCGTGCTTGGCCGTCCCCCCCTGGCCGGTGCCGGCTGCCGCCATGGCCGGTTGCTTGGCGACGGTCTTCTCCTCGGCGCTCTTCGGGGAGGCCTGGGCCGTACTCCCCGCGAAGGTCGGGCGAGACACCGGCCGCCCGGTACCTCCCCCGGTCCCCTGGTCCTTCACAGTGAACACCGCCACTTGGCGCATCAGCTCCTTGGCCTGTTCCGTCATGGACTGACTCGCACTGGTGGTCTCTTCCACCAAGGCGGCATTCTGCTGCGTCGTCTCGTCGATGGACATGATCGCCTTGTTCACCTGGTCGATCCCGCTCGCCTGCTCCTGCGAGGCCGCCGTAATCTCCGCGATGATGTCGCTCACCCGCTTCACGGAGCTCACGATCTCTTGGAGGCTCTGGCCCGATTGCTCCACCAGCTCACTGCCTCCCGCCACCCGCTGGACCGACTCGTTGATCAACCCCTTGATCTCTTTCGCCGCCGAGGCCGACCGCTGTGCCAAGTTCCGGACTTCCGCCGCCACCACGGCGAACCCTCGGCCATGTTCGCCGGCCCGTGCCGCTTCCACCGCCGCGTTCAACGCCAACAGATTCGTCTGGATGGCGATCTCATCGATCACCGTGATGATATCGGCGATCTTCTTGCTGCTCTGGTTGATCTGGCCCATCTGTCATCCCATAGGGCGACACCGCGGTCCAACACCCAGATATAGGAGCCGTCTTTCCTCCGCACACGATATTCTTCGCAGAACTCCGGAGACTGCTTGGCAAGATACACATCGACCGCATGCAGGACACGATCGCGATCGTCCGAGTGAATCCCCTCGCGCCAGACCTTAAATGAGCCGGTGATCTCCTGGTCCTCGAACCCACGCATGGCCTTCCAACGGGCAGAAACAAACACTTCGCCGGTGGTGATATTCCAATTCCAGATCCCGTCATGGCTCCCGCGCACGGCCAACCGCCACCGTTCTTCACTGCGGCGCAACGCAGTTTCGGCTTCCGCCCGGAGTCGCCGATGACGGCAGCCCTCCAACAGTTGGGCGCAGGTGGCCAGGAAGGGCGCGAGATAGGCGACGACCGTTTCGTCATATCCGCCCCGTCGATTCGCAACGCCCACCATCCCGGTCAACAGCTCGCCGCGATAAAACGGCAACCCCAGAAACGCATGCATCGGCGGGTGTCCGGGAGGCAATTCCCCCGCGCGCGGATCATGCGCAGGATCGTTCGCAATCACCGGTCGCCCGCTCGTCATGACATGGCCAAACAGGGTCTTGAGATTATGGAATTCAAGATTCGGAGCAGAACGGGCCAACAGTGCCTTGGCTTCCTCCTTCCAGGCGATGTCCGTAACGGCATGCGTTCGTAGAAACGGCACCCGCTCCGCCGTCCAACACACCTCGCCGATGAATCCATATTCGCTGCCGGTGAGGTCCAGCAGCTCCTGCAGCAGCGAACTGAACACCTGCTCCGGCTTCGCCTCATCGATATAGAGGGATTGCGCCTGCGTCACGGCGCGCAATAGGCGTTGAGTCGCCTGCTCGCTCTTCTGGGCCTGCCGACGTCCGGCGACCCTCTGCGGCACCGCACGAGTGGTGGGAGAGCGCTCGGCGCGTCGATCCCCGGCCTTCTGCGTCGCTTGACCGCGAGTGTGTTTCGTAACGGTTCGGCTCTTCGGCTTGTTCCGTGCCACTAGTCGACTCCCCGCGACGTGACGCCCATAGGGAAACCGAGCACCAGCAAGACCATGCCAAGACCAGGCATGAGAGCAGGGAAACAGGGACCGCCCTGTCGACCGAGGGATAACCAGGTGAGACACTGAACAGCGTGCTGAGCCTTGAATAGACCAGGCATGGGTGCCTTCATTATTCAGGCTGTTTCACGACCTATTAGCTTCCGATTCCATTTATATGACCCTATCAATTCTGTCTATCGATTGTTCTTCAAAGTCTGAATAGCCCTATTCCAGCCACGCACGACACACCGGCTGCCGGCTTGCCGGCCGCCCCGTCTCCCACCTCATCGTGTCTTGGCCCGCCTGACGGCCGGCGGTGAGCGCGATCGTGAAAGCCTGCACTTACTGCATCAGCCCGTTGGCCTGTTCCTTCATCGACTGGGCTGGCTGTTTCTTCGACCAGCTCCACATTGCGCTGCATTGTGTGATCCATCGACTTGACCGTCCAGCCGGTGCTTGCTACAGTGCAATCTGTTGTGCGCTCCCTTGAGGAGAGGTCTCATGTCGCTTCCACGCAGCGTGCGGTTCAACTATGACGACTTCCTGCTCTTTCCCGAGGACGGGAAACGCCATGAGATCATCGACGGAGACCACTTCATGACCCCTTCGCCGAATACCAAGCACCAACGAATCTCAGGTAATCTGTTCAACGCCCTCACGAACTTTCTCAAAGTCCGAAAGAACGGAGAGGTTTTCGCCGCTCCCTACGATGTGATCCTGTCCGACGAGGATATCGTCGAGCCGGACTTGCTCTTCGTCTCCGCCGCCCGCGCAGCCATCATCACGGAGAAAAACATTCAAGGGCCGCCGGATTTGGTCGTCGAAATCCTCTCCGCCGGCACCCGTAAAACCGACGAGGTCGTCAAACGCAAACTCTATGAGCGCTACGGCGTGCGCGAATACTGGATCGTGGACCCAGAGCTGGAAACCATCAAAATCCATCGGCTGACCGACCAGGGGTATGTCCGTGCCCCTGAGCTAACGCACGAAGCACACGACTCCCTGTCCAGCCCGCTCCTCCCGGGGTTCCAGATGCCCCTCACGGATCTCTTTACGTAGTTTCGAGTTTCAGGTTTGACGTTTCAGGTTGTCCTACAACTTGAAACCTTGAACATGAAACCTGATACTCCTTGCGAGGCCGCTTCACGCTTCACGAAATACGCGTTACGCGCCCGCACCTATGCACTTACCACTGCGTTCTCACGGGATATTGAGCGATGAGCGGATCGGGAGTGAGCAACACACAATCGTGTTCGATCGCCTGGCAGACCAGCATCCGATCGAACGGGTCGCGATGCAGGCTGGGAAGTTTGTGCAAGTGAAACACCGCCCGTTCTTCGAGCGGTAGAATTGAGATCCCATGCATCTCCCGCTGCGCCGGCAGAAACCGATCGAGGGGGGCCGGCATCGGAAGCTTTCCTAGGGAATGTTTCACCGAGATCTCCCACACCGACACGACACTGAGCAAGATCTCATGGGCAGGATCTGCAAACATCTTTGCCGCAGTAGGAGAGAGCTCTTGCGAGCCGGCGATGATCCATAAGAAGGTGCAGGTATCGAGAAGACACCTCACACCTTCTCACCCTCAAAGGCGTCGAGCATTTCACCGGGAAGCGGCTCAAAAAATGATGCGGGAACTGAGAACATCGGCTTGGCCAAGCCGATGGGACGGGGACCGGACGGAACTTCAGACAGTGGCGTGATCTGTGCCACAGGTTGATTACGCTTACACAGTACGATTCGATCCCCAGCTTTGAGCTTGGAGAGATATTTGGAGAGATGGGTTTTCGCTTCATGAATGTTCAGTTTCATCATAGTTAGAGACTAAACTAACTTGTGAGTTCAGTCAAGAGACTGGGAAAGACCAGGTAGGGCGTTTCGGGTCTCAAGTTTCAGGTTTAATGTTTCAGGTTGTCCGGCAACTTAAACTGGGCAGTGACGGAGTGTGAAACCTCCAAGGACCGTGACGCGTTCGAATCCGGAAACGAAAGACGCGTCACGTTTCACGAGATACGCTTCTCAGCTATAACCCGGCCGGCATGCGAGTAGGAATGGCCTGCCGCCCATGCTTGCGGTACACCCGGAAGTCGTCGTCGAGCGTCATCACTATACCGGATGGATATCGCTCGGCCATAGACACCAGGCAGGCATCGGCCAGCGACATGGGGACGGATGCATAGCGAAAGAGCAACTTCGCCACGGCAGGCATCTCTTCGTCCAGGTGAAATGGAACCGTGACAACTCCGCGAATCAGCAGCTGCATCACCGCTTGACTCCCGCCCACCGATCGCCGAAGCAGGTAACAAGATTCGGCCAGCACGGCCTCGCATGTCAAGAATGGAGGTTTCAGCGACGCCCATTGAGCCACCGCCCACTGATGATACCGATCGCGGCGATTGAGAAACGCGACCAGAGGGCCGGTATCCAACAGAACAGGCAGGGGCATCAGCGCCCCCCCGCCCGCTTTCGTCTGGGCGAGCGTCCGAACTGTTTCAGATGCGCAGGATTGACCGACAAGTCTGCCGGTCCGGTGATACTACCTGCAAGGTCCTTCGCTAACATCAACGCCGATCCACCCTGCCCCTTCCCGGCATGTTCGAGGAAAGCCACGAGGGCCTCGCGAATCACCTCAGACTTGGTGCTCTTGCGGGACGACGCCGCATGTGTCAGCCGATGGGCCAGGGTATCAGACACCTTCAACGACAGTATCTTCATAGATTCCTCACGTCATACCAATATGCCATGATGGTACTATGCATGTGAACCTGGTGCAAGCGTCCGGTCACAGACTGGGAAAGACGCGCTGGCCGTCCGACAGGTAGGCACCCGATCTCCTAAGATCATGGCCAATTGATTGAGCGCTCGTTTCCACTCCGGAATCGTGGCGGTCCAGTTCTTGGCGATGCGCGGCAAGCCCAGATCGAGGACTTTGAGGAGCGCTTCATCCGTGGGAAACGCCCCGCGCTGCTTTCACGGTTTCCGTAACGAATAGTTCAGGGATTCAATGGCATTCGTGGTGTACAGGACTTTGCGAATGGCTGGAGGATAGTCAAAGAAGACCGTGTGACGCGTCAACCGGCGCTTGTCGATCTCCCGTCTCGTCTGAAGACACAACGGCGCGACCGATCACCCCCAGCATGAGGATCTGTTGCGCCGTCAACTGACAGGTCTCGCTCCTGTTCGCTCACGCCGATCGAGCGGCAAACCCCATCTATGGATGACCGCCACGTCTGCTATCGGAGCCTTGAGGCCGGATCTTGAGCGATGTTGATCGTGGGATTGGCTGGACAGTGACAGGAGACACACCTCGTATGATGCGGGGATGCTCCTCCGATCCGTCGCTGCCTTGACCTGCCGACCGGCACCCGTAAGACCGACGAGGTGGTCAAACGCAAACTATATGAACGCTACGGAGTGCGCGAATACTGGATCGTGGACCCCGAATTGGAAACCATCACAATATATCGGCTGACCGACCAGGGGTATGTCCGGGCCGCAGAGCTTGCGCGGGACGCGAACGAAACCCTGTCCACCCCGCTCCTGCCGGACGTCCAGATTCCACTCACAGAGCTGTTCGAATAGCCGCGATCAGGGCGCGCATCCGATTCCACGTTGGAATGGGACGCGGCCTGTGTCGAGCGTGAGATTTCACGTAGAACATGAGGGACCTCGAACTCACGAACAGTCTGCTGAAAAACCCTCCGTTCATCCTTTGCGGGCCTCAGGACGAACGGAGCGGCTATTGCATTCACTGAATTTTCCGTTCGTGCTGAGCTGGTCGAAGCACACAAATCGAGTTTTTCAGCAAACGGCTAATGCTCCGGCGAGCGCGCACGCCCGGCTTTCACACCGGGCCGCGTCTCTTCTGGGCCGTCGGTCGTCTCTCGTGGTTACGACCCCATCGGCGTGATTCTTGTTCACGATTCACCAGCGACCAGCCTGGCCGCAGCCGAACTGCGGCCAGGCTGGTCGTAGCGGCAATTGCAGTCCCGATGCTCATGAGTCCTGTCGGCTAAAACTCTTCAAAGTCATCGTGCTTGGCTGTCCCCCCCTGGCCGGTGCCGGCTGCCGCCATGGCCGGTTGCTTGGCGACGGTCTTCTCCCCGGCGCTCTTCGCTGAGGCCTGGGCCGTACTCCCCGCGAAGGTCGGGCGAGACACCGGCCGCCCGGTGCCTCCCCCGGTCCCCTGGTCCTTCAGCGTGAACACCGCCACTTGGCGCATCAGCTCCTTGGCCTGTTCTTTCATGGACTGACTCGCGCTGGTGGTCTCTTCCACCAAGGCCGCATTCTGTTGCGTCGTCTCGTCCATGGACATGATCGCCTTGTTCACCTGGTCGATCCCGCTCGCCTGCTCCTGTGAGGCCGCCGTAATCTCCGCGATGATGTCGCTCACCCGCTTCACAGAGCTCACGATCTCTTGTAAGGTCTTGCCCGATTGCTCCACCAACGCGCTCCCGTCCGTCACCCGCTGGACCGACTCGTTGATCAACCCCTTGATCTCCTTCGCCGCCGTGGCCGAGCGTTGCGCTAGATTCCGCACCTCCGCCGCCACCACGGCAAAGCCGCGCCCATGTTCCCCGGCCCGCGCCGCTTCCACCGCCGCGTTCAAGGCCAGCAAATTGGTCTGAAACGCAATCTCGTCGATCACCGTGATGATGTCGGCGATCTTCTTGCTGCTGGCATTGATCTCCGCCATCGCTGCGATCGCTTTGGCCGTCACTTCCCCGCCCTTGTCCGCCGTCTCCCGCGCCGCACTGGCCAATTGATTCGCCTGCTTCGCGTTGTCGGCGTTCTGCTTCACCGTGCTCGTCATCTCTTCCATCGAGGCGCTGGTCTCCTCCAACGCACTCGCCTGCTCGCTCGTCCGTTGCGAGAGGTCTTCATTGCCCTTGGTGATCTGTTCCG
>JAOUGT010000025.1 GCA_029865485.1 Nitrospira sp.
ACGATCGCGATCAGCACGTAATACAGGCCGGTGATCCCGCTATAGTCCGGAGGCCCTTCAGACACATTTGCCATGGCCGGCAATGCCTCGACCAACAAGGCGCCGGTGAAGAGTCCCGTTCGTGAAAATAACTGCTTCATCTCTTCCCCCTTGTAAATCCACAGACAAAAAGTGGGCGCATTTTACTGGACATCGGCTGGATGGTGCAAGAGGCAGTGCTGGCAGGATGCGGGAAAAGTCCGCCAGCGCCGTTCTCGCGTCCCTTAGAGGCTCAATGTACGGGACAGAGTACGATTCGCCTCTTCACTCGCGGCGGTCTTGCTGGACGGCCTTTTTGCGCATCCTGCCGGGGTGTTCAGGGCCGTCTCACACCAGGCTGTCCGTGGTAGCTATATCCAGCAAACGGGTTTTTCCGCAGCCTGCTAGCGGGGAGAGACGGGAAAAGCGATTATGGCTGAGGCGTGACCTTTGCTGCGGCTTGAAGAGCCTCCGCGACTTCCTGAAAGGACGTGGCTACCTGATCAAAGTGGGACCCTTTCTCTAGGATTGCGTGGGCCGCCATGCGGATCTGCTTATCATATTGGGCCACTTGGTTGGTCAATTCGCCGAGCTTCGTGAGGGTGTCCCGGTAGGTGGTGACTTCGCGTTCAAGACCGCGTGTGGCCGTCTGGGCTGTCTTGAGTTCATCTATGGAAGCCTGGAGTTGTTGAGTGAGGCGCGCCGCATAGGCCTTCCGATCTCGTAGTTCCGCCTCTAAAGTGGCTAACACATCCTCTGTTTCCCGACGTCGTTCCTCTAGACTCTTGATCGCGAGAATCCATGCGGAAACCTCTCCTGCATCGACGGCAGGGGAGGGAGGAAGAGGCTGTTCGTTTTCAATGGCTTTCATCGCCTGCTGCAACCATTCAACAAATTTCAAGATCTCGCTGAGTTTAATATCGGTGAGCGACGACTGCAAGGTCAAAGGTGACGGTTCTTTCGCAGCGTTGGTTTGCGGTCGCGTTGGGGATCCCTTCCGAGCACTTGATTTTGAAGCGGCCTGATGTGTGGCCAACCGGTGATGTTCCAGTAAGGCGGCGATACAGTGTCGGCACATGGGTTCTTCCGGCCTGGAGCACGAGCATGCTGAAATGAGATGGCCGTCTTTCAGATGGATCTGTTGCTCGTAGAGCCCGGCATTTCCAATCACAGTTGATGAGATTTTGGAATTGCCGGCTTCGACGATGCGAACCCGATTTTCCGACATGTATTGGCGGGCCAGGTGAAAGGCTGACGCATCCGAGACTGCTTGGATCATTTGCGGAACCAACAGATCGAGCCGCTCGGCGCTGCAGGGAATTCTGTTCGGCATGGGGGGGATCCGCGATGGTCCTCTTAAGGCCATGATGGCGTCAGTTTGACGACCGAACTGAAGACTGTCAAGAAACCTTGAGATAGCGTGCGTTTCTCCAAGGGAGGGGGATTCGAAGCCTGGCGAGACGACCTTACCGACAGGGTTTTGCGGGGTTCGTTTTTCCCATCGGAGTGAGCCAAATATAGTCTGCAATGGGGTCTTCCATGTGGGCTCGCACATGGTCCGCCTTATTTGTCTCAAAGGACATCATGTACACAGTGGTCTGTTGGATATCCTCACCCAGCCGTCTGGCGACCCGCTTAGGGACGGGCAGATTGTATTGGAGGTGACCGCCTCCCGTATAACTCACGATGATCCGACGGGTGGTACTGGTATCTTTGCGAAGTTCCTTTTGCCGGGTGACGAGAGTCTTTGCCATGCCCTCGTCACGAACCATGGAGGCCTCGTACATCGTGCGGAAATGGTCTTCTGTGCCTCCATGGCAACGCTTGAGTTGATCCATGATCCGTTCACGATAGGCCGGATCGTCGACGATCTCATCCCGCAGGATTCCCCACGTCGCCCATTCGGGGTCCCCCTTGGCCTGCTCAAGACCAAGCTGTACCACGCGTCGAATGAGCGGCTTAGGCGGGTTCATGGCGCGGACGGAGAGGTGATGGTCTCGGGCAAAGGTCACTAATGGGGCATAGTCTTCGAAGGCGCCACCCCAATTTTGTTTCCAGCGTACCTGTTCTAAGAAGTCGTTGGTGATGGGCCTGCTTGTCGAGACATAGTCATCAAGTGCTGCTTGGCCGTCCCACCCGAACATCTCCAGACCGATCGTGGGTTCTATATCATCCGCCACCAACTGGTCCAGCACCTTGAGTGCCGCTTGAATATGGAAGGAATTGTGATGCTCTTCTCCCAAATAGATAATGTCGTGTTGTTCGAGAATTTTAATCCATTCCTCAAACGGTAGGATACGACCGCTGTGAGTCTCCAGGATCTGCCAAGGCTGCCAGTTCCCATCCAGAGTGGTCTGCGAGCTCTTGTCATCCTCCGCAAGAGAGCCGTTGACGCACACGAGTACGGACATGAACAGCATGAGCATGACGGTCGGCCATGCTCGGAGGGCAGAGAGCCATGTGGGACGTACAATCATCAAACCACTCCTACCATAACGCCTGTGCATGAACAAGCGGACTTGACCATGAAGTTGAGACCTCACTATCCTGCTGAGTGACAGCTCATGCTTTGAATATGTACTCCTGATGCAACTTGACGCACTTGCTGAATTTCGCCGTGCCGTGAGCCGTCGTGCACGCCAGGTTCCTGCTCAGTGGGACGCCTCGAGACGATTGGTGGATGGTTCCACCTTTCCTGCCACGATCGCCCGACTCTCTGATGTCATCCAACAGAGGGATCTTCCGGTGGCGGTAAAAGATGCTCTCCTGCGTCTCTTTGATCCACCTTGTACACCACGGCTCCAAGATTGTAACGGTGACGTGTGCAAAGCCCTGACCGGACTCCCGCCGGCCAAAGCGATCCGGGCACTGTGCGTATGGTTTGATTTGGTTCCTAGTCCCGGCTCCAAGTGGCCGATCACTCGGTCTTCGAGCGAAGCGATCGAGAGCGAACTGCGCACGTTATCGAATCCATTTGATTTGCTGTCCCGTGTCGATGTGGCATCGGTCCTGGATATCGGTGCGGGCGACCTCTCTTTCGCAGAGGAACTAGTCGATCAGTATGGTCGGCGCTGTGCCCAGGAGAATCAGCCGTTCATCCTCCACTGCCTCGATCGACTCGATCCGCGATCGCGATTGAGTGGTCCGCTTCACGCAGAACCTGCCAGGTTACGCAAGTTGCAACAACACGAAGGACTGTCGTTCGCCTTCTTCGGGAATCAAGACATGTTTGAACTTGGGGCCCTGGATGAACGAGGATCCCTCGCTCCCCGCTACACCATGGCCACCTGTTGGGCACCTGCGAGTCCCACCTTTGCCTATGAGCCAACGAGACTGTCCCAGGCGCTGATCACTCAGGACCTCGAACGGAGCAAAGGGGCGTTTCGGCAAACGTCCTACGGGAAGGAATCTGCCCTCGAAGTGCAGCACCGGGACCGCACTCTTCTCTTTCCCCCATGGAAATTTGATGTGGTCGGTCCCTGTGCGCTGTTGAATCTCCTCGCGCAACGCGGGGCTGTCTGTGTCCTAGGATCAGTCGATGCCCAAGTCTTTTGGGAGCTTCTGGCGCAGGTACTCGATGATCCGCGCTATCGGCCACATGATGAGCTCTTCACGCCCGTGACGTTGCCGACGGTCTTCGGTCATCTGTATGACGTGCTCGGCGGTTTACCGATCGGAGAGTCTATCGATCTTGCCGACCTGGCGCCTCTGAGCTCGGTACACCCTAACTCTGAGGCAGCTCGCGGTCTGGATGGCCGAGCCGCTGCGTTTCGATATGTCCGGATCAGTCGTGGCGCCACATTCCCGGGCATGCCTGCCAGCAGCACTGCACGAAGGTTTTCAGCCATGACAGAGGAGGTCCCTCCCTGGCTGATCACGCTGATTCCGGCGTAGGTAAGCCATATTTATCCGTGGTGTGGCGTCACCGACGTGTAAAACATGCGTTTCATTGACCGTCTCCAGAGCCTTTGCTAGACTTCGATCGTGTCCGATCACCACGCACTTTCCCAGCATCTCAGACCCTAATCTCACCATGACTTCTACGGAGACCATCCGGGCCATCCAGGAGAACATTGCTCGGGTTATCAAAGGGAAACCCCACGTTATCGAGATGAGCCTTGTCGCCCTGCTCGCTCGCGGACATCTTCTTCTCGAAGATGTTCCGGGAGTCGGCAAAACCACTCTGGCCCATAGTCTCGCTCGGTCACTGGACTGTTCCTTCAAGCGTATCCAGTTTACGAGCGACCTGTTGCCTTCCGACATTGTAGGGGTATCGATTTTCAATCGGCAGAAACAGGCGTTTGAGTTCATTCCCGGACCTATTTTCGCGAACATCGTCCTAGCGGACGAAATCAATCGCACAACGCCGAAGACCCAGAGCAGTCTCTTGGAGGCGATGAGCGAGGCGCAAATTTCGTTCGACAATAAGACCTATCCGTTAAGCCCGCCCTTCATGGTCATTGCGACACAGAATCCCGCTGAGTATCACGGAACCTTTCCACTTCCCGAGTCGCAACTCGATCGGTTCTTGATGAGGCTGCGCATCGGCTATCCAGCGCCGGAAGAAGAGAAGAAGGTCCTTGAACGACCGTCCTCGCTGCACCCGGCAGAAGAGTTACTCCCGCTGTTGACCGCACAGGAAGTCGTCCAGCTCCAGGAACAAGTCGACAAGGTCTTGATGGAAGAAAGTCTGACAGAGTATCTCCTGGCCATTGTCCAGAGTACCAGGCATTCCGACCTCTTGTCTCTCGGGGTGAGCACAAGGGGCGCGCTTGCATTGAGCCGTGCTGCGAAAGCCCTGGCGCTTGTGCGCGGACGGACCTATTGTCTGCCGGACGATATTAAAGAACTTGCCCCGATCGTGCTGTCTCACCGCATCATGGTGGCACGTCAGACCAGTCTTCACCCACGAAGCTTTGAGCAAGCCGAACGCGTCATCCGTGATGTTGTTGATACGATTCCTGTCCCCGTCTAGTACTGTTCTCTAGTCGGGCAGCCCTCGGGGAGTCGGTGGACTATGCCGTTTCAGTTGCCGCCGTTCGCCCATCGGGTATTCCGTTACCGTTCTACGCGGATCACGTCGGAAGGGCTTCAATTCCTGATCTTCACGCTGGCGATCGGCATCGCGGCTATCAACACCGGGAACAATCTCTTTTATCTCCTCCTGTCAATGATGCTGAGTCTCATCCTGGTCTCAGGCATTGCGGCGGAATATTGCCTGCGACGACTAGAACTTCGCCGGCATGTGCCGGATCTCCTCTTCCTCAACACCCCAGTTACCTCTGTTCTGGCGATCAAGAACCTGAAACCGCGATTGACGAGTTTTTCACTGACCTTGTGTGATGTGAGCGCTGACCAAACCATCTTCCCGAACGTGGAGATTCACTCCCTCCCTCCAGGCGCAAGCCGGCTGCTTTCCTACCCATTGACTCCCACGCGTCGCGGGAGATGGCGCTTGAGCGGTATTCGAATCAGCACAGAATTTCCCTTCGGGCTCTTCACGAAACGGGCCTTTTATCCGATGGAGGACACGCTCGTGGTGTGCCCGGAGATTCGGCCAATTTACGAGGGTCTCCTTCGTGGTCTGTTCGCCGCGGGGTATGAACAGACCGTCCATCGACGAGGGCATGGCAGTGACTTGTACAACCTTCGTTTGTACCAAGCGGGGGATGACTCCCGGAGCATTCATTGGCCGACAACGGCTAGGACGTCTCAACTGACTATTCGAGAGACCGAGGCAGAGGCACAGCGTCGAGCGATCATCCATGTCCCAACGAGCGTTCCGGCAAGTCATGACGCCCCGTTTGAACGTGCGGTCTCGTTGGCCGCGTCGCTGGTTCAGCACCTGATTCATCACGGCTACTCCATCCAATTGCGTGTGGGGTCAGATCGCTCTTCATTTGGACAGGGAGAAGCGCATCGCCTTGAGCTCCTTCGCATGTTGGCCCTCTGCCAACGAGACGCTCCTCGGGAAGAATCCATGAGGCAGGACGAATGGCCGGACGGTCATTCCGATCTCGAGGGAGATGGCACAGCGATTGTCGTCCAGGCTTGGTGCGACTCTGGAGATGGCAAGACGGAATTCCCTCGTGTCTTGATCGATGGGGAACTTATTCCCGGAGCAGCCCATGCCACTTAATCAGGCTCTTCACCTGACCTCCATGCTGCTGGCATCGGCGTCCTTTATTGGATTGACACTGGGAGCCGGTCTGCCGGAGTGGCTGGCCGCACTGACCGGCGCGACGCTGATCGCGGTTCTTCTGCGAAACATAGGGGTCAAGTCTGTCGAGCAATTTGCGACGCAGATGCCTGTGTCAACCATCGGGTGGAATCTGATCGTGCTCGGCGGCTTTTTGGGATTTTGGATCGACCTCTTGTGGGTTTCCGGTGAGCTGCTTCCAGCCGGACTCCACTTTTTGATGGTGCTGATGGTCATCAAGCTCTTCAACCTGAGACTTCGCCGCGACTATTTGCATCTCTATGCGATCAGTCTCGTCGCCATTCTCGCCTCAGGCTCGCTCACGACGGATCTGTGGTTCGTCCCGATTTTCTCGGTCTACCTGCTGGCGGGAGTCTGGACCCTCCTGCTGTTTCAGTTGACCAAGAGTTCCGAGGTCGGCGGCAATGTCGGGGTGGCTCTCTCCATGCGACAGGAGAGTCACGAAGGACATGATCGGGTCTCGCCGCGCCTTTTTTGGACGGCGAACGGGCTGGCTCTTGGGGCATTCCTGATCACCGTGGTCATTTTCTTCACAATCCCACGGGTCAGCGCGGGGATTTATCAGAAGGGGTTTGGGGAGAATCTACGTACGTCAGGATTCTCCGATACAGTGAATTTAGGTGCGATTGGATCGATCAAGCGTGATCCCAGCGTGGTGATGCGAGTCGAGCTACCCAAGAGCCCACGGCATGACGCCAGACCGCTCTATATTCGAGGGGTTTCCTTCGACCGGTACGACGGCAAGGTATGGACGAATCAGCTGAGCTATCGGCGGAGTCTCATCGAGGAGAGTTCTGGCACCTTCGCGTTTCGGAGGAAGCGAGTTGCCTCGGGAGTAGAGCTTGGGGAAGCAATACAGCAGAAAATTCTTCTGGAGCCACTCGATACACCAGTGTTGTTTGCCGCGCCGTTCATTGAACGTGTGAGCGGTGCGTTTCCCAGTCTCTTTTTCGACGGCACGGGTGCCGTCTATTTACCCTTTCCAAGTTCGTCACGAATCGAATACACGGTCCTGTCCCGATCCAACACACTGGTACCAGCGGATCTCGGCCCGGAGCCAGGGCCCTATCCTGAATGGGTACTCAGACAGTATCTGCAACTCTCGTTTCAGTCGGACCGTATCAACACCTTGGCGGGAGAAGTGACACAGCGACAGCGCAACCCATATGAAAAGGCTGCGGCGATTCAAACGCATCTAACTCGCAACTATCGATACAGCTTGGATGCGCCACTTGCCGCACAGGATCAACCGCTAGAAGAGTTTCTCTTTTCAAGAAAGACCGGGTACTGCGAGCACTACGCCACGGCGATGGTCATCATGCTCCGAACCCTTGGGATTCCTGCTCGTTTGGTGACAGGCTTTCTGGCCACGGAATGGAACGACTACGGAAATTACTACGTGGTCAGGCAGCAGGACGCCCATGCATGGGTCGAAGTGTACCTGCCGCATTCCGGGTGGATCGGGATGGATCCAACCCCCACCGAAGACAATCCAGGCGCTGGAGGCCCGGTATGGCGAGTTCTTGCACCCCTCGTGGACAACATTAAGCTCCAATGGAACCGATTGTTCGTCCAGTATAGCGCTGCAGATCAGCTTGCCGTCGTTCGAGAATTAAAAGCCGAAGGGGTATCGGTTCGAAACAAGGCGCTGGATTCGATGACCGCGCTTTTCGGTACCTTCATGGCGGTGCTGAGCGGGATCCTGACTCCCGACATGTCTCAGGTGAGAATCGGACTTCTTGGCGAGGTCATTGGTTTTGCCATGATGAGTCTTGTCGTCTTGTTCTGGCTGGCGCGGAAGCGGCCATGGGTAACCTGGAGGTTTTGGAGAAAGGCCTGCAGTAACGAACTCGTCATCGCGCATCTCTATCGTCGCATGCGCACCTATCTGGCTGGGCAGGGTCTTTCAAGGTCTGCGGCGATTGCACCACTTGAGTTAGTCAAGATCACTCAAGCTCGGTGGAGAGAAGCCCATGCGGCGGTAGCGTCTATTACCGAACTCTATTGCCGGACTAGGTTTGGGCACATCCCGCTCACCCAAAAGGATATGAAACATGCGGAAGACCAACTCCGCGGTCTATTAGAACTGCGGAGACCATCTCAGTGAAACCGTGAGCCTCACCAGACTTGGCTCGTAGTAGATGACTGCAGGGCAAGCACAAGGATGAAAGTAGAGAAGTTGGAAGATAACCAGGTGAGCTGTTGGAGCGGGAAAAGGGATTTGAACCCTCGACCCTCGCCTTGGCAAGGCGATGCTCTACCACTGAGCTATTCCCGCTCTCAAATGCCCGGTGGCGGAGTGTACTGACCTCTCAGGTCACTGTCAAGCTACGATTCACATCACTACGATTGAGTAAATTCAAGTCCACAACGGCGACTTTAGTTACAAATGGGTAACATTGCAAATTGACGCCCGGCCAATTTGAAAAATATCCACACTATCCATAGCTTGCATCGACACATTCAGTGTAAATGCCGTATCGAACGGTTAGACGTCATTCTATTGTGATACGTAGACTACTCAAGTCAGCACCATGCAGTGCCAGAGAATGACCCTCCTGTAAAATCATAACAAGACCATGTTATCAGCAACTTACGAATCACTATTTCCGTTAAGCATGCCCACGAGTACGATTGGTTTGAATCTTGCGAAGAAAGTAATTGAGACGTTTTATCCACGGTGGTATATGTGTGGCCTGTTTTTTTATGGACTTGTTTCAGTGATGAACGTCTGGCAGCCTGAGTTGAATTGTAGGAAATAAAGAGAATCAACAACATAAGCTCGTTCAAGTTCACATCACGTGAGGAGGTATTCACAATGTTCTTGTCACGTCGACAATTTCTAAAGGTCTCTGTCGGTACGGTTGCTGCCGCAGCCGTGGCGGACAAGGTCCTGGCATTGACGGCGCTCCAGCCTGTGATCGAGGTCGGGAATCCATTGGGTGATTATCCGGACCGGTCCTGGGAGCGTGTGTACCACGATCAATATCGTTACGATTCATCCTTTACCTGGGTCTGTTCTCCCAATGACACCCATGCCTGCCGCGTTCGGGCCTTCGTCCGAAACGGTGTGGTCATGCGTGTCGAGCAGAACTATGACCATCAAACCTACGAAGACCTCTATGGGAATCGTGGTACGTTCGCGCACAATCCACGCATGTGCCTGAAGGGCTTTACGTTCCATCGTCGAGTGTACGGCCCTTACCGTCTCAAGGGTCCGCTCATGCGGAAGGGCTGGAAGCAATGGATGGACGATGGATCGCCGGAACTGACGCCAGAAACGAAGCGCAAGTACAAATTCGACAGCCGGTTTTTGGACGATATGCTCCGTGTGTCCTGGGATACCGCGTTCACCTATGCCGCAAAGGCCATGATCGTCATTGCCACTCGTTATTCCGGAGAGGCTGGAGCGAGACGGTTGCGTGAGCAGGGCTATGCGCCCGAGATGATCGAAATGATGAAGGGTGCTGGTACGCGATGCTTTAAGCATCGTGCTGGCATGCCTGTTCTCGGCATCATCGGGAAAATGGGCAACACTCGTATGAACGGGGGCATCAACGCGCTGTTGGACACCTGGATTCGGAAGGTGAGCCCGGAACAGGCCCAGGGTGGTCGCTATTGGTCGAATTACACTTGGCATGGAGATCAGAACCCATCCCAGCCATTCTGGTCCGGCGTGCAGGGGTCGGATATCGACCTCTCGGATATGCGCTTTTCCAAGCTGAACACCAGCTGGGGGAAGAACTTCGTTGAAAATAAGATGCCAGAAGCTCACTGGAAGCTGGAGTGCATTGAGCGCGGTGCACGCGTGGTCGTCATCACGCCGGAATACAATCCAACGGCCTATCGAGCCGACTACTGGATGCCTCTCCGTCCCGAGTCCGATGGTGCTCTCTTCATGGGAGCCATGAAAATCATCATCGACGAAAATATGCACGACGTGGACTTCCTCAAGCAATTTACCGATGCTCCGATCCTGGTGCGTACGGATACGCTGCAGTACCTGGATCCTCGAGATGTTGTACCTGATTATAAATTCCCCGACTTCTCCAAGAGCTATTCAGGCCGTATTCAGGCGTTGAAGCCGCAGGATATTGAGCGGCTCGGCGGAATGATGGTATGGGATTTGAACAAGAAACAGGCTATTCCTCTCCATCGTGAGCAGGTTGGATGGCACTATATCAATAGCGGCATTGATGCTGCCCTGAACGGCACCTATCGGGTGAAGCTGCTCAATGGCCGTGAAATTGACGCGATGCCGGTCTGGCAAATGTATCTGGTCCACTTCCAAGACTACGACTTGGATACCACACATCAGATCTGCCGCACTCCAAAGGACCTCATCGTCCGTTGGGCCCGTGACTCGGGTACGATCAAGCCTGCGGCCATCCATAATGGAGAAGGTGTCACGCACTATTTCCATATGACGCCAAACGGCCGTGCGGCAGCCATGGTGCTCATCATCACGGGCAATGTTGGTAAGTTCGGTACAGGCCAACATACCTGGGCCGGTAACTACAAAGCCGGAGCCTGGACGGCGACTCCATGGTCTGGAGCTGGCTTGTCAGTACATACCGGAGAGGATCCCTTCAACATTACGTTGGATCCGAATGCACACGGGAAAGAAATCAAAACCAAGTCCTACTACTACGGGGAAGAGGTCGGCTACTGGAACCACGGCGATACAGCCCTGATCGTCAATACCCCGAAGTATGGCCGTAAGGTGTTTACCGGTAAGACGCACATGCCGACCCCGAGCAAATTCCGCTGGGTCGTCAACGTCAACGTGCTCAACAACGCCAAGCACCATTACGACATGGTGCGGAACGTCGACCCCAACCTGGAATGTCTCATCACGCAGGACATCGAAATGACGTCCGACGTGAATCACAATGACATTGCCTTTGCGTGTAACTCTTGGATGGAGTTTACCTATCCGGAAATGACGATCACGGTCTCTAATCCGTGGGTGCAGATTTGGAAGGGTGGAATCAGGCCGTTGTATGACACTCGGAACGATCTCGATACCTTCGCCGGTGTTGCAGCCAAGCTGTCCGAGATGACCGGCGACAAGCGCATGAAGGACTACTTCGCCATGGTCTATGCCAATCGCGTGGACGTCTATGCGCAACGTATGCTGGATGCATCCAGCACCTTCTACGGCTATTCAGCCGACGTGATGCTGAAGTCGGAAAAGGGGTGGATGGTCATGGTCCGTACCTACCCACGCCATCCATTCTGGGAGGAAACAAACGAGTCCAAGCCGATGTGGACCCGCAGTGGGCGGTACGAAAACTACCGTATCGAACCGGAAGCAATCGAATACGGGGAAAACTTCATTTCCCACCGTGAAGGACCGGAGGCAACTCCCTATCTGCCGAACGCGATCTTCACGACGAATCCGTATTGCCGTCCGGACGATTACGGTATTCCCATCACGGCGCAGCACCATGATGACAAGACAGTTCGAAACATCAAGCTGTCGTGGCATGAAATCGTGCGGCACTCCAACCCCTTGTGGGAAAAGGGATACCAGTTCTACTGCGTCACGCCAAAGACTCGTCACAGAGTCCATAGTCAGTGGTCGGTGAACGACTGGGTTCAGATTTACGAGTCCAACTTTGGCGATCCTTATCGCATGGATAAGCGGACACCTGGAGTTGGTGAACACCAGATACACATTAACCCACAGGCTGCGAAAGACCGTGGTATCAACGACGGTGACTATGTCTACGTCGATGGTAACCCGGTGGATCGTCCCTATCGTGGATGGAAGCCGAGCGATCCCTATTACAAAGTGGCTCGGCTTATGATCCGTGCGAAGTACAACCCGGCCTATCCGTACCACGTGACCATGGCAAAGCATGCTCCCTACGTGGCAACGCCCAAGTCCGTGAAAGGCCATGAGACCAGACCGGATGGACGAGCGATCGCTATTGACACTGGTTATCAGTCGAACTTCCGATATGGTGCTCAACAGTCATTTACAAGAAACTGGCTGATGCCGATGCATCAAACCGACTCACTTCCCGGCAAGCATGCAATCGCCTGGAAGTTCAAGTGGGGCTATCAAGTGGATCACCACGCGATCAACACGGTACCGAAGGAATGTCTCATCCGTATCACCAAGGCGGAAGACGGCGGTATCGGTGCACGTGGTCCATGGGAGCCGGTTCGGACAGGATTTACTCCGGGCCAAGAGAATGAGTTCATGATCAAGTGGCTGAAAGGTGAGCACATCAAGATCAAGGTCTAAATGCTATTGGCACAGCGTTCAGGCTCTCGCCGAATGAGGCACGAGCCGACGAAGTTCGACAATAGCCCATTGATGAATTACGGAGGAGACTATGCCTGAAGTATATAACTGGCAGCTGGGACGAAAGATGCTGTATCCCTACGAGGAGCGGCATCCAAAGTGGCAGTTTGCCTTTGTCTTCAATATCAACCGCTGCTTAGCGTGCCAAACCTGTAGTATGGCTGATAAGTCGACCTGGCTCTTCTCGAAAGGTCAGGAGTACATGTGGTGGAACAACGTCGAGACCAAGCCCTATGGTGGGTATCCACAGTTCTACGACGTCAAGATCACCCAGCTTATTGAGCAGGTCAATCCAGGTGGACAGGTCTGGAACGTTCGCGTTGGACGGAAGCACCATGCCCCGTATGGGGTCTTTGAAGGGATGACCATTTTCGATGCCGGAGCCAAGGTTGGACAGGCAGCGATTGGGTACATTCCGACAGACCAGGAATGGCGGTTTGTGAATATCTATGAAGATACTGCCACCTCGATGCGTGCGCTGGTGGAAGGAATCGACAAGACAGGGTTCTCACGGGATGAACCCTGGAAAATGACCGGCAGCAGCTTGCCGGAGCATGAGACCTTTTTCTTCTACCTTCAACGGATCTGCAATCATTGCACCTATCCAGGTTGCTTAGCCGCCTGTCCACGAAAGGCGATCTATAAACGGCCTGAGGACGGAATCGTCCTCATCGACCAGAATCGATGCCGCGGATACAAGAAGTGTGTGGAGCAGTGTCCATACAAAAAACCAATGTATCGGGGCACAACCCGGGTGAGCGAGAAGTGTATTGCCTGTTATCCCCGTATCGAAGGAAAAGATCCGCTGACTGGTGGTGAGCCAATGGAAACACGCTGTATGGCTGCCTGCGTCGGAAAGATTCGGATGCAGAGTTTGATGCGGATCGGCGAGGATGGTCTGTGGGCTGAGGATCGCTGGCATCCGTTGTATTACGCGATCCGTGTCGAACAGGTCGCCTTGCCGCTTTACCCACAGTGGGGCACGGAACCAAACGGCTATTACATTCCTCCACGCCATTCACCGCGCGGGTATGCCCGGCAGATGTTTGGCCCCGGTGTGGACAACGCCATTGAAAAGTACTTGGTCCCCAGTCGGGAGCTCCTAGCGGTGCTCCAGCTCTGGAGAGCGAGCCAGCAGATCGTCTTCCGTTACGATGTCATCCCTGGGCCGAAAGTGTTCGAGACCCAGATCCACGGAAAGCGATTTGAGATGTACAACGACACCGTCCTGGGGTTCAATAAGTCGGGGAAGGAAGTCGCCCGTATTCAGGTGGAAGAACCGATCTACATCCGGCCAGCTGAACGGGTTACCTGGTTATAAGTCGTAAGGACCGGCAAGGTACAAAGGGGTGGAGTTCCGAACGGGGCTCCACCCCGTTTCTTTTAAGACGTAAACATGGGTTGTCCTACTCAGTTGACTTAACACCGATCTTCTCCTGAAACCTTGGCCGAAAGAACATTCACTTCAATCCAAGTGTAGGACTCGCTTGCATCCATATGTCCATCTTCCCCTTAGGAGTAGAGCCTGATTCTCCATGAACAGTGGACTTTCGACTCAGTACTTCATGAATCTTCTGCACACTTGACGGGATACAGGACCTCCAGTAAAGTTTTTTTGAGACGACGATCCTATCTCCCAACCCCGGAGTCGATTCAGCGTGACAGCCGAGCCCCAGCAGAGTCTCCCATTTTCCGCCCAGGCCATTCCCTTCGGTGAATTCCTTGCGACCGGCAAGCTTCCTGACGGCTACCTTGCCAGCGAATATATCGCTCAGCAATTCGTGGAACGTCTGGTTCACTACATTCTCAGCGTCCCTTCCGGCAGCTATACAATGGGTGAACTGAGCCAATTGTTGGAGCAACTCGACCCTCGTGCCCAGGTCTTCTTTTTTAAAAAACTCAAGGAAACCAGCCCAGATTGCCTGAAAGATTTCGCCCCGCTCTATTACGGATTCATGAACGAATTTCATTCCCTGCTCTTCACCTAACAGAATGCGGAAAAAGCCCGCCACCGGCGTCCTCGAGTCGATCCGAGCCTCAACATACGGCGCGGGCAAATGCTTGTTCACACTGGCGATGGGCGGGTGGATGAAAACAGTCTACGATTCACCCCTTCGCTTGCTGCGGCCTTGCTGGATGGCCTTTTTCACATCCTGAAGGGATGTTCAGTGCTGTCTCACACCGGCCTGCCGTGGTAGTTACAACCAGCAACACCAATCTAGGGGCGCTGTTCTTTCACAACACCCTGGCTACTCTCAAGCGTGAGCATCACGCGTTCCTGTAGATCATAAACGCGTTCATTATCGTGCCACTCTATCCTGTCGTCGCGTAGGCACGAGTAGATCTCAAAGCCGTAATCATCCAGTGGCTTCATCGTGGCACAGAAGGGCACTCGGCAAACGTGAGATCAGGACAAAATCAGACAGACGAAGGACTCGTGGGGCCTTTACAGGATCAGTAAGATCGTGACGGGAGAAAAATTCTCCTTGTTGTACCAGTAATCTGATGTATAATTGCCACTCATCTAATGGAAAAGGAGTGTTATGAATCCATCCTTACAACGCGCGGTCACCAGCTTTTATAACCTGATCTATGAAGCCCAAACCTTCGCCACTGCCATGGCACGGATCGATACCGCTGAGCAGGAGCACTATGCCGGACGTATTGAGGGTCTCAATTGGGTCCTTGATCGCTGCCAAGAACTTGAAGAGATGGATACCAACCTGACACCATCATCGCTTCAACGAATCTTGGGCGAAGTAAAGTCAGACCTCGAACATGAACTATCAGTTCAAAGGCGTGAAAAAGGACGGCGAGCTGATGGACGTGAGGAGGCCCTCAATTTCGTGGCGGACTACCTGTCGAGCCTGATCACCGCGACTGAGATCGAGTCTGCTAAAACTCCTGCCTAGGACCAGTAATCCCTCTACACGGGGCACACACCGCTCAGCGATGTGTGAGCGGGGGCCCCGTCGAGTCCTCCTCTCTGGTGATGAGATCGGCAGTGTTTTAAGGGCGAATCCTCTTTGATCCGTCTGCTCGATTCCTATATGAACCGGTAATAACTTGACCGGACCGTAGGGATCTCCATAGAATGCCGTATGTTTCAGCCACCTCGTAAAACAGGCATGCCGTGGATTTCTGGTCGCCACCAGGCACCACGAAGTCGCCCTCGTCCCTCCGCGGAAGGCCAGCAGGACCAATTCGGATCGTTAAATGCCTCCCTACTGTTCTGTCCTCGGTGCCGAGTTGCGACACCAACCAGAGAGCGGCTCCTCCTCGTCCTTCCCACCGGTAATTTGTATGAATATCTCTGTGCGCAGTGTGGGACCTCGACTGGATCAAAGACGGAGAATCCAGAAAAACCTGTTCGCATTGTGAGACCGTAGTCTGTCCGACTCTGAGTAAGGCTGGCGTTTGCTCAGCAGCAGGAGGGGAAGCACCACCAGTCCTGCACTCACGGCACTCGGAAGCGCACTGTATGGCTGCGAGGATGATTCGCTTCTTCGCTCACTGACCAATGGCGTGGCTCTTCAGGCTCCCATCTCACGACCGGACACGTTCGAGAAAAACGTTGTTTCCAGGAGCAGTAGAGGAAATTCGAATTGCGAACCATAGGCGACTACAGAATGTCTCTCAGAAGCACTCTGTGACGTTAGAAGGATGACCCGCCAGGCAGGGAGAAACCACGACAAGGGGACGCAGTCACTGACTCTGGGCCAGAGGGATCCCTTCTTCTATCAGCATGACGGGAATATTGTCTCTGATGGGATAGAGAAGCGTACCATCTTCTCGGATAAGCCCCCCTTCAAAAGGCTCCGTGACCGGTCGATTGCCCTTATTTTTTAATCCCCCCCGAGTGAGCAAGGTATTCAGTGTGACGATGACGGCCTCTTCTGCGACCGTGACTTTTTGTTTTGTTTCAGGGCAACAAAGGATGGCCAGGAGATCGGGATTAATATTCATACGCTCTATCCTTCCCTAGGGTTGACACATGTCTTGTGCAGCATCATGCCATCAAGTACGATGAAGTCTCAAGATCTCTCCACCGATGACAAATTCTGTTAGACTACCATCAGCTTGTGGCCAGGGACGGAATTATGGTGAAAGCCTTCTGGAAAACCTGTGTGGCTGGGCTCATCCTTATTGTGCCGGCCTGGGCCACCGTCTTGATCTTGTCGACTCTCTTTAACACCCTTGATAATGTGGTCGGCCGATATCTGGTCTATCCCTTTCCAGGTCTTGGTCTACTGCTCCTGGTACTCTTGCTCATTCTTGCCGGAGTGATTGGTGATCACATGATGGGGCGAGGCTTGTTCGAACGCCTGGAACGGCGGATCGAACAAATCCCACTCGTACAAAGCATTTATCTCACCTTAAAAGGCATGACAGATCTGGTAAACTTCCGCTCACGCTTTGGGCATAGCACGGTCGTCGCCTTCCCCTTTCCTCGAGATGGCTGCTGGGCATTAGGTTTTGTGATGGGCACCGCCCCGACTTGTCTTCAGGTCGACCCATCCCATGCTCTCATGATGGTGTTTGTCCCCACAGCGGTTCATCCATTTACGGGCTATTTGGCATTCATTCCAGAAACGGCACTCAAACCCATCAATCTTCCAGTTGAAGAAGCCATGAAGATGGAATTCTCGGCGGGATTTTACAGACCGCCGGCCGGATGGCTCGCGACGTCCCCATCCATTCTGCCGAGATCATGACTCGCGACCTGTTCAATATTCGACCAGCCACGGTGGACGACGTGCAGACGATTGTCGGTTTCAATGCGGCCATGGCACTCGAAACCGAACAGCGCAGGCTGGATCTCGATCGGCTCCGACAGGGCACGCTCGCACTCTTGGCCCATCATCAGTATGGGTTTTACATCGTGGCAGAAACATCAGTTGAGGCAACCCGAACCGCCGTCGGCCAGCTGATGATCACGTTTGAGTGGAGTGACTGGCGAAACGGGGTCTTTTGGTGGGTACAGAGCGTCTATGTCACACCAGAGTGGCGCCGCCGTGGAGTGTATCGAGCCATGCACGGGCACATTGCTGCGCGAGCCCAGGGGGATCCGCAGGTCTGCGGGATCCGTCTCTATGTCGAACACCAGAATCGCCGCGCCCAAACAGTCTATCGAAGTGTAGGTCTTACTCCTGCGGTCTATACTGTCTACGAACAGGATTTCATCCTAGCCCATCAGAGACCGAATCCTTGAAAAGGAGTCCTCGATATGAAGATATCTCGATTCATACATACTCTTTTGATGATGGTTCTGCTGATGCAAGGCTGCGCCTTCAGTCGGGGGACGCTAGGGGACGACATCAAATCAGACAGCATTGCAGCGATTCAGAAAGGGGTCACCACGAAAGATGAGGTCTTTCGCCTCCTGGGCGCGCCAGATCGGCTGGTCCCACTCAATGGTCGAGACGTGTTTCAGTACTACCGATACGATGCCAAAGCGGGCAGTCTCCTGCTGATCATCCTCAATTTCTCACGTCTTTCTATTAAAAGTGATGACCTCTTCGTCATCCTCAACCGGGATGGGATCGTTGAAGATGTGATCTCATCGAAACGCACCAAGGCATTGGCATTCCGATTCTGGCCGTTTGGGGAATAACATGACGAATCGAACCGGTAGAGTGGCCTCACTTTTATTGGCAGCCCTCGTCTGCCTCGCCCCACTGGGTTGTAATGTGGTTCGGGTGTCGTTCAATGCCTCGCTTGGGCCGGAGGATGTCGCATTCATCGTGCCGGGACAGACCACCTTGTCTGAGGTGGTCGCCAAACTA
Organism: Nitrospira sp.; assembly: GCA_029865485.1. Classification (GTDB taxonomy): domain Bacteria; phylum Nitrospirota; class Nitrospiria; order Nitrospirales; family Nitrospiraceae; genus Nitrospira_D. The sequence continues at coordinate 18,341 of JAOUGT010000025.1, forward strand.
GGGGTGCCGAATTCCATCGTCGAGTCTGATTCGGGGATTGTGGCCACCTACCGATTTCTTGACCTCAAGTACTCCCGGGTCAATTTTGGTTGGTTAGCCAAACCCTGGACACCGGTCGATCCCGATCTCATCTTCTCCCGAACGGGACTTGGCGTTGACGCGTTCCAACTATTGTGTGACCCCCAGTGGGTCGTGTTAAATCAAGAGTTTCAGCGGCACCTGACCAGGCCACCCTTCCATCCTTATCCCTTTCAGCAATCAAGGGTTTCCCCGCAGGACGAATTGCGAGCAAGCAGTGGTCCAGCTATAATGGCTCGCCATGACCCAGGGAACATCAGATCCCACGCCATGCCCAACGAATGACTCCTCCTCTTATATCCCAGCAGACAAAGATACCGAGTTTCTCCAACGAGACGAGTTGCGTCCCATTCGAATCGGTCTCGAGCTACTGAAGCCCGAGCTCATTCAAAAAGAAGAACACATCGAATCCACCATCGTGGTGTTCGGCAGCGCAAGATTGCAGGAGCCGGAAGTTGCCACGCAGGCGTTGCGGCGGGCAGAAGAGCAGGCCGATCATGCGCCCCACGATCGTGCGCTTCAACAACAAGTTGCTATCGCCAAGCGGCAGTTTGAACTCGCCAAATATTATGACGTGGCACGAGAGTTCAGCCGCCTCGTGTCGTCCACCTGCCAGATCGATGGTCGGTGTAACTATGTGATTGTCACGGGCGGTGGCCCCGGTATCATGGAAGCAGCCAATCGTGGTGCGGCGGACGTGCACGCCAAATCGATCGGGCTGAACATTACGCTCCCGCACGAGCAATATCCAAATCCCTACATCACCCCCAGGCTCAGTTTTCAGTTTCGTTATTTCGCCATCAGAAAAATGCACTTCCTGATTCGAGCGAAGGCCTTGGTGGCGTTTCCAGGAGGATTCGGGACGCTGGACGAACTGTTCGAAACACTGACCCTGCTGCAAACCGGCAAAACGGATCAGGTCATGGTGGTCCTCGTCGGGCGAGACTTCTGGGAGCGACTGATCAATTGGCAACTACTGGTGGACTATGGGTTGATCGCACAAACGGATCTCAAGCTCTTTCACTATGCAGAGACGGCCCAGGAAGCCTGGGACCTGATCGCACGCCACAATGGAGTACCCGCCACATGAAACTTTCATTTTACGGGGCAGCTCGTTCGGTTACCGGAAGCCGCCATATGGTTGAGGTCCCGGGGTTCCGCATGTTGCTCGATTGCGGCATGTTTCAGGGGCGCCGAGATGAAGCGATGCGACGGAACCGCGACTTCGGGTTTGATCCCAAGTCGTTGGGAGCCGTGTTGCTCTCCCATGCCCATATCGATCATTCCGGCGCACTGCCTGTGCTACCAGGGCGGGGCTTTTCAGGGAAGGTCTATCTCACCAGGGCCACCGCTGACTTGGCCGGGATCATGCTCGAAGACTCCGCTCGCGTGCAGGAAAATGATTGTCGCTATGTGAATAAACAAGAGAAACGACGTGGGCGTACCTGTGTGAAGCCCCTGTACGACGGCGACGATGTCAGGAAGATTGTCAGGAAGTTCGAAGGCGTGCGCTACGGCGATCAACTCAAGATCGCCCCGCGTGTGGTTGCGTCGTTTCACGACGCCGGTCATATCTTGGGATCTGCCGCCGTGCGTGTGAAGTACACGGCGCGCGGAAATACCACCACTGTGTTGTTCAGCGGCGATCTGGGTCGCTCCCATATGCCGATCCTGCGTGACCCGGAGCCGCCGCCAGCCTGCGATGTCCTGATCCTCGAATCAACTTACGGCGATCGATTGCACGAACAGGCCGGCGAGGAGATGAAGAAGAAGGCCCAGGACCTGATCGCCCATGCTCGTCAGCACAAGAGCAAGATCATCGTCCCGGCCTTTGCCGTGGGTCGCACGCAGGAACTGGTGATGCGGATCAAGGAACTGGTTGGTGCGGGACGCGTCGATCCCATCCCTATCTATATCGACTCACCCTTGGCGGATAAGGCCACGGAGGTCTTTAAGCGACATCCGGAATGTTATGACGAGGAGACCTTGAAGACCTTCTCCTCGAACAACGATGTCTTTGCCTCCCGCTACATCCATTTTGTGTCGTCATCGGAGGACAGCAAGCGACTCAATGCCATGCGGGGGCCCTGTGTCATCATCTCCTCCTCCGGGATGTGTGAAGGGGGACGCGTCATTCACCATCTGAAGCATGCGATTCAGGATGAGGCCAACGTCATTGTGTTCGTCGGCTTTCAAGCGGAACATACGCTGGGTCGCAAGCTGGTTGAAGGGTGGGACGTGGTGCCCATCTTCGGCGTGCCGACCAAACGCCGCGCACAGATCGTGAAGTTCAACGGATTATCGGCCCATGCCGACCGGGACGACCTCTTGGCCTATGTGCGCGCGATCAATCCCTTGCCCAGCACCGTCTTTATCGTGCATGGAGAAGAAAAACAGGCCCTCTCGCTTGGGGCCGCGATCCAAGCAGAACACCCCAAGATCGATGTGCGGATACCCCATCAGGGCAGCACGCATGAAGTGTAGCGGGATGTCTCCTCAGACTCGCACCACGGGCTTCGACAGGCTCAGCCCGAACGGGAGCGTAGGGTTTCATCCATGACTATGTCGTTCGTCCTGAGGTTCTCGAAGGATGAACGAACGGGTGTTCGGCCACATGTGGAAGCGCCCTGCTGTCTGCTGTCTATCGTGAAGCGACCAGGTGTTCTCGTATTGCTGTGCGGTGTGGCTGCTCTGATTTCAGGCAGTCTCTCCGTCGCGGCGGCTGAACTTGACCAACCACGCCCACGCATTCGCGACCTCGGTATCGTCATCGGCAGCTATCCAACCGGTCCGCTCAATGCCATCACGGACGTAGCCGGGGTGAAGGTGGGACATCAGACCCTCATCCGAGGAGAGGGTGCGCTCAAACCGGGAGAGGGTCCGGTCAGGACCGGTGTTACCGTCGTCATTCCACGCGATGATGTCTGGCATCAAAAGGTGCCGGCTGGATTCTTCGTCCTCAATGGCACCGGTGAAATGACGGGGCTTTCGTGGGTCGCCGAGTCCGGCTTTCTTGAGTACCCCATTGCCCTCACCAACACCCTGAACATCCCGCGTGTTGCGAACGGCGTCATGAGCTGGATGATCCAACGCTACCCGGAGATCGGCATCACGGACGATACCCTCACCCCAGTCGTGGCCGAGTGCGACGACAGCCGGCTGAACGACAGCCAGGGCCGGCACGTGTCCGAGCAGGATGTCATCGCCGCGCTCGACGGCGCGACCAGCGGCCCGGTGCAAGAAGGTACCGTGGGTGCGGGAACCGGCATGGTGTCCTATGGGTTCAAGGGGGGCATCGGCACGTCATCGAGACAACTGTCAGACAAGGAAGGCGGCTATACGGTTGGGGTCCTCGTCAACGCCAACCATGGACGACGGCCAGAGTTGCTGGTCAACGGCGTACCGGTGGGGAAGCTCTACGAACAGCCCGTGCAGACATCGGAGGCGCTGGTACCAGGCCAAAGCGAAGGATCCATCATCATCGTGATCGCCACCGATGCGCCACTCGACAGCCGGCAATTGACGCGCCTCGCCAAGCGTGCCGCGCTGGGTCTCGCCCGCACTGGCTCCACCGCTCGCCATGGCAGCGGCGACTTCATGCTCGCCTTTTCCACCGCCAATATCATTCCGCACTATCCCAAAGAGCCGACCTACCGCTCGATCCATCTGGCTGATACGCATCTCAATCCGCTCATCACCGCTACGGTCGAGGCTACGGAAGAAGCCATCCTGAATGCCCTGACCATGGCGACCTCCGTTACAGGCCGCGATGGGCGTACGATAGAGGCCCTCGACATCGTGCGCCTCACAACGGTCTTGTCCGTTTCACGGCGGGACTGATCAACTCGAGTTCAGAGCATCCGTTGTCAGATCCTCAAAGCTTGCAAATATGGAGATCCCCTCGGTATTCTGCAGGGCGTTAACCGGGAGGGATGGTATGAGCGAGTACCAGATCGGCGGCGGGTTGCAACTCCTGACGGCCGTGCAAAAAACGGAAGCCTTCGCGGAGTTTCTCAAGGCTCGGATGGTGACCGCCCTTGAAACCGAGGATCCGACGGAACTGCATTACCTCCTGGCGCAAGTCGATGATTTCCATTCCTATCTGTGGCGGTATTATAAGAAACTCGCACAGACCCGAGCCCAGCGGATGGATCCGGGCGTCTGACTGCTGGACCGTTCCCGGTTTGTGCCTTCATTCACAGATCTGTTTCGATATCCTGCTCCACACCTGAGGCTGTTCCATGCAGTTTGCCGTTTCACTCTCAAAACAGGTCGATACCGAGGCAGCAGCATTAGAGGTCGCCGCGGGTATTCGTGCGAGACTGGGTGGAACTCCGATCGATCTCGCCTGTGTCTTCTTCTCTGCGCACCATGCAGAAGAGGTCGATCGAGTAGCCACAGTGTTGACCGGAACTCTTCGTTCCAGACTCCTCCTGGGCTGCAGTGGAGAGGGTGTGATCGCTGGGGCGGAGGAGGTGGAAACCACGCCTGCGATGACCGTCTGGGCGGCCGTGCTTCCTGATGTCCAGCTCCACCCGCTGCACTCGTCCTTTTCCCCGACCCAGGATCAATTTACCCTCATGGGATGGCCTGATGCGGGAGTGGATGACGCGACGTTCCTTCTTCTGGCCGATCCCTTTACCACCCCGGTTCAAGACATTCTCGGGATCTTGGACGATCGATACCCTGGCGCCAAGGCGATCGGTGGCCTTGCCGGGGGTGGCCAAGAGGTGGGGGCGAATCGCTTGCTGCTCAACGAGCAGGTGTATGACGGAGGGCTGGTTGGGGTGCGGATTTCCGGGGCCGTCTCCATCCGCCCAGTAATCTCTCAGGGCTGCCGGCTCATCGGTGAACGGTTTGTCGTGACGAAGGCGGAACGCAATCTGATTCACGAGTTGGGAGGGGCCCCGGCGTTGGAACGCTTGCAAACCGTGTTTGAGTCGATGCCGGAGGAGGAGCGATCACGTGCTAATCGAGCTATCCACCTCGGGATCGTGATCGACGAACATCGAAGCCGGTTTGAACGTGGCGACTTTTTGATCCGCAATTTGCTCGGGGCCGATCAAACGACCGGCGCGGTCGCGGTGGGTGAGATTGTGCAAGAAGGGCAAACCGTTCAGTTTCAGCTCCGTGATGCCGCCTCCGCCAGCGACGAGTTCCACTCGCTGCTCGCGGCGGATCGGGAACGGCATCGGCATCCTCCGCTCGGCGCGCTGATGTTCAGCTGTTGCGGCCGAGGCCAGGGACTGTTCGGAACACCCAACCATGACGCCGGGACAGCCTCGGCGCGATTAGGTTCGATTCCCCTCGCCGGGTTCTTTGCACAGGGTGAAATCGGCCCGGTCGGTGGACGAAACTTCCTGCATGGCTACACCGCGAGCTTGGCCCTCTTCGCCGAACGCGATTCTTAGCAGGATGTTGAAAAAGTCCTCCAGCTTCGTTCTCGCATCGTTCAGAGGCTCAACGTACCGAAGCGTACGCCTCGCCTCTTCACTCGCTGCGGCCTTGCTGGAATGCCATTTTGAACATCCTGCGGGTTCTTTAGATTAAGCCTGCGAATTCCAACCTTCTTCTAATAATCGAGCAACAGCCTAGTTTCTTGACAGTCTCCTAGCCTGTCCAGGTTGACCGAACCGTCCTGATCATGCCATACAAGGTGAGGAGGAGATCCTATGACATCACTGTCTCGTTCATCACTCATGGCGATCGTCGTGCTGACGGTATCGACGTTCTCATTGGGAGTAGGAGGTTCCATGGCTGGGAGTAATCAGGAAGTGACAACGCCCTCCGGGCTGAAATATGTCGATCAAGTGGTCGGCACAGGGGAAGCGGCCGTTGCAGGCCAGAATGTGAGCGTGCACTATACAGGCTGGCTGGAAAACGGAAAGAAGTTCGATAGCTCCGTCGATCGTGGCCAACCCTTTTCTTTTCCACTCGGCGCCGGACGCGTCATTAAAGGGTGGGATGAAGGGGTCCAGGGCATGAAGGTGGGCGGCAAGCGCAAGCTCACTATTCCCTCTGATTTAGGCTATGGGTCGCGTGGTGCCGGCGGAGTGATCCCACCGAATGCGACGTTGATTTTCGATGTCGAATTACTCGGGGTACGGTAGCACAACCGTGCAGCAGACGCCGCTCATCACACAGCATCGCGCAGCCGGCGCCAAGCTGGTTGATTTCGCGGGATGGGAAATGCCCATCCAGTACAGCGGTGTGGTGGATGAATATCACACCGTCCGCAGCAAGGCCGGTCTTTTCGACGTGAGCCATATGGGCCGGATCAGCGTCTCCGGTCCAGGCTCCGTCGGGTTTCTGCAGTACGTCACCACCAACGATGTCTCCAAGATCTCCGTCCGCTCCTCGCAATATTCGATGGTGTGTAATTCCCAGGGCGGGATCAAGGACGACATCTTTATCTATCACGTCAAACCCTACGAGTTTCTGGTCTGCGTCAATGCCTCGAATCGCGAGAAGATTGTCGCCTGGTTCATGGAAAAAGTTTCCCATGTGCAAGGCTGCAAGGTCACGGATCGTTCGACGGAGCTGGCACAGATTGCCGTGCAGGGCCCTCTCTCACGCGATATCTTGATCGCCGCCGGTGTTGGCGAGGTTGCGGATCTAAAAGTTAGGCAGTGCCTGGAGGTCACCGCATTCGGCGGCACGGTCGTTGTCTCACGGACCGGGTATACCGGTGAGCTGGGGTATGAGCTCTACCTTCCTGCCCATCTTGCAGGCCCGGCATGGGAGCAGTTTTTGAAAGTCGGTCAGCCACTCGGCCTCAAGCCGGCGGGGTTAGGCGCGCGTGATTTGCTCAGACTGGACATGGGCTATCTGTTGTACGGAAACGATATCAGCGAAGACATCAGTCCGCTCGAAGCGGGCACTGAGTGGGTCGTGAATTTTGGGAAGGGTGAGTTCGTCGGTCGTTCGGCACTCTTGTCTCAACAGAAGCAGGCTTTGGGGCGTCGATTGGTCGGATTTGAATTGCTTGAAAAGGCCGTCCCACGCCATGGCTTCACCATTCGTTCAACCGACCCACAGGCGCAGTCGATCGGTGAGGTGACAAGCGGCAATCTCTCACCATTCCTGCAAAAAGGAATCGGGTTGGGCTATATCTCGCCGGGCTACGCTGAACCTGGGACAAGGATACGGATCGACATCCGGGGGAAAGCCGTTCCTGCGCAGGTGGTGAAGCCACCGTTCTACAAGAAACCCAAGAGCTGATAGCGTGTGGCATAGAGCAGGAACGAGAAAGCCGATCTCGATTGTAAGACCTCCTTGCAATAGGCTATGCGCTATCAGCCATCTACTCCCATGACACGGAATATTTATACCGGCAAAGTCATTACCCTCAACGTGGATACTGTGCAGTTGCCCAACGGCGTCACGGTGGACCTCGAGACGATTCGGCACCCAGGGGCCGCAGCCGTGGTGCCCGTCAAAGACGATGGCACGGTGGTCTTGATCCGACAGTTCCGCCATGCAGCCGGTGGATTCATTTACGAAATTCCTGCCGGCAAACTCGCCCCAGGTGAGGAGCCTTTGCATTGTGCCGAGCGAGAGCTGGAAGAGGAAGTCGGCTATCGGGCCTCTTCATTCGATCTGCTCTCTAGTATCTTCACTGCGCCAGGGTTTGCGGATGAGGTGATTCATGTTTACCGGGCGACCGGCCTCACGAAAGGACAGCAGCAATTGGATCGAGATGAAGTGTTGGATGTGATCGAGATGCCGCTTCCAGAGGCGATCACGAAAATTGAGGATGGAACCATTCGTGACGCTAAGACCATCGTGGGATTACAGGCCGTCTACATCAAGTCTCACCGTCGATAAGCCGTACCGGCGTGACCTTGTGCATGCTTCTCTTCTCGTCCCTTTTCTCATCTCCGAATAGATCGACGTAAGCACCCTTTACAATCAGTACGCTCCAAAAAATATCGCCGGCGAAGATGAGGGTTCGTCACGGCGATTCCTCGCTCGTTTGTGCATGGACCACATTCACATGGCATGACGAATCATGCTATGTTCCGCCGTTCACGTATCGCTTGAATGTGGGGAATCAGGCCGGACATGATTCCGGTCGAAGCCGGTTGAAGATGGTGCTCGGTGAAGGACGGTCACGATCGTCCAACTGGTTGAATGACTGAATAAAGCCCAGAGGGGGAAGGAGAACTGCGCCCATGCTGCTCAA
>JAOUGT010000244.1 GCA_029865485.1 Nitrospira sp.
CTGGCGGCTCGCGGGGTCTCAGGTATTAGCAAGATGGTGGATCATCACAAGGAAGTGTCTCCTCTCCGGCGGCCTACCGAACAGGGCGATGTCGGCGATACAGCGTTGTTCTTGGTCAGCTCGCTAGGGCGGGGAATCAGCGGTGAAGTGATTTATGTGGACGGGGGATTCAATATTCTCGGGATGGTCGCTCCAAGCGAGTAGGTCGGTGTCGACACCGGCCAGACTCCGGTCCTAGTGTGGGCGTGGTCGGGGGCGTAACTTGTTCAGCCCGCCCGACTTTCGTTCAACAAGTGAAATAGGGTTGTTGGAGTAGGCTCACGTTATCAATGAGTTGAGAATACTGTAGGGCGCAGTATTGTGGCATCGGGTTTGCTGCTGACATTCCCGTTTTCATGGACGGTGGGGAACCTGCCACAGGGTTTGGACTACATGCGGATCGTTTCGTCGGTATTGGCCATTCTCATCTCAAGCGGAATCTCTCTTTCGGCCCTTCCTGTCCAGGCTCAAGCCTCCGGGGAGTCACTCCCAAAACAGGCCCTTGAGCAGTGTGATCAAGGGCGGCTCGCCACGGATCGCACTTCGCGGCTTGCCCATTTTCAGCAAGGACAACGGTTGGGTGAACAGGCGGTGGTGGCGGATGAAGGCAATGCCGATGCCCACTTTGCCTTGTTCTGCAATCTGGGAGAGTTGCTGCGCATCGATGGTGAAAACCTCACCTCCCTCTTCGGACTTCGCCGGATGATGCGCGAGCTCAACCGAGCGCTGGAGATCAACCCGACCCATATCGACGCGCTCTCTGCCAAGGGCACGCTTCTCGTCAAGTTGCCTGGTTTTTTAGGCGGCGATACAGAACAGGGGGAGCAGCTCTTACGACAGGTCGTCACGCAAGCGCCAAAGGCGGTCAATGCCAGGTTGGCGCTCGCGCGAGTCTGGTGCCAACGGGGCCGACATGACGAGGCGGCGACCCTGGCATCAGAGGCCTTGGCCCTCGCCGAGCAACATCAACGACTTTCTTTTATTCCTGAGGCGCAAGCGCTTCTGCAACAAGCCAAAACCAACGCAGCCAAAGCCAAAGAACAGCGATCGTAGCTCGTCGAGATCCGATCCCTACGCAAACCAGTTCTGAGCATTACTCCAGCGTTCTCCGCAGCGTCTTGAGTCGGCTTTGCCGCTTCTTCGAGTCAATTCGTCGCTCCCGGGCCCCCTTGGTTGGTTTGGTCGGCTTGCGCTTCTTGCGAGGCATCGCGACTCGTTGAATGAGTTTTTGCAGACGGGTGAGCGCGTCCTCGCGATTCTGTTCCTGCGTGCGATATTGTTGCGCTTTTATCGTGATCACGCCGTCGGCTGAGATCCTGTGATCAGGAATCTTCAATAGGGCTTCTTTATAAAACAGCGGTAGTGATGAGGCGTGAATATCAAACCGAAGGTGGATGGCGGTTGAGACCTTGTTGACGTTCTGGCCGCCGGCCCCTTGTGAGCGGACAGCGTGGAGGTCGATTTCATGATCGGGAATCGAAACGGACGATGAAATGTGGAGCATGGAGAGTAGCTAGCATAGTCCGGATCTTGGCGCAATCTCCGGCAAGGAATGGAGCGCCTTACCGGAATTTCTGACTGGCGTTTCTCGCTCTGGGTGAGGTACAAGCTTCAGCAGAAGGCGAGGGAGGGAGCTGGCGTCTCAGGTTGACTACACCCATCCTGGGGTGAGGTCTACGGGAACGGCGATCGCCTTCATCGAGGACAACGAGCGGGGTTTTCTCGGCTCACGCGTTCTAGGCCCACATGAGGAGGAGTTATGCAGAGGACCGCAGCAAATCATCGAACGCGCCAGTGGGGACTGCTGGTCGCAATCAGCGTTTTGGTTTGGCACCTGTCGGGTATCGGTGTGACGCCTGTGCAGGCGTACGAGCAATTGGGACCCAATACGAGATCGGATTTCCGACTCTGGGCTCCGGTCTATCTGACCGTCAACCTCCCGAATCGGTTTCTTGCTTACATGGAGGTCAACACACGAATCGGGGATGATGTCACAAACATCGATCAGCTGCTGCTCCGTCCAGCCATCGGATATAAGCTCACGGACAACATCTCGATCTGGCAAGGCTATGCATGGGTCGGTAATTTTAATCAGAGCCATACATTTCCTCAGTCACCCTTCTTCGAGGAAAACCGGATCTATCAGCAGGTCAACTATACGACCAAATTGGGAGACTTCAATTTTCTCAGCCGCACTCGCCTAGAAGAGCGTTGGATTGAACATGCAGATGGTACTGCCGTACGGTTCCGCCAGATGTTTCGATTCACGTACCCCTTACCCATGGCTCCTGACATTGGGCTGGTGGTTTATGATGAAATCTTTGCCAATGCGAATACGGTTGGTTCGATTAAGGGTAAGGGGCCGCAAGCCGGATTTGATCAAAACCGGTTCTTCCTCGGCATCAACAAGACGTTTAACCAATACCTCAATGTGGATCTCGGCTACCAAAATCAATTGCTCAACCAACGTTCGCTCCCTGGTAATGCGAACCTGGTAAACCATATCCTTCTGATACAGTTTTTCATTACTCTATAGTCGAAGAAGGGCAGAGTGCACTTGCTTCTCGGGGCCCACCTGTAACCGTTCACCATCATCATTCGAAAGGAGCGCAGTGCGACTGCGCTCCTTAATGAGCAGATGGCATACCATCTGTGCCGTACCACACGGTACTGGACTTGGGAGCCAAAGTCCTTGAGAGAAGCACGGATGCAAGGTGATTCCACCACTGCTTTCCGTTCAAACGGAAAGGAACCATATGATTTCTCACAGATTGGTGAGGGTGGGCTACTGGAGTTCCGGCAGTCGGTCGATGATCCGAAGCCGTAAGTCATTTCCCAATTGGATTTGCACCATCTTGGTCGAAAGCCGCTCCCGCATTTGGCGAATTTCTTCAGCCGTGAAGTGCACTTGCCCGCCGCATCGCTCAACCAGGTTATAGATAAGCAGGGAAGTCAGATACTCAGCGTCTTCATCACTAGCATGACGGCTCATATTGAGGATCTGTGACATCGTGGTACCGGTCTCCAACTGGCGACTGGTACTTATGGCCGAGCTGGATCCCTTTCCACAATGCCACGAACGTAGGGGGCTGGAGGTCCAATACACAACGTGAAGGGATTGCCCAAGACCAGCTCCTCCTCAAGCCTCGTGCGCCATCGCACAAGCTGTGCGCAGATACACATCTACCTACACCCATAACAGCACAATACGACTTCTTGAGTCTGAATAATTTAAAATTGTCACACCATTACAAGCACTTAAAACGGGTGCGCCTGATGGTCCCCTTATTGCTGTACTGCTCCCCCAACGGAATGATTCGCTATTGGGAGGGCAACGCCATGGAAGGCACCTCGAACTCTTTTTCGGCAGGTCAAGAGACAGCCTATCAGGAATCACTAGCCGGCATATCATTGGCTGAGTCAGCAGCGTTCCAACCTCAACATGTGGGGCGGGATATTGCGGCCGGATTGATTACCGGCGTGATGGCCATTCCCCTGTCTGTGGGGATCGCCATGATGTCGGACTATCCCATCAAGGTGGGCCTCGCCACGGTGGCCTTTGCCTGCCTGATCGGCTGGATCAATGCCTGGATCAAGCCAGGCAACTTTATCGGATGCCCAGGAATAGCAGCGGGGTTAGCCCCGGTCTTGGCAATGGGCGTCGCCAGTTTTGGAATGGAGAACATGGCCTTTGTGATCTTCTTGACGGCCGTCATGCAGGCCATCATCTGGAAGTTCAATTGGCAACGCTACATCCTGCTGGCCGTTCCGGCCTACCTTGTTGAAGGACTGCTCGCCGGTATCGGTCTCAAGATTGCTTTGAAATTCTCCACCTTCACCTACGAGCTTCCGGCCGAATTGGTCGCAGCCGATACATTCTTGAACGGCGCGCGCCTTCAAATGATTCTCATCTCCCTGGCTGGACTCGGTCTCTTTGTCTATTTATTTACTAAATTCAAATACATCCAGCCGGCGGTTCCGTACTTTGCCATTATTGGGGCTGGTGTCCTGCTCGCGCAATTCATCAACGTCCCCATGCTTCATGTGGAAGACGTGCCATTGTCAGTGGCATTGCCCATCCCCCATTTCGACAGTCCCCTGACCTGGCTGTATGTCGTTGGGTTTGCGGCAATGTTGGCAATTATCGACGTGATCGAGCAGGTCATGAGCAATGCCGCCATCCAGAAGATCGATCCACTCAAGCGAGAGTGCAACAGCAATAACAGCTTACTCGCGATCTGGATTGCAAACATTGGGGCAAGCTTCTTTGGCGGCATGACCAATCTGGACGGGTTGGCCAAGAGTACGACAAATCGGCTGGCCGGTGCCTATACGAAGCTGTCCG
>JAOUGT010000173.1 GCA_029865485.1 Nitrospira sp.
TACTTTCCCGAGTGCTGCGATGGCGTACTTGCGCACTTCCCAGTCACGGAGGAGTTTGAGCAGCGTCTCAACCGCGGGAGACCCCACCTGACCCATCGCTTCGATGGCGACTTCACGAACCTGCCAATCACCATCACGCAACGCCCGAGCCAACGGTTCAACACACCGCTCGTCTCCCATTTCCCCAAGCGTGATGACAGCTTCGCGGCGGACCACCCAATCAGGATCTGACAACAGATCAATCTGGATATCGATCTCATCCTTGACTTGCTCTTCTTCGAGCGCAACCGTGTCCGGACCAGCCGTTTGCGGCACGACGGGAAGAGACTCAGCTTGCAGAGGCTCGGCCATGACCTCGCCGGCCAGCTCATCTTCAGATTTCTGGCTGAGGGGATTGCTATCTACAGGGGAGCGCTTAGCCTTGGATTCCATAGAGATCAGTCAGTCGTTGATACGATACTGTGCCACGAGAGAGTTTAGGCTGATGCGGCAGCACCTTTGCTTCCGGCCGCTCGTTTTTTCCGTTGTACCAAGGCCCGCCTTTTGCGCTGCTCCCGCTTCAATCGTTTTTTCAAAGCACGGAGGGCAGCATCCCCCTTAGGATTACTGTGACCGGTCACCTTTGTGGCAATCTTCTTCCTTAGTTTTACTTCATCCGGCTCCTGCGCACGCTTCTTGGCCATCGAATCATGCCTCCCCTTAGTTTTGACTCGTAGTATGGTCTTCGGCTGATAGAAAGAGTGCAGTCTAGTGGAGTGCTTTACATACTGTCAACCGGGATAGACGATACTCAAATTCTTGAAATGGGCAGGTCCTCAATAGAGGGCTACCAGCCAATGAGTGAGAAGTTCCGCTACTTGATGAGCGCCTGCCTACATCGCTGTCAGCGATACAGGTAAAAGGCATCAAGAAGGGACCACACTTCAGGCTCTCAGGTTAGATCTAACGAAGCAACTGGCATCTGGATTGGATCTACGACAGACAACATGGCAAGAGCCCACCGATTTCTCCTCGCAATCCAGAGATCGCTGGGGAGACTTCTTGCATGAGATGTCATGCCCTGTGAAGTCCGATCAACCGGAAGCATTCGACCGGTCAGGGCCGATGACGCCGTGCTAGCAAATTGTTCCGCCATCAGCAACAGTTCCGGATGGCGTTCACCGACAACCTCCACCTGCACATGCGCGACTCCTTCACGCTCCATTCCTAGAAGAACGGCCGCCCGATGAGAAAGATCGAGAATCCGCCCCTTTTCGTACGGCCCTCGGTCAGTCACTCGCACATGAAGATGTTTGCCGTTCGACAAATTGACGACACGGACCACACTCCCGAGCGGGATCGTCCGATGCGCAGCCGTCAGCCCCTCCATGTCGAATATTTCGCCGTTCGCGGCTTGCCTTCCATGAAACTGTTCACCGTACCAGGAGGCAACCCCACGATCTTTGATCCCGACATCCAGCCGTACCTCTCCTTTAGGGACCCAGGAGCAGGCACCCAACGATAGGCACAAGACCAGGACCAGAGGACTCTTGGAGAAGAGCCGATTTTGCAGAACGTCCGTGTTCATACTGGACTTGCCTCCCTTTTGAATGCTGACGTACTCTGGTTGCCGGTTGGCCCAGAGTATGAAAGGTCTGGCACTTCGACAATACCGACGGGAGTACCCCTCCCCCCCCACCTCCGTATAGCTAAGGTCTGTTCAAAAAAGTACCTACCCAGACTATCGAACGGAGCTTCTATATAACCGAGGCACACAATAAGTTCAACAACTGATAGTAATGGAGCAGTTGACAGGATTTAGGAGAGTGATACCTCTATGCCATCAGGACGCTCGTGATTGGTGTATCCAGAAGAGAGAACCACCTACATCTAACCCGTCTTAGTTGCGCTCCGCAAAGGGGGTACGGCAGCCTGAAACCTGATGCCATATTGACTGCATCGGGCGGAGTGAGTAAGATCCCACCAAAGTAAGGGCTGTGGCTCTAAGAGCAGTACTGCTCCGCATTCTCCACAGTTGTTCGCACCCATATCACTTTCGTGATTGACGTTCACAACATTACAAAACGGTACGGCCATCATACGGCCATTGATCGCGTCACCTTTTCTGTTGCCAAAGGGGAAGTGCTGGCCTTCCTTGGACCCAACGGGGCCGGCAAGACCACCACAATGCGGATTCTGACCTGTTTCATGCCGGCAACGGAAGGCACGGCCCGCGTAGCGGGGTTCGACTGCACCGATCACCCCTTGGAGGTAAAGCGGCAGATCGGGTATCTCCCTGAAACACCACCGGTCTACCAGGAACTGACCGTCACGGAGTATTTGACGTTCGTCGGACAACTTCGTGGCATAACCGGACCAGCCCTCACCTCGGCACTCGATAAATCGATCGGACGGTTAGAGCTGGGGACGGTGCGGCATCGACTGATCGGAAATCTCTCCCGTGGCTATCGACAACGCGTGGGATTGGCACAAGCCCTGTTGCATGACCCTCCGGTTCTGATTCTCGACGAGCCCACGGTAGGGCTCGACCCAAAGCAGATCATTGAAATCCGGGAACTCATCAAGAGCCTGGCCGGCTCACACTCTGTGATCCTCAGCACCCATATCCTTCCCGAGGCGACGGCCGTCTGCCAGCGGGTGGTCATCATCAACAAGGGTCGGATTGTCGCGGAAGACACCCCTGAGCAGTTGTCGGCGCGTCTGCGTCAATCGGAAAAAGTCTCGCTGATGCTGAAATCCCGCCCAGCGGATTGTGAGTCAAAACTACAGGCAATCCCAGGCGTGCTTCAGGTACTTCCAGGACAGGGTGGAGGCACCTTTCTCATTGAATGTGAGTTAGGTCGTGACCTACGCGATGAACTGGCACGCGTCGCCGTGATGAACCAATGGGGGCTGCTCGAACTCCGGACGGTCTCTATGACATTGGAAGACGTCTTCCTCCAACTGACACGTCACGAAGACCACTCCGCTGAAGCAACAGAGACCACGGTGAGCATGGCCCCCTCGGAAAAGACGGACGCATAGCAGGCTGCGAAAAAACTCTTTTGACGCGAACAAGATGGCTGAAAGTTTCCGTACGATGCCAATGCCAGAACAACTTCAGGATACTCAAAAAGGCTGTCCGGCAAAGCTGCAGCGAGGGAAGAGGTGAGGCATACGCTTCGGTACGTTGAGCCCTCTGAGCGATGCGACCTGCCTCGAGAAGCCGTTTCGGCAAGGCGGGGAACGCCGCTGGCGGACTTTTTCGGCATCCTGTTAGGAGCTGCATGACCCCGGTACAGGCCGTTATTGCCAAGGAACTGCGCATCTACTTCGTCTCGCCCATTGTTTATGTGGTCGGAGCGGTCTTTTTGCTGATTTTCGGGCTACTCTCCTACCTCTACGTCGGATTCGCGGGCGCGCAGGCCATCCAATTGATGCAAATGCAAGGCGGCCCGGCCCAGATTAACTTGAATGATCTGGTCTTCCGAAATCTCTTTGCGAGCATGCGCATCGTCCTCCTGATTATCTTGCCCATATTGACCATGCGGTTGTTCGCAGAAGAGCGAAAGTTGCGGACATTCGAGTTCTTACTGACCTCACCGCTAAGGATCAATGACATCGTCATCGGCAAATTTATCAGCGTGTTGGTGATCTATGTTGGTCTGGTCGGACTCACCACATTGGTCCCGACCGTGCTGATGCTCTTCAGCGACTTTGACTGGAATCCCATTTGGACCGGCTATCTCGGCATGGTGCTGCTGGGGGCTCTGTTTCTGTCCGTGGGCCTGTTCGCGTCGGCAGTCACCGAGAACCAAATCGTCGCCGCCTTTGTCAGCTTCGGCATGTTACTCACAATCTGGCTGATCTCTGGGCTGGGCAGTCTCTTCGGAGATACCCCTGCGGGTCGCGTCATCTCGTACGTGTCCTACATGGAGCACTACGACCGCCTGGTTCGGGGGCTGATCGATACGAGCGATCTAGTGTACTTCGGGAGCGGCCTCGTGCTCATGCTGTTCTTGACACATCGAGTCGTGGAATCGACACGCTGGAAATGAAGCTTCAATCCTTTCCCCTTGGCATTCTGGGAATTCTGCTCGGCCTCGGCGGCATGGTTGCCTATAGCCTTCGGCCGGACTGGCTATGGATCGTCACCATCTCAGAAGGCTTGGCACTGGCCTGCCTCGTATCGTTCTTGATCCTCCATTTCGAGACCGTCAAGGCCTTCTCTGGCCGACGCTCAACGAAGATGGGGCTGAACAGCGTTCTCCTGATCGTGCTCTTCACGAGCATTCTGGTTATCGTAAACTTTCTGGCATCACGGCATTCCGTCCGATGGGATCTTTCAGAAAACCAGAACTTCACCCTCGCGCCTCAAACGCACCGAGTACTTCGGACCCTTCCGCGAGACGTCAAGATCACGGTCTTCACGCGAGAAAAGGATCCTGGTTATCAAGCTTTTAAAGAGCGGTTGGAGAGTTATCGCCAAGCCTCGACCAAACTGAGCGTGGAATTCATCGATCCGGAAAAGCAACCAAAGATGGCCCAGACGTACGGCATCTTTCGGACCGACACCGCCATCTTCGAAAGCAACGGGCAGACGATCCGCGTGACGTCCCCCTCAGAAATCGAACTGACTGGTGCACTGATCCGGATCTCCAAGGATTCAAAAAAACGGATCGTCTTCGTGGAAGGCCACAGTGAGCTGAACGTCGAGGATAAAGACCGAAATGGTCTGTTCATTGCGAAGGAAGCGCTGATTCGCCAAGGGTATGATGTGGGGACCGTCTCGCTCCTGAAGGAATCTGCCGTACCGGACAATACGTCGGTGTTGGTTCTCGCCGGCCCACGTCGTTCCGTCATGAAAGAGGAACAGGATCGCATTCACGCGTACGTTGAGAAGGGTGGCCATCTGTTGCTGTTGGCGGATCCGGACACACAGACAGGCCTTGAACCGTTGCTGGCCCGCTGGGGATTGGGCCTTGGCCCGGGTGTCCTGGTGGATCTCCAAGATCGGTTAGCGCAGGGAGACCTCACGGCCCTGCTGGTGAGAACGTTTACCGAACATGAGATCACGCAAGACCTCACTTCGGCCGTACTGTTGCCGCTGTCGCGACACATTACCTTCGACGAGCAGACCGGCAAGGACTGGGACTTCGTCCCTCTCGCCAGAACCTCACCCAACAGCTGGGCTGAAACGAACATGCAAGGCCGTGTGGTGAGCCTCAGCGAGAAGGAAGACATTAAGGGACCACTTCCGATGGCAGCTGCACTCTCTCCCAAGAAAGCCCAGGAGGAGGGCACACCTCGCCCAGCCATTGTGGTGATCGGCAACTCTACGTTTGCCTCCAACGCCTTCTTCAATTTTCCCGGGAACAGCGACTTCTTCCTTCATACGACCGGGTGGTTGGCCGAGGAACGGGACTTGATCTCGATCGCACCGCGAGAGCCGGCATTGCACCCCTTCACACCGAATCCCACACAGGAACGCGCATTGATCTACATCCAGGTCGTCTTACTGCCGCTCATGACCTTCCTGACCGGTCTCATTGTGTGGAGAAAACGCCGAAGATTATGAGGACTTTTCTTTCCATACTCTTCTCTGCAGGATGGTCAAAATGGCTGTCCAGCAAGGCCGCAGCGAGTAAAGGGCCGAGGCGTACCCTCTGGGGTACGTTGAGGGTCTGAACGATGCGAGAACGCAGCTGGCGGCAATTTTCACCATCCTGATATGCGTTATTGGCCGACACTCTTGATGCTCGTGATCCTGGCTGGACTGGGTGGCTATCTCTACCTGGTTGAGTTTCCCGCCAAGCAGCAGGAGGAAAAACAGGAGACGGCACAAAAGCAACTCGTGCCGTTTCCGGAAACCGCCATCACCGGCCTGTCCGTCACCACCGCTCAGGGGCCGCTTGAGATCAAGCTGACAGAACCGGGGAAGTGGTCCATCGTGGCTCCACTTCGGACTGAGGCGGATACACGCGAGGTTCAGGCCCTCATTCGCGCGCTGGTCACAGCAACCGTGAGCAGAACCCTGGAAGATCAGACCACGCAGCTGGTCGCGTTTGGCCTCGACCCGCCGGTCACCACAATCACCGTGACGGCCGGCACCAGACAGGAAACCATTTCTATCGGCGACAGCGGTCCCCTCTCCAATACCCTCTACGTCTTACGAGGGTCGGATCGCCGCATTCTCTTAACCAGTCTGGCGCCAAGGGATGTTGTGAATAAGTCTTTGATGACCTTTCGGCGGAAGGAGCTGCTGAAGTTCGTCCAGAATGATATCGAACGGGTTCGCTTGACCTATCCCACGACCGAAATCGTGATCTACAACATGGCGAAGGACAAACCCAAACCTTCCTGGAAGATCCGGTATCCGATCGAAGCCGAAGCAGATCAGAACGAAGTTCGATCATTGATGTTCCGCCTGGAAGACTTGAAGGCGCTCGGCATCATTGATCCGGGTCCTGAACGGGACACTATTGCCAAGACCTTGACGACACCGAAAGTGAAGGTCACGCTGCATACGGCAGCCGGGGACCAATCGGTCCGGCTCTATCAACCGGACCCACAGAAGGGCGAGGCGATTGCGGAGATCGGACCGGATGCACCGCTCTATCGCGTCAACCCTGGACTGATCAAGGACCTGACGAAAGACCTCTTTAATCTTCAAGACAAACGGCTGTTTGGTCTCGACTACACGGATGTGGCCATGCTGTCGGTCAAGACCAGGGATCGGGAGTATGTACTGATCAACCAGAGCGGTGAGTGGGTCCTGGAAGACCAGCCCACGGAGAAAGTCAGCCAAGAGGTGGCGGACCTGTTCGTCAGTCGGGTGGCCAATCTACCGGCAGAAGAACGGGTGATGAAACAATCCTCACCGCTCGCCCCCTACGGGCTCCTGTCTCCGGCTGCAGAGTTTATCGCCACGGCGAAGGACGGCAAGACCACGGGGAAACTCACGTTGGGCAACCAGTCGGGGAATCTCCTCTATGCAACCGGCCAGCGGATTCCGGGTTTGTTTCAAGTGCGCCCTGATCTGCTGACCCAGATTCCCTCTAAAGCCGAGCTCCTCGGCAAAGCGTCGAGCGTGGCACCATCAAGGCGCTAAATCGACTCCTACATATTAGTCATCCTATCTATGTACCTGAATCAGGTACTTGACCTGACTAGTACAATTCCGCTATAGGTTTACTCCGTGCCATTAGAGACTGCGGAGTGGTGCTCAACCAAAGTCGAGCGGTCTCGTTATTCCAAAACCATACAGTTTAGGGTCACCGTACGTGACCACACACACCCTTAACGATCTGCCTCAACAGAAAGTGAGCGGCTCCATCATGACGCACCCACTCGTCCGTACCGCACGATCTCTCACGGGAATGGCTCTGGTCCTCTTGGGGTTGAG
>JAOUGT010000174.1 GCA_029865485.1 Nitrospira sp.
CATTGAAGGACACTTCGTTGATATTCGACATTGGAGCTGAGGTCGTTATGGAACCGTTTACTACTCTCACTGGTCTCGTGGCCCCATTGGATCAAATCAATGTCGACACCGACCAAATCATTCCGAAGCAATTTTTAAAGACGATCAAGCGGACCGGTCTCCGGGAAGGCCTCTTTTTTGACAGGAGAAAGAAACAGGATGGATCACCTGATCCGGAATTTTTCCTGAATCAACCTCGCTACCACGCTGCGTCGATCTTGTTGACGCGCGACAATTTCGGTTGCGGTTCCTCTCGCGAACATGCTCCCTGGGCCCTGTTGGACCAAGGGTTCCGTTGCATCATTGCCCCGAGCTTCGCCGACATTTTTTACAACAACTGTTTTCAAAACGGCATACTTCCTGTTGTGCTGAAGGCCGATGAAGTGCTGGCCCTCATGAAGCCTGCCCTTGGCACGGAAGGCTACCGACTCACGGTCGATCTCGCCGACCAAACAGTGACGACCCCGGAGAAAACAGTCTATCGGTTTGAGGTCGACCCCTTCCGCAAGGATTGTCTCTATCGCGGCCTAGACTCGATCGGTCTCACACTCCAACATGAGCAGACCATCTCAGCCTATGAGGCTCGTCGAAAGACTGAGGCCCCCTGGCTCTTCGGCGACCTTCACGCATAATGAGGGGGATACCTGGTGAAAGCAGTGAAAGTGTTGTTGACCATCCTCGTGTTTCTCGGTGCGGCCTATCTCATTGTCGTGTTCAACTGGACCTATTCCGATGGGAACCGAGCCGGCTACATCCAGAAATTCTCTACGAAAGGGTGGTTGTGCAAAACGCACGAAGGAGAGCTGGCGATGACCACGGTGCCAGGGACCGCACCGGTTCTGTGGCAGTTTACAATCTCAGACGACAAAGTCGCCGCCCAATTGAACGACATGCTGGGAAAGCGTGTAATCTTACATTATAAGGAATATCGCTATATCCCGACCACCTGCTTCGGGGACACGCCCTATTTTGTGGACAAGGTGGAAGTTCAAGAATAGCCGAGCCTCACCAGTTACAGCCAGTTCTTGCGACGAAACCCAATCAGCATGACCGCGGCGACGAGCCCCATGATGCCGAGTGCCATCGGATAGCCCCAGGACCACTTCAATTCCGGCATGTGCTCGAAGTTCATCCCATAGATACCGGCAATGAAACTGAGGGGCATGAAAATCGTCGTGATCACCGTCAGTACCCGCATGACGGCATTCAGGCGATAGCTCACGCTGGACAGGTAGATATCAAGGCTGGCCGACACCATTTCTCGCAGGGTCTCGATCGTATCCACGATTTGCACGACATGGTCATACACATCCCGGAAAAATAGCTTCGTCGGCTCATGCAGGAAGGGGCATTCCGACCGGGAGAGATTGTTGATCGCTTCCCGTAACGGCCACACGGCTCGACGCACAAAGAGCAGCTGCCGCTTCAATGCATGGATGCTGTGAAGAGTTTCCGGTCTTGGGTCAGCCATCACCCGTTCTTGGAGTGATTCAATGCGCTCACCGAGCATTTCAAGCACGGCAAAATACTGGTCCACCACGGCATCGATCAATGCGTACACAAGATAGTCCGAGCCGTTTTGCCGCAATCGCCCCTTGCCGCCCTTGAGGCGATTCCGAACAGGCCCGAACACATCCGTGCCGTTCTCTTGAAAAGAGAGCACATAATTGCGCCCGAGCACAAAACTGACCTGCTCAACCAGAATGTCTCCTCGATCGGAAGTGGTCAGCATCTTCATCACAAGAAAAAGGTACGTCTCGTAGTCATCCAGCTTGGGACGCTGATCTGTATTGGCAATGTCTTCCAGCAGAAGGGGGTGGAGTCCAAAGTGTTTGCCGAATCCTTCCAGCACCTCAACCTTGTGAACGCCGCCGACATTGACCCACATAACCGTCTCATCCGCCGGTGGCCGAAGGGCCTCCACATCCGTTACGACCTGCTCCTCGCAGTACGTAGCAGCATAGTTGAAGCGGGTCACGGTCACCGAATCCGTGCGTGTCTCACCGATGTGAATGAGAGTCCCTGGAGAAAGGCCTGTCTTCTTCGAACGCTTCTGGACCAACTTCATAGCAACGAGCTTGTACGCAGATTCTGGTAGAAGGTCAAGCCGAGAACTGAATCGTCCCTTTTCATCCGGCGGCAGGCCTGATACTCTGCGGTTATGGAATGGACTCAGGAACTGAACGTACTCGAGGAGGCAATCCGAACCGCCGGTGCAGAAGCCTTGCGGTTCGCCAACGAGGGATTCGAGACAATCCAGAAGGCTGATCAGTCTCCCGTCACATCAGCGGACCTTGCAGTCAACCGTATGCTTCACAGAGACCTACTCTCAGCCTTTCCCCACGACGGATGGCTCTCGGAAGAATCCCCGGATGATGCCGTCCGCCTCAAGAAAGATCGCGTCTGGGTGGTTGACCCGATCGATGGAACCAAAGCCTTTATCAACAAGGTCCCAGAGTTTTGCATTTCCGTCGCCCTCATTGAGCATGGTCGCCCCATAGTGGCAGCCATCTACAACCCGTCGACCAACGAACTCTTCAGTGCCATCAAGGGTGGCGGGCTTCGGCTCAACCGCGAATCAGTCGATTTACGCCACGTCAGTACCAGAGAACAACCGGTGATCGCGCTGAGCCAATGGGAACGCCAGGTTGGTCGTTTTGCCGCGATCGAGTCAGTGACTCAGCATCGTCCGATGCTTTCCATCGCTTGGGCCCTCGCACTGATGGCATGCGGCCGCATCAATGCGGTCGCCACATTTGAACCGGAAAATGAGTGGGATGTGGCGGCAGGGGTCTTGCTCATTTCAGAAGCCGGTGGGGCAATCTCTGATGGAGCCGGACAGGCCCTGACGTTCAACAGACCAACCCCGCGCTACCGTGGGATCATCGCCACGAGCCCCTGCTGTCCCCCTTCTCTCAGTCAAGCATTGGCGATCCTGATTCCCGCGTCTGGAACGCAGACCTCGTGAAGTGTCGCGCGTGAAGCGTGAAACGTTTCTGCTAACGGTTTCGGGCTTGAGGTTTCCGTACAACTCGAAACATTGAACATGAAACTTGAAACTCCGGATCGAGGAAAAGAACGACCAGACCCCGATGTCACGGCGCACTATCCTGAATAGCTACACCCTAGCCTGTGTCAGCCGCCGACAGGCTTCATC
This sequence comes from Nitrospira sp., assembly GCA_029865485.1. Lineage (GTDB taxonomy): Bacteria > Nitrospirota > Nitrospiria > Nitrospirales > Nitrospiraceae > Nitrospira_D. The sequence continues at coordinate 3,197 of JAOUGT010000174.1, forward strand.
CAGATCCTGCTCCGTCTTGGCATAACTGAATCGGATAAAGTCAGCCCCAGCTTTGCTTGTGAAGAAGGCCTCTCCTGGCACGCCGGCAACCCCAGTCTTGTCTAACAGCGACATCGCACGAGCCTTCCCCGTCTCGCCTGGAAGATGAGACACATCTGCCAGAACATAATAGGCGCCTTGGGGAATGGATGGGGTGATTCCAGCTTGAGACAGCGCGCGACAGAATTTCTTGCGCTTCTCCTGATACTCCTGCCGAAGCTGTTCATAGAAACTATCCGGCAACTCACGAATACCCTGCGCCACCCCCATCTGCAACGGCGCCGGGGCACACACGTAGAGCAAATCGCTCATGGCCCCGATGGCCTGTGCCCACCGTCGTGATGCAACGCTGTACCCGATCCTCCAGCCCGTCACACTGAAGGTCTTCGAGTACCCGCCGATCGTGATGGTTCGCTCGGCCATCCCCGGCAACGAGGCCATGCTGACATGACGCCGTCCGTCATAAAGGAAGTACTCATAGATTTCATCGGTTAACACGAAAAGATCATATCGGCAGGCAAACTCTGCCAACGCCTCAAGTTCAGATTGGCTATAGACCTTCCCTGAGGGGTTCCCTGGTGAGTTGACGATGATGGCCTTCGTTCTTGCTGTGACGACCTCTTCCAATTGGGTGATCGAATAGGACCAGGCTGGAGGTTGCATGGAAACGGCTACCGGAACCGCTTCGACCGCCAGAAGCGCACTGATGTGGTACTGGTAGTACGGCTCAAACAGAATGACCTCGTCGCCGGGATTCAACAAGGCGGCGCAGGCAGAATGGAAGGCTCCGGTCGCACCAGCGCTGACGGTGATGTCGGTTTCAGGGTCAGCCTGTATCCGGTTATACCGCTCCAGCTTCTCGCCGATCGCCCGACGCAATTCTGATAAGCCATCGAAGCGCGTATAGACGTTGCAGCCGTCTCGAATGGCCCTCTCAGCCCCTTCGAGCACCACCGGTGGAACCGGCGTATCACAGACCCCCTGCGCCATATTGAGGCCCTTTGCACTGGCGCAGGCCTGGGTCATGGCTCGAATCTCGGATTGAGCCAAATCCGTCATCCGTCGACTGACTGTGCGCATTGCGGTACTCCTTCATGTCTGCCCTAGCCCGGTGTCCTTTTTGGCAGAGGATTGCGCCAGCGTCAAGGAGGGGGTGACAATTTCCGGATGCCCAGGCCAGGGATTCGAGTTCACACAGTAATTAGAGGAGGTAAAAAACCACTACCAATTGATGGGGCTGAAGAGACTCGGTGTATTAAAACACCAGCGGTTATACTTGGCATGCGGAAGTACTTCCCGAATACAGACTCCTTTTAGGCTGCTTTTCCCGACATACCTCTGCTCTTGACCAGTAAGTCGACGTCACAATCCAGAACGTGCAACAGCGACAGAAGCTGATCCACCGACTTTCGGTAGTTGGTTTGATCGAGCAACCGATACAACTGGGTAGCGGATGTCCGCAAGCGTCTGATAATTTCGCGTGTCGAGAGGGGGCTCTTTTTGATCCGCTTTTGCGCTTCAAGCGTCAGCTTGTAGAGCAACGCATCTCTCAGACAAGCCGGATCTTGATTATATTCCAGCACCTGCTCACCATGGACCGTTCCTTCTTTCCCGGAGGCGAGAACATAGGTAAACCCCTCTCTCCCCAACTCCTTATCAACAAAGACTCGAGCGATGGGGTCGGTACTGCTCGGACGAACCTCAACCTTTGCATAGGGCAGCCACATGGTGCCTTTTGAAGACTTCACCTGAAATACCTTTTTGCGGTTATCACACATCACCGATTGAATCTTCATAGCGCTCCCTCATTGTCCAATTCTTGAATCAAGGCACGGACTCGTCTTGATGCCGTACCGACCATTGGTTGGTGGTCGTCCAAATCCCATTTCACAACGAGCACGCCGTTTCGATAGACATGCACATGGCGGGGAGAATGATCGCCCTTCCAAGTGAAAAACACATACCCACCCCGGCGAACCTTGCCCATGAATTAGTGTTACCTTTATAGGTATCACTTGTCAAGACAGGGCCCAAGATCATCCGACTCCAGCCTTCCTCCGAATTTCGCCGCTGTGTTGATGAGTTCGAACGTAGCGCCTGTTGCCGAAGAATATGCAAGCTGACTACACTGGATCGTCAGTCAAAGAGTGGCGACCGATCAGAACTTCCTATGAGGCCCTGTCATGCGACTTACGCTTGCTTTCATCTTGAGCCTGCTTAGCGGATGTACAGGTTCCCACCTCGATCATGAGATGGATCCAGGGTCCAGAACCAGTACCACTTCCGAGCAAATTGGCACGGTGCGGACCGAAGAACGCAAGGCCCTGCATGACCAGGCTCGTGAGGGGCTGAGACTGTCTCGTGAACGCTATATTGCCACCACCCGCCCAGCCCTTGCGCGCAAGTTTCGGCAGGAACATCCCGCTTTGACGGAGACTGAAATCGAGAGGATGGTCAATGAGGCACTGGTGCAAGGATATTCCCACAGGGCCAAACCACGACCGGACGGTCCAGCCAGGCTCCCTCCACCTCGTCCAATGAACTGCATACCTCCTCCCGGGAGTTGGCCCTCCAATCCAAACTGCTACTAGCAGGATGCTGAAAAAGTCCGCTAGCTTTGTTCTCGCGTTGCTCAGACCCTCAACGTACCCCGAAGGGTACGCTTCGGCCCTTCACTCGCTGCGGCCGCGCTAAACGGCCTTTTTGACCATCCTTGCACCATACTCTAATGCCGGCCGAGATCGGTCGTCATAGTCTTTGGCAGAAATGTCGAAATAGTTTTTGATTTTCTTGCTAGTGAGCACACCGACCCTGAGGATTAGCCCCAGTACCGTGCATCAACGAACGATCCTGATGCTGGCATATACATGTTCTCCGGCTGACCTATAGGTTCTTCTACAACTCCGCAATAGCGTTTATAAGACCAGGAAAGGTAACCTACCCCTCAGCCCGGACTATGCCATGACCCTGCACGAGGCCAAGAGAACTACAGACCGAGAGAGGACCCTGGCCTGCCAATGACTACCCCCGCCAAACCGCTCAAGCAGGAACTCGTCTCAACCCCTCGCCATTACCGCTATTACGACCTCGTCATGGCAGGCTTTGTGACGGTGCTACTCTGCTCGAACCTGATCGGGCCTGGTAAGACCTGTATCCTCTTCGGCCTCACCTTCGGTGCCGGGAACCTCTTCTTCCCGATCTCCTACATCTTTGGAGACGTGCTGACCGAAGTCTATGGCTACGCTCGTACGCGCAAAGTTATCTGGGCCGGCTTCATCTCAATGATCTTCGCAACCATCATGGGGCTCTTCGTGATCCACATGCCGGGCGATCCAGATGAGCCCTTCAATGCCGTCATCCAGCCTGCCCTGGAGGTCGTCTTCGGGAGCACGGGGCGGATCGTCGTTGCCTCGATGGTCGCCTACTGGTGCGGCGACTTCATGAACAGCTATGTCATGGCGAAGATGAAGGTCTGGACCGAGGGGCGTCATCTCTGGACACGCACAATCGGCTCGACCGCAGTCGGTCAGCTCGTCGACAGCGCCCTCTTCTATCCGATTGCTTTCCTCGGAACCTGGCAGCCTGGGACGATGATGAAGGTCATTGCCTTCAACTGGGCGTTCAAGGTCTCGGTCGAGATCGTCTTCACGCCAGTGACCTACGCGATCGTCCGATGGCTAAAACGTCAGGAGAACGAGGACTGGTACGACCGGCAGACAAATTTCACGCCGTTCTCGTTGAAGGACTGAGCCTCAGAGGCGTAAGACGACTGCGCTGGGCGATCCTATTGAATTCCGACCTCTCTAATTTTCCTCGCCTAGCACATTGCTCCCGTATTGGGAGCATGCTAAATTACCTTCGTGCGCATCATCGCCAAGCGGACGCTTCGTGTATTTTGGACACAGCATCCGAAAGCCAAAAGTGCCTTAGAAGCCTGGCATCAAGAAGTTGCACGTGCCGATTGGGCGAACCCTTCGGCTGTGAAAATGCATTTTCGTTCGGCGAGCATCCTGCCGGGTAATAGAGTCGTGTTTAATATCGCTGGAAACGAATACCGGTTGCTGGTGAAGATTAACTACCCGTATCGAGTCGTCTATATCCGGTTCATTGGAACACACGCGGCCTATGACACCGTCGATCTTGGGGT
>JAOUGT010000175.1 GCA_029865485.1 Nitrospira sp.
CACCTATTATATCTGTTCCATCTATCATGGAGACACAGGTTCTTGACGTTCAGTTCTATCAGGTATGCCATAACCAGCCATGTTGCCTGGTGGATCGCTAGCAGGGTTTCTTTTTTTCCTGCATCCGTGCCTGTTCCAGTTCAGTCTGTTCCCGCATCTGCTCAAGCTGAAGGTGGAACTGCCTTTCCCGCTCATCGCTCTGGAATACAGGCCGTGGATTCCCTCCAATCTTATCGTTCCCAGCGGCGTGCACTATCATCGTTGTGAGAACGGTTCTGACTATAACACCGAGCATGAAGTGCCTCATCGCTGTTTTGTCAGGCTCCTTTCCGTTTAGACCGGGTGAGTGGTCAGCGCCCTTGGTGCGAGAGGCGTAGCACCTCTCGCACCAAGAGTCCGAGCGACTAACCAAGGGCATTTTAATCGATTTGGAGGGAGATTCCATAGTGGCTTGTGTCGTCTGAGGGGGAGATGTGTGTATGGTCTTGCGGTCGTTACCTTGACTCTATTTCCATCGCTTTGCTAGAGTGATCAACCAATCTAAATATTTGAAAGTTCCGCCGTTTCCGAACTATTTTCACGAGTAACTCTGAGGCAACATTGTGATGAACACTTGGTTGTGTGATGACTTGCCGCGCTTCAATCGTCGCCTATTCATCGATGGGCTCCAAGGGGAATGGGGGGGAGGAGATTCGGTAGCTGAAGAAGAAGAGCTGCCGCTGCCTCCACAGAATGTTCACGCCAAGTCTGGAAACGGGCGCATTACTATCACATGGGATCCGGTTCCGGATGCCATGTACTATAATCTCTACTTCCAGACAACCAAGGGTGTGCAGATCAAGTTTTCTGAGCTGACCCGGCCTATCGCTGGCCCAGAAGATTTTAAGAGCGTCATCGGGGTGAAGAAGGACAAGGCGACCTGCTTGGAAGGGGCCTCCAGCCCCTACGTCCATGACGACCTTGCCAATGGGACCTGTTACCACTACGTCGTCACGGTTGTCACGTCGAAGGGCGAAAGCCTCGAATCTCAAGAAGTGATGGCGATTCCGTCGCCATATCTTCTCGCCATGGTGATTGGACACGAGGGGGTAGACGACGGTGCGCTCAGTTCTCCCACCGGTATTGCACTCGACAAGGAGGGCAACCTCTATGTGGCGGATACCGACAACCATTCCATTCAGAAGTTCGACAAGAGTGGAAAGTTTCTGGCTCGATGGGGTGGGGAACCGAGTTCGCAAGAAGGGCAGTTTTATTATCCCCGCGGGTTGGCTGTCGGACCGGAAGACGTGGTCTATGTCGCAGACAGCGGAAACAATCGTGTGCAGAAGTTCGATCTTGAAGGTAATGCCCAGAAGGCTTGGGGAAAGTTCGGGTTTGCCTGGCGCGGTGCCGAGATGGGGCGTTTTGACGTGCCCTGGGGGATTACCACTGATCAAGACGGGAATGTCTACGTGTCCGACACGAGCAATGCACGCATTCAAAAGTTTCAAGCCGACGGGCAGCCGCTGTTGAAATGGGGGCGAGACGGCAGCTTCGATGGGGCCTTCTTTTTCCCCCGCGGGGTCGCGGTGGACTTTGTCGGGAATATCTATGTGGCTGATGAGAGCAATAACCGTATTCAGAAATTTGATACGCGTGGAAGTTTTTTGACGAAGTGGGGGCGTGAGGGGAGCGGACCCGGGCAATTCAAGTCTCCCTGGGGGATCGCCTGCGATGCCTTGGGCAATGTCTACGTGGTCGATAGCGGCAATCACCGGATCCAGAAGTTCGATGGGAACGGGACCTTCCTCTGTTCATTTGGAAATCGCGGGAAGACGGAGGGACAGCTCAACTTCCCCTACGGTATCGCAGTGGACAGGGAAGGGTGTGTGTTCGTCGTCGATAGCGGGAATAATCGCATTCTCAAGTATGTGCCGACCGAAGAGGAATTGAATCGTGGCAAAGAGCAGCCTGCGCAGACGGCGGAGGCTGGAGCCGTGCAGCCGCCCCGTAGCCTTGCCGTCAAGGCGGGTGATACGGAGGTCTTCCTGAGTTGGATGGAGGTGTCAGGCGCGCAATCGTACAATCTCTATTTTAGCACCTCGCCCCACATCACGGCTGAGGGAGCCACCAAGATCGAAGGCGTGACGAATCCCTACACACATGAAGGCCTTACAAATGATACCCCGTATTTTTATGCCGTAACGGCCTCGTTTGAAGATGGGACAGAAAGCGGGTTATCTGAAGAAGTGACAGCGACGCCCGTCCTTATCGATATCACGGCACCGCAGAACCCCTACGCTGTGATCAACCACGGGGCATTCATGACGAACTCGCCCGATGTCGTCGTGACGATTTCGGCGACAGATTTAGACACAGGAGTCGCGGCCTATTTCATTTCAGAGAGTCCATTGACGCCGATGGCCGGCACGCCGGGGTGGGTGGAGGTGACGCCGGCGATCAAGTTTGGAGCGACGATCCCGTTCATTCTTTCACCGGCCGACGGGCAGAAGACGATTTACGTGTGGTTCAAGGACATTGGGAACAATGTCTCTACCCCAGCAAGTGCCACCATTCTGGTCAATACCTCGGGCTATCTCTGTGTTGCAAAATGGGGGAAGCCTGGTCGCGGGGCGTCATTGTTACACGGCGGCGAATTCATGGCGCCGATGTACGGACTCTGCGTGGATCAGCAGGGCTCACTCTTCGTCGTGGATAACGGCAACAATCGAGTGCAGAAATTCGACAGTACTGGCAACTTCATTATCTTGTGGGGGAGTTTCGGCTCCGCCAATGCCAACTTCCATAACCCGACCGGCATTGCCTGTGACGGGAAGGGTGATGTCTGGGTGGTCGATACCAACAACCATCGGGTGCAGAAGTTCGACGGAAAGCTCGGTGGCTATTTGATGAAGTTTGGCTCACGCGGGAATGGCGAGGGGCAGTTCAATGCTCCATGGGGTATTGCCGTCGACCGTGTGCGGGGCTATGTCTATGTGGTCGACAGTGCTAATTTCAGGGTGCAGAAGTTTGATATGGCAGGCGAGTTCATTATGGCCTGGGGCAGCTTCGGCAACGGCGATGGGCAGTTCTATTTTCCGCGTGGGGTGGCCGTCGACCAAGAGGATGGGACGGTCTATGTCGTCGACATGGGCAATCACCGCATTCAGAAGTTTGACACGAGTACCAACGTCCTGCCGCAGCTTTTGACGAAATGGGGGGGCAGTCCAGCAGCCGGGCATGCCAGCAGTTCCTTGGCTCAAGAGGCCGGACAACTGCGCTCGCCTTGGGGCATCACGGTCGATGGATCCGGCGATGTCTATGTGACGGACACAGGGAATCATCGGATCGAAAAGTTCGACCGCGAGGGTAATTTCATTACGCAGTGGGGCGGGTTCGGCAACGGTGATGGGCAGTTCAATTTTCCCTACGGCGTCGCCGTCGATGCAAAGGGCAGTGTGTTTGTCATCGACAGCGGCAACACCCGCGTGCAGCAGTTCATGCCGGCCGAAGAGGGTAGCGAACGGTTGCAAGATGAGGCAGAGGAGTTGGCCGAGGTGGATAACGCGCAACGAACTCACAAGGTCTGACGGGGGAACGATGCTTGATAAAGAGCCGAGACTGGGACTGACCTACGACGACGTGATTCTCGTGCCGGCCAAGTCACAGATTCTTCCCAATGAGGTCGATACGAGCACCTTCCTCTCGCGGAATATCCGAGTCAATATCCCGCTGGTCAGCGCGGCCATGGATACGGTGACCGAGTCGCGCTTGGCGATTGCGATGGCTCGTGAAGGGGGGGTTGGCATTATTCATCGGGTTTTATCTCCGGCGGATCAAGCCATGGAAGTGGATCGGGTCAAGAAGTCCGAGAGCGGGATGATTATGGATCCGGTCACCATTTCCCCCGATGAAACCATTCGAGACGCGCACCAGCTCATGGCGAAATATCGGATTTCCGGGATTCCCGTTACCAAGGGCCGCAAGTTGGTAGGGATTCTGACCAATCGAGATCTGCGGTTCGAAAATAGGATGGATCTGAAAGTGTCGCAGGTGATGAAACGGGATCGGCTGGTGACGGCGCCGGAAGGTACCAGTCTCGAGAAAGCTCGCGAAATCCTTCATGAACACCGGATTGAAAAGTTGCCGGTCGTCAATAAACAGTACGAATTGAAGGGGCTCATCACCATCAAGGACATCGAAAAGCGGATCAAGTATCCCAATGCGTGCAAGGACGGGCATGGGCGCTTACGCGTTGGCGCGGCGGTTGGTGTGGGGCAGGATACCCAAGAGCGCGTGACCTTGTTGAAGAAGGCTGGCGTGGATCTCGTGGTGATCGATACTGCCCACGGCCACTCACAAGCCGTGTTGAATACCGCAAAGATGATCAAGAAGCTCTATCCGGACCTTGAGCTGGTTGCGGGAAACATCGGGACGGCAGAGGCGGCGAAGGATCTGCTGAAAGTCGGAGTCGATGCGGTGAAGGTCGGGGTCGGACCTGGGTCGATCTGTACGACGCGGATTGTGTCTGGCGCCGGCATGCCGCAGCTGACCGCCATTGCTGATTGTGCCAAGGTCTTGCGTGGGACCGGAGTGCCGATCATTGCGGACGGCGGGATCAAGTTTTCCGGCGACATTGCCAAAGCACTGGCGGCTGGGGCGTCATCCGTCATGCTCGGCGGGCTGTTTGCTGGAACGGAGGAGTCTCCCGGGGAGACGGTGCTGTATCAGGCCAGAACGTATAAGGTGTACCGCGGGATGGGGTCCATCGGGGCGATGGAGCGTGGTGGCGGGGATCGGTACGGACAGGGAGGACGCCCGGCGCAGAAATTGGTTCCTGAGGGGATCGAAGGGCGTGTGCCGTACAAGGGGCCCTTGGCTGCCGTGGTGTATCAATTGGTCGGTGGCGTTCGATCGGGAATGGGATACTGCGGGTGTAAGTCGATTGCCGATCTCCAGAAGAACGCCACATTTATCCGGCAATCTGTCGCCGGTCTCCGAGAGAGCCATGTCCACGATGTCATCATTACGAAAGAAGCACCAAACTATCGGATGGATTGGGAATAGGTTAGCGTGAAACGTCTCTCGTGAAGCGTATCTCGTAATAAAGACAGAGCTTCTTCTTACTAACGAACGACGCTTCACGCTTCACGAACGACGGTCTCCATGGAACTTTGGCACGATAGAATTCTGGTTCTGGACTTCGGGTCTCAGTACACACAGTTGATTGCGCGGCGCATTCGCGAAGCGCAGGTCTACTCCCAGATTTTCCCCTGTACGGCTCCATTATCGACGATTCTGGCCTATCGGCCGAAGGGTATTGTGCTGTCCGGCGGACCTTCCAGTGTGTATGAAAAGAAGGCTCCAATCGTAGCCAAGGAGCTGTTTGATCAGAACATTCCGATCCTAGGGATCTGCTATGGTATGCAGCTCGTCACGCACCTGTCTGGGGGGGAAGTCGCGAAGTCGCCCCATCGGGAATACGGTCGCGCCGAGCTGACCATCGACGATGCGAGCGATCTCTTTCAAGGCGTGGGCACCAAGCGGCTGACCACAGTCTGGATGTCGCATGGTGATCGCATCGAGCGGATGCCGCCAGGGTTCCGGTCGATCGCGCACACCGACAACTCGCCGGTTGCCGCGATGAAGCGGGACGACGCCAAGCGGAAAATGTATTGCCTCCAATTTCATCCCGAAGTCGCTCACACGCCGGAAGGGGCGAAGATGCTGAGGAACTTCGTCCATAAAATCTGCGGTTGTCAGCCGACCTGGACTATGCAGTCCTATGTCGACACGGCGGTGAAGCAGATTCGCGAGCAGGTCGGGAAGGAACGGGTCATCTGTGCGTTGAGTGGTGGCGTGGATTCCTCCGTCGCCGCGGCGCTGACGCATCGGGCGATCGGGGATCAGCTCACCTGTATCTTTGTCGATAACGGCGTCTTGCGCGCAGGCGAACGGGAACAGGTTCAAAAGACGTTTGCCTCGCAGCTCCACCTGAATCTTCGCGTGCTTGATGGGACGAAACCGTTTCTCACGGCTCTGAGGAATGTGACGGATCCGGAGCGAAAACGAAAGATCATTGGCAGGCAATTCATTCAGCACTTTGAGGCGGAATCAAAGAAGCTGAAAGGCACCAAGTATCTTGTCCAGGGCACACTGTATCCCGATGTGATCGAGAGCGTCAGTTTCAAGGGACCTTCGGCCACGATCAAGACGCACCACAATGTCGGCGGATTGCCGGCACGCATGAAGCTCAAACTGATCGAACCCTTGCGAGAGCTCTTCAAAGATGAAGTGCGTGTGTTGGGAGCAGAGCTGGGACTACCGGACGACATCATTTGGCGGCAGCCGTTCCCGGGTCCTGGATTGGCGATTCGCGTGTTGGGTGCGGTGACGCCAGAACGCTTGGCAATTCTTCGGGCGGCGGAAACCATCGTCGGGGAGGAAATCCGGACCGCGGGACTCTACCGGGAAATCTGGCAGGCCTTTGCCGTGCTGCTACCGATTCGTACGGTTGGCGTCATGGGTGATCAACGGACCTATGAGCATGTGATCGCCATTCGCGCCGTGACCAGTGTGGATGGCATGACAGCAGACTGGGCGAAGATTCCCAATGAGGTGCTCGGCCGCATGTCGAATCGGATCATTAACGAAGTCAAAGGTGTGAATCGGGTTGTCTACGACATCAGCTCGAAACCGCCGTCAACGATCGAATGGGAATAACGAACGTGAGGGGTAAGGGGTGAGGCGTTAGGTCTGAGTCGAGCGAGGAACATGGACACTCTGCTCACCTCACTCCTGACGCCTTACGCCTAACGAATTATGGAAGTAAGGCTGCAAAAACTGATTGCCAGCACGGGCCTTGCGTCACGCCGAAAGGCGGAGATGCTGATCGCCGGCGGTCGTGTGACGATCAACGGCAAGGTTGTGACCGAACTTGGAACCAAGGTCGATCCGGGTCTGGATCATGTGAAGGTTGACGGCAAACACCTCACCTCGGCGCAGCCGTTTGTGTATTTAGTACTCAATAAGCCCAAGAACGTGATGTCGACGTTGGATGATCCCGGTGGAAGGGACACGGTGAAGAATTTTCTTCATGGCGTGTCCGTGCGGGTGTTTCCGGTTGGGCGATTGGATTTCGATAGCGAAGGCTTGATGTTGATGACGAATCATGGCGATCTGGCTCAGGCCCTGCTGCATCCTCGCTACCATGTGCCCAAAACCTATCTGATCAAGGTGAAGGGTGTGCTGACAGATGGAGAAATCGCTCAACTTCAACGCGGAGTCAAACTCGAGGACGGGATGACGGGCCCGGCGGTCGTGAAGAAGGT
>JAOUGT010000176.1 GCA_029865485.1 Nitrospira sp.
CTACCGAATTGCCGCACTGGATATCCTCGGCCAAGTGGCGAAACGGCAAACGGCCAAAGCCGCGTAGTAGATTCTTTCAAACCGCCGTCGACTGGAAACAGCACCAACTGAGACATGCGATGTTGAAGAGTCCATTGAGAAGCAACCGGTGACACCGCCTGCCACACCTCCACAGTACGTAGCCAACCTTGATAACTCGTTGTGCTGCGCAAGAAGCAACAGTGAAATTCATTTCGCTCTGTCATCTGCCAACCTCTTGTCACGAGCTCGCTCATAACAAGCACGAACTTCAAGTTACTGACCTCATCTGCCGATACCATCGTGAAGGCTACTATTCACGGAGGTATCGATGAGAACGTCACGCCTGGGTTTTGTCCCATGGCTCTTGGGGCCAATGGGTCGCATGGTTCTGGCAACCACGCTGCTCATTACAGGGGAATTGCCGTCGTATGGAACACCCCTAGCGGAGGCCCCTCCTCCAGCCCAAACCGATTCAACCTTGGATCTGCCCTTGGACCTTTCCCCATCAGATAACTCAACAGACAAGCCATCCTCCTCCAAAGCGTCCATCAGCGAGAACTCGTTCTTCGACGAAATCCCCTCCGTTTATGGCGCAGCCAAATACGATCAGAAGCTCAATGAGGCGCCGGCTGCTGTCACCCTGATCACAGCTGAACAGATCCGGAAATACGGCTATCGAACCTTCTCGCAGATCCTGGACAATGTGCCTGGACTCTTCACCACCAACGATCGGAACTATGGCTACTTGGGGATCAGAGGTTTCAACCGCCCAGGTGACTACAATACCCGTGTCCTGATTTTGATCGACAACCATCGCATGAACGACGCGGTGTACGATCAGGGTGCAATCGGAACAGAGGCGCCGATCGATGTGGATGTCATCGATCGAGTGGAAATCATCAAAGGTCCCGCATCCTCCCTGTACGGCACCAATGCTTTCTTTGGGGTCATCAATGTCATTACGAAGCGCGGGCGAGACCTCAAGGGGGTTGAGGCATCCGGAGAAGCCTCCAGCTTCAATACCTACCTCGGCCGCCTCTCCTACGGTAACAAATTCTCCAACGGCATGGAGGTGCTCCTCTCCGGTTCCTACTCAGGCAGCGAGGGGCATCGGGAGCTGTTTTACCCGGAATTCTCGTCCACAAATAATGGGATCGCGAAGGATGCCGATAAAGACAATTTTTACTACTACACCGGCAAACTCACGTATGGAGACTTCACGCTGACGGGAGGCTATAAGTGGCGGAAGAAGCAGGTGCCGACCGCAGCGTTTGGAACGGTCTTTAACGACAATCGGCATAACACCGTCGATGAACGGACCTATGTGGACTTCAGCTATCAACATGAATTCGCGAATCAACTCAATCTGAAGGCACGACTGTATTACGACCGGTACTACTATCGAGGACAGTACCCATATGATTACGCTGGCACCGGCCTTCCTCCTTTTACCCTCAACCAGGACAGCACACAGACTGACTGGTGGGGCGCTGAACTGACCGCTACCAAGCGACTGTTCGATCGGCACAAAATCACCGTGGGAACCGAGTATCGTGACCAGTTCCGGCAATATCAGGCCAACCGAGACGTCGAGCCCCCAGCGACCTACCTTGAGGACAAGCGGGATTCTAGTTTCATCGCCGGCTACCTTCAACACGAATGGGCTATCACGGATCATGTGACCTTGAATGCCGGCTTCCGCCATGACCACTACAGTACGTTTGGAGGCACGACCAACCCTCGAGTTGGCCTCATCTCCACCTGGGGCAAGACCACGGTGAAACTGCTGTATGGGAGTGCCTTCCGCGCGCCAAATTCATTTGAGAAGTTCTATGTAGGATCCGCAGATTTTAAGACAAACCCTAATCTTAAGCCTGAGAAGATCAGGACGTATGAACTGATTCTCGAACAGTACCTGGGCAACCATATCCGCGGTCTCGCAAGTCTCTACCAATACGACATCACAGGTTTGATTACCCAGACGACCGACCTCGCTGATGGACGGCTCTTCTTCAACAACACGGAAGACATCACGGCCCGTGGTATGGAACTCACTCTGGAAGGCAAATGGCCGACAGGCATCGAGGGGCGGGTGAGCTATGCGCTGCAAAGCAATCACAGCGAACGGACCGAGCGTCTGATCACCAATTCCCCCCAGCATCTGGTGAAGACCAACGTGATTGTGCCAATCATCGCGGACAAGCTCTTCGCCGGATTCGAAGGGCGCTATACCAGTTCTCGCCTGACCTTAGCTGGTAACAGCGCTAGCCCCTTCTACATTCTGAACGTCTCGTTATTCAGTCAGCAGCTCGTGAAGGGCTGGGAATTGTCCGCCCACATCAATAATCTGGTGAACCAGAAATATGGATACCTCGGTTCCGGAGAACATCTACAAGACATCATCAACCAAGACGGTCGGACGTTTTGGGTGAAGTTGAAGTACCGCTTCTAGGGAACGATGCAAGCGCTGCTCATCATTACTCAATTCATATCCAGGCTAGCGAGAGCGTTCGCCCTCGGCACCTTGTTCCTGACGATCGTCACAGGACCGGTCCAGGCCGAATCTGGCCGCATCGTGGTGCTCAGCGGACAGAACCTGAAACCGTATCAAGACATGCTGACGGGGTTTCAACAGTCGTTGATGAAACAGGGACTCACTCTGGCTATTGAAATCCATTCGCTGCAGGGGAACCCAGGAAAGGCCCAGGAGGTGCTCGCTGATGTGAAACGCAACGGAGCCAGGTTACTGGTGACGTTGGGAAACACCGCGACGCAAGCCGCAGCGCGCGAGATAACCAACGTGCCTCTCCTGGCCACGATGATCATCACGCCGGATGACATCCGGTCCTCTCCGAACGCAACGGCCGTGCTCCTTGATTTTCCCGTAGAGACACAACTCCAGTGGGTGAAGCGTTTCGTCCCTGGTGCCGGCAGTGTGGGAGTATTGTTCAACCCCAGAGAGAACCAGGACAAAGTGTCTGCCGCGTCGAAGGCGGCGAAAGGAGCCGGACTCACGCTGGTACCCAGATCCGTTGAGACACCTCGGGCTCTTCCGGATGCCTTAGACGACGCCACTCGAACCATCGACGTCCTGTGGGGGATCCCGGACTCGGTCGTGATGACACCTCAGACCGCAGAGCCGATTCTCCTGAGTACGCTCAGAAGCAAGATTCCGTTCATCGGCCTATCGACTTCGTGGGTGAAAGCCGGAGCCCTCTATGCGCTCGATCGAGACTATGTCGACATTGGCGTCCAGTCCGGAGAGCTGGCCGGCAAATTGCTCGGTGGAACCAACGCATCCTCACTCCCTCCGGTTTATCCACGCAAAGTCACATATGTCCTGAATCTGAGGACCGCCGGTGTCTTAAACCTGGAACTCCCCCAGGAACTCATACAAGGGGCCTTGGAGGTGTTTCAATGACGACGAGGCATCTAACAACGCAGCTTGGGTTACGGAGCATACTCCATCTGCTCACCATCGGCCTTGTGATGCTGACGGTCGGCGCCGCCTGGTTCGTGATTCAACGAGAAATGACCACCCGCCATCAAGATTTGGTCGACCGAGGGATCACCGTTGCCACCATGGTGGCCCAGAGCAGCGAGTATGCGGTCTACACAGAAAACCAAGATGCCTTACGGCGAAACATTGCTGGTCTCCGTACGATACCGGAAATCGCTTACATAGCTGTCCTCAACAAGGAGAAACAGGTTCTGTTGGAACAAACCTTTGCAACATCCGGTCCCCTTCCCACAACACTATTAGAACAAGTGTTTTCATCCGCTGAACCCCGAGTCGAAGAAGTCAGTGTCGGAAATAGCGACTATTTCATCAACATTCTGGCGCCGGTGCTCAGTCGAGCAACGTCTTCGTCAGATCAGCTGTTTTTCGAGTCGGCCACTGTTTCCTCGTCATCATCCCCCATCGGCTACGTACGGATCGCCATGGGTGAACGAGAACTTCGACAGCACCTGCAGCAGTTTGCCGTTATGACCGGGGTAGTTGTCTGCTTGGTGCTTGCGATCGGCCTGTTACTCGCGTTGGTCCTTACACGAACGATTATTAGGCCGATCCTTTCACTGGCTGAGGCGACAGGACGCATCGCGGGAGGCCAGTTCGAGGTCGATATCCCAGCCGGAGGTGCCTATGAGGTGGATCTTCTTGGCTCTTCCTTTCGCCGGATGACGACCCAACTGCGAACGTCGCAAGAGCAAGTCCTTGACTATCAACGAGGCTTAGAAACGAAGGTCGCTGAGCGAACCCAGGAGCTGGAAGCAGCAACGCAGGAGGCTCGTCGTTTGGCAGAGGAGGCTCAAGCCGCCAATATCGCCAAGTCGCAGTTCCTTGCAAACATGAGCCACGAGATCCGGACCCCGATGAATGGGGTCCTCGGGATGACGGAACTCTTGCTCACCACCCAATTGCATGATCGCCAACGCCACATGGTCCAAACGATCCACCGGTCCGGGACCGCTCTATTGAACATTATCAACGACATCCTCGACTTTTCAAAGATTGAGTCCGGCAAACTTAAGTTGGAGCACATCGAATTCAGCCTCCGGCAAACCATCGAGGAAGCGGTGGAACTCTTCGCTGAACCGGCCGGCAAGAAGGGAGTAGAGTTGACCTGTTTCTTGCCGAACGAGATTCCTGATGCGGTCATCGGCGATCCTGTTCGGCTGAGACAAGTCTTATTGAATCTCTTGGGCAATGCCATGAAGTTTACCGAGCGAGGTGAAGTGTCCGTCCGTGTTCATTGCCTTTCGCAGGGAGCCGACCGGTTGACATTGAAATACGAGGTGAGGGATACGGGGATCGGAATTTCTGAAGAAGCCCAGAAGCGGATCTTTGCCGCCTTTTCACAGGCGGACGGCTCGACCACGCGCCGTTTCGGCGGGACTGGACTCGGCTTGGCCATCGTGAGACAACTGGTTCACTTGATGGGGGGCGACGTCGGGATCGAGAGCGTCCCCGGCCAAGGCTCCACGTTCTGGTTCACCACGCAACTGAGGTACAACCCGAAGCAGCACTCGAAGGAATCGGTGTTGCGTCGATCGCTCGCAGGCACGAGAGTCCTCATTGTCGACGACAACGCGACCAATCGCTTTATTCTCGAAGCGCAGTTACAGGCCTGGGAGGCCGAGACCATCAGCGCCGACAGTGCAGCGATGGCATTAGATCTATTAAAACAGGCCGAGATTGAAGGTACGCCTGTCGACCTTGCAATCCTCGATATTCACATGCCTGACATCGACGGCATCGAGCTCGCCCGTGTGATAAAAGCCGACCCCGAACTCCAGACCATTCCCCTGCTGGCCCTCAGTTCGGTCGAACTGGATTCATCTCCCGGACAGACGGCATCATCGAACTTTTTCGCCTGGCTCCGAAAACCGGCCCGACAGTCGATGCTTCGGGATTGCCTCCTGCGACAACGGTACACCGTGCCGGAAACGGTACCACCTACGGAGCAGCTGGAGCCACGACCAGCCGTAATAGGAGCTCAAGTTCTTCTCGCTGAAGATAATCTGGTCAACCGCGAAGTCGCGCTGGGGATGTTGGAACTCTTGGGTTGCGTCGTCGAGATAGCCGAGAATGGCCGTCAAGCGGTTGGAGCCGTCTTGAAGCGCCACTACGATCTCGTGTTGATGGACTGCCAGATGCCGATCCTGGATGGGTTTGCGGCCACGGCCGAAATTCGACAGCATGAGCGGTTCACAGGCGCCGGTCGGCGTGTTCCCATCATCGCCTTAACCGCAAACGCCATGGAAGGCGATCGGGAACGATGCCTGTCGGCTGGAATGGATGACTATCTCTCCAAACCTTTTTCACAAGACGACTTGCAGGCCACTATACGACGGTGGGTGAACCAGAACCTACCGGCCGCTCTACCTACCCCTCAAACACTCGATACTCAGATTCCTTCGCCATCGCCCTGGGGAATTCCCATCATCGATGAAGCCATCTGGGAGAATCTGCTAGCCATGGAACGAGTAGGTTGTTCGTACGCCATGCACAAGATTCTCGCACTCTATCTCTCAGATTCCAGACGTCTCATGAGGGTGATTCATGACGCGATCCAGACAGGGGACAGAGCCACCCTCGCAGACGGCGCGCACCAATTGAAATCAACCAGCGCACAAGTTGGGGCGTTGGCCGCCAGCGTTCGGGCAGGAGAAATCGAGCGTTACGCGCGGGAGCAGCAGCTGGATGCCGCAGCCAACCTGTTGGACCCGCTGACAGAAAGCGTGGAATCGGCCTGCAAGATTTTCGAGGGCAAGATCCGGGCGCGCGCAGCATAACGCCTAGGCGTCGGTGGGACTATGCAGCATCGGGCTCTGCTTGCGCCTTCTGGTACGGCTCTTTCTCCAATTCCGTCGTCACAGCACGCAGCTTGGCCCATTCCTCTGCCCCGAGGTTCACAAATTCACATCCGAAACTACCGCCCCGATACCATCGGACGATCGCGTGCGAGACCACGATGGGAGATTCCCGCTCTGACACGTGCACTCTCAACTGAAGAACCGTCCCTGGATTCACTTCCACCAAACTACGGATGCGACATCCTCGAATAGACAATTCATTCAACGTCCCGTCTCCCGACAGACTGTTCGCCGAGCTGAACGAACTGCGAAATCCAACAGGAAATCGGCTATCTTTCCGTTGCTCCATGGACATCCCTCCTCTTGCGGAGCTAGGCCCCGTGAACCTCTCGCCTTGAGAGACGTTCGCCGTTGACGTCCGAGACCTCTATGCTGCCCACCTTCCTGGCGTGTGGGTCTCAATCCGAGTAAGCCGTTGAACGAATTCTTCTGCCGGCATTGGAACGCCAAAGTAATGTCCCTGCGCCTGATCGCACCCTTGTTCACGAAACACCTCCAACTGCTCCTTGTGCTCGACCCCCTCAACCAACACCGTGAGGTTCATGCTATGCGCTAGCGAGATGATCGCGCGAGAGATCGACACATTGGCGAGATTATGCGGCACATCGTACGCGAATGATTGATCGATTTTGAGCATATTTAAGGGAAACCGCTGTAAATGGCTCAAGGAAGAATAGCCCGTTCCAAAATCATCGATCGACAGTCGAACGCCCATCGCCCTCAACTGCTGCAGCATCTCAATGGACGTTTCGACGTGCCGCATGGCGATAGACTCGGTCAGCTCGAGCTCAAGAAATTCCGCGCCAAGCCGAGTCTCCTCCAACGCTCGGATCACAACGTTCGCCAACGAGGATCCATGAAAGAAGGAGTTGGACACGTTGACCGACACCCGAATGG
>JAOUGT010000211.1 GCA_029865485.1 Nitrospira sp.
GATTGGATCAGGCGGCTTCGCCTGCCGATCGAAACCAACCCACCGGACTC
Source organism: Nitrospira sp. (assembly GCA_029865485.1). GTDB lineage: Bacteria > Nitrospirota > Nitrospiria > Nitrospirales > Nitrospiraceae > Nitrospira_D. The sequence continues at coordinate 51 of JAOUGT010000211.1, forward strand.
GGTGATCTTTAACCTGGGACCAATCCGCTTCGTGGCAGAATTGTGGCGAGTGCTCAAGCCAGGTGGGCGAGCGTTTCTCACCGAGTTCGGCATTGAGGAAGGATGGCCGGCGCCCGTAAAGCTCCCGGGACATACGGAGTACGAGGTGCAATACAGTCACCTCCGCCAAGCCGTCCGCTGGCTTGGATTTCAAGAACGGTATCTGTCTCTCCCACAGTTTCTGGGCCTCAAGCCAGATACAAAAGTGCTCTGCACCGGCGCCACCTACACGATCCAGCGATTCTGTCAGGCCATCAACCATCCCTTCGCCGTGCGAGCCTACAGCGAGAAGGAACTCCAGCAGGCCTTGGGCGACCTTCTTCCCAAACTGCAGGGCCTCCACTACCACGACCTCGCCGATCCCGCCTGGTTCGGTCTCCAAGACTTCAAAGTACTGTTACTGGAAAAACCCGGCGGCACCCCGAAAGCCCAGTTCACCGAGAACCACGGCTATCGGTGGTATTCGCAGAAATAGGAGGGGTGGGCTATTTGGCAAGACCTAGCTTAGCTTTCCACTCTCCGACATACGTCCAATCGACACGAAGTTCATCCTGACGCAGTTTGATTTTCTCCAGATCGGTCTGATCTTGGAGACGACCCGCAAGGGTTTTGAGCAAGATCAAATCCTCTACTGTCAGAATCGATACTGGCAAATCGTCCAACATGATCTGTCGACGGCGTGCCAGTGCGGTCCGCATGTATTCCGAGTCAGCCAAGAGCAGGTCAATGACGACCTCTTGGTTTTTCAGAACTCCGACACATCGCCAAATCGAAATGCCATGAAAGACCATAGCGGCAGGATGGACGATTATTGAATCAAAGAGAGCGGAGAGTAACGCCTGAAGTCGCTCCCGAGAAGGTTGCTCTACCAATAACAGAATATCGATATCAGTCGTGGCCCGTGGCTCGACCAACGCACTGTACGCCCACCCTCCGGCCAACGCATACTGAATACCGCGTCGATTAAAGTCGGTGATGAGTGTGGAGAGAGCCTGAGCTAAGAAAGATTCTGCTGCCATGCCTGCTCTTTGGCGCGACGAATCTCGCGCATCACTGTAACCATGGCATCGCCTTGTGGGTCATGCTGCTGAACCACCGATCGACGCAGTGCTAAGCCGAGTTCTGTCAACTCGATGGCGCGACGCAAATTGGCCGCAATCTTGGCATCGCTTGGTTGGTTAGAATGTCGTTGCATCGCCGCATGTCCGAGCGAGGTATTAGTGGAAGTGTACAAGACTCCTCCCCCTGGGGCAACTTCGATCAGTTCCTACACCAACAAACCCGGCGGTGCTCCGAAAGCCCAATTCACCGAGAACAACGGCTATCGGGGGTATTCGCAGAAGTGATTCTCAAATCGCATGCCGCTACACGGGCAAGGCTAGGTCAACGTATCACGCGACAGCCCTCGAACGGCGAACTTCGCGCACGACTCGACTTCCTACACGATCTTCGGCGACATCGATATCGTAGCGGCTTTGAAGATGAAGCCAATAGCGAGGACTCAGGTCGAGATACCGACCAAGGCGTAATGCGAGCTCAGCCGTCATGGGACGCTGCCCACGCACGACATGGCTGATCCGCATCGCAGGGACACCCAGTTCCTGCGCCAACCGATACTGAGACACCCCTAACTCATCGAGGATCTCTTTCAGGTAGACGCCAGGATGGATTGGGGTAATACGGGGCTTAGCCATATAGCCTCCTCAATGGCAATCGACGATTTCCACACGTTCAGCATGACCATCGCGCCAAATGAAACAGATCCGCCACTGGTCGTTGATACGGATACTATGCTCCCCCTTGCGATTCCCCTTCAAGGCCTCAAGCCTATTCGAGGATGGAAGTCAAAGATCCTCCAACCTGACAGCGGCATCGATCGCATTGAGCCTCATGAACGCTCGCTGCTGAATCTCTCTCGGAAACTTCTTCACAAACTCGCGTTTGAAAACTCGTACGGTGCCGAAGAAGAGATTAGCGACCAGGAGAATGCCTGTGCCGGTTGTTGTGAATAGGAAGGTCATGATGGCCTCCTTCCTCTCCCTCACCACCTGGCCTTCCCTATCGCTCACGTGAAATTTCTCCATCAACATCCGTGCCTGCCACCCATGACACGGGATGGCCGCGCAAGATCCGGTAGTACGGCCTCTCACGCCATGCCCGCCTTGAAAATCCGTACGCCCCATGAACCATCTTCGCGTCTCACCCGCGTATCACACGTCTCACATGAGACAATGCCTGAGACAAGATCGATATCTGTGGAGGAGGCTGGGAATCAGGCTCTTGATCAGCAGCGAGATTGCGTTCGACGAGACGACGCCAGCGGGTGGTTCAGCTGATGCGTACGAGGCGCGCTGTGTCGTCGCGATGGCCAACAAATATGGTTGGGTGACCCCTTCACAAGACCTCTGCGTCGGTCGACCGGGCGGTCATCACGACATGCGCATCCACATCTGGTGTTCTGATGGCTCGTCGATCTGTCTCAGGCAGGATCGTCAGGCTTCCCGCAAGCTCGCACGGCAGATGAGCCCCCTTCCTGACGACTTGTATCCAAAAGGATGCTGAATCTATTTGGATCCGCCCAATCGGACCGGTTCATGTGGCAGCCGTCCCCCGCCTCACGCATTTCTTAGATAGAGTTGAGGCATCCTGCCCGTAGCTGAATGGTGGATCCGCGGCGAGTCGCCTCTAGCCACCTCGCCGTTTCTCGGGAAAAGCCATCGTACCGTCTGGCGCGGCCGCGAACCCTGAGGACTCACCTGTCCACTCCGCACCTGTTGCGGCTCACGCCAGTGGTCTGTACAACAAGACGGCAGGATGGACGATGAGTGAATCAAAGAGGAAAGAGCGCAACGCCTGAAGTTGCTCCCGCGGATGTGTTCATCGGACCTGTACAAGACTCTTCACCGTGGGGCCACGTCGACCAGTTCCTATACCCACGAACCTGGTAGCGCGCCGAACGCACCATTCACGGAAACTAAGGGCTATCGGTGGTAGGCGTGTCGCATGACTTGCAAGAACTCGTCACCCTTGGACAACGTAGATGTTCCCCGCTATAATTACGGCTGCTATGAGTTCACGATCAGCCATGCGTACGAGAACCCCCAAGCGTGGTCGAAAGGGCTCCTTTGCCGTTACGACACAGAAGCCTCGCCCGTTGTGGGAAGACATCTTGCGTATCGCCCGGACTATTCCTGAGCCTGACCTCCACAAACTACCCACAGACCTCGCCGCGCACCATGACCACTACCTCTATGGCAGCAAGGGAACGTGAAGCGCCTCTTTGCAGACACCGTGTATTTGATTGCCCTCACAAATTCTTTCGATCAGTACCACGCGAAAGCCGTCGAAGTCTCTTCATCTTTGGGGAATTGTCGCCTGTTCACGACAGAAACCGTCCTCACTGAGTTTCTCAATGCCTTGGCCGACAAAGGACCTCTGATCCGTGCCGCCGCTGTCGAAATGGTCGAAGCAATCAGGAGCCATTCACACGTCACCGTGGTTCCACAAAGCCATCGCACATTCAGCCGAAGTCTGGCGTTCTATAAAGCCAGGCCCGATAAGGGATACAGCCTGACCGATTGTGGCTCGATGCTGCTCATGCGTGAACGCCGTCTATCCGAGGCGCTGACGACGGATCGGCATTTTGAACAGGAAGGGTTTGTCGCCCTGCTTCGCTCTCGCTAGAGGTAACTGCCTTCTTACCGGCATCCAAGACTCCTCTTGGTTTGTCTCACAGGCTTGAACATCACACCATTGGAAAATCCGAGCGGCGCCCTGAACGCCCGGTTTACGGAGAATAACGGCGGTTGGTTGGATTCAGTAGACCTCTTGCATAACCTCACGGCATCACATCCTTGTTGTATGCTGCCGCGATCAGCGTGAACCGGAGACCGAAGCGTTTTCGGCGGTTGCGGTATCGGTCGGAGACGATCTTGAAGCGTTTGACGCAAGCGATGACATGTTCGGCGGGAACGCGGTCTGTGGAGATGGTGCAATTGTGCCGTTTGTCCTCCTTATTCAGCAGGTTCTTTTTGCTGCGCTTTTTCAGCATTGCGGTGTTGCGGTGCAGCTTTTGCCGGCCCATGTAGCCCGTGTCGGTGACGGCTTGGGTGTCGGGATGGAAGCGAACGCCAGACTCCTTGAGCACCCGGAAGTCGTGACGGCGGCCAGCGGCGTGTGCGAGGCAGATGATCGTGCCCGTCGCCTTGTCGACGACGAGCTGCGTCTTCAGGGTGTGACGCTTTTTCTTGCCCGAGTAATACCGGCGCTGTTTTTTTGGGGTCGCTCCACGGGCGTTTCCGTCGCGTCGATAAGCACGATCTCGTACGTTTGGTCGCTGGTGACGAGGGCTTTCTTGCCCGGTAGCGTGAACGCCCCACTCTTGATGAGCGTGTCCTCACACCAGCGGATATTGCGATAGGCCGTACTCTCACTGACTCCGTAGCTGTGCCCAATGTGAAGATACGTCCGGTATTCCCGCCAGTATTCCAGCGTCATGAGGAGTCGCATGTCCACGGCCAAATGATTCGGCTTCCCACCCCGGGCCTTGCGGTGCGTCTCGGCGGTGTGCAGAACAGACACCATCTCACGAAAGGTTCGTTTCCGGACCCCGGTCAGTCGCCGGAATGTCGCATCCGGCATCGCTTCACACTCCTGCATATCCATGATGTGCTTCCCTGTCGGAGGGGGCATGGAACCATATCCATGGTGAAAAGGGAATCCTCACCAGGAGGTTATGCAAGAAGTCTATTCAATACCCCTTCCCTTAACCCCACATCACTCACCAGACATTCTTCCTGCCCCAGCGTCTCCATGATCGTCCGGATGATGATCGCGCCGGCGGCGATGACGTCTTCCCGATTCTTCTCCAGGCCTACTCACCGCTCTGGGTACGCGCGTGACATCAGGCGATCTTTCTCCGACGCATCGCCTTGTTGAGATCAAACGTCGCCTGGAGATTCATCCACAGTTTGGCTGATGTCCCCAGAACACGCGCAAGATCCAGAGCGGAGTCCGCCGTTATGTCGCGCTTCCCTTTGATCAGCTCATTCAGACGTGCCCGGGTCCAACCCAACTTCTGCGCCAGCGCAGTTTGGGTCATCTTTCCAGGAACAAGGAATTCTTCGAGCAAGATCTCGCCAGGGTGAAATGGGTTTTTAGGAGTTCTCATTGCACGCACCTCCGGATAGCCGAAATCTCAGTGGTAATCGATGACCTGAACCTCATAGGCATTGCCGGCATGCCACCGAAAGACGACTCGCCATTGATCGTTGATCCGAATGGAATACAGACTCTTCCATTCGCCCTTCAGCGATTCCAGTCGATTCCCTGGAGGTTCGCGAAGGTCACCAATCTCCGACGCATCGTGCAAATAGAGCAGCTTTCGCCGAGCTGTCCGTATCAACTCATGTGGAAAACGCAAGACGGCTTTTGTTCGGCGATCATCGAACAAGTCTTCCGCAAGTCGATTCGCAAAAGATTGAATCACAGAACAAT
>JAOUGT010000028.1 GCA_029865485.1 Nitrospira sp.
TCCATGACCTAGGCCTTCCGAGCCTCACCCTCGAGATCAATAATCTAGGTCAGGCAGCCGATCGGGATGTTTATCGTCCTCAACTCGTCGAATATCTCAAAAAACACCATGCCGGGTTGTGCGGTAATTGCCAGCGACGCATCGAGGCTAACCCGCTTCGCGTCCTTGATTGCAAGGTACCTGAATGCCGTATCATTACAGAATCAGCCCCTCGTCTCTCTGACTCTCTGTCGGAGACCGCTCGTTCCTATTTCACTCAAGTTCTCGCTGGTCTGGATGCCATCAACATACCCTATTCCCTAAACCACCGGCTTGTTAGAGGCCTCGATTATTACAATCTCACCACATTCGAAGTCACCGCAACAAATCTCGGGGCTCAGAATGCTGTTGGAGCAGGGGGACGTTACGATGGACTTGTGGAGACCCTCGGAGGGGCCTCGACCCCGGCTGTGGGTTTTGCTGTTGGGCTTGAACGTATAGCTATGTTGTTACCAGACACTCGGAGATCTCTCCTTCCTGGGGAACAAACAGTCTATATTGCGGGTTTTGGTAACAAAGGATCCGTGGTGGGGCTTACTGCACTCGAAGAGCTACGCATGGTCGGCATATCAGCGGTCTCCGATTTTCGCTCTGCAACCTTAAAAGCCCACCTTCGACAAGCCGATCGACTTGGGTGTCAGTTTACGCTCATACTCGGAGACGACGAAGTTGACAAGGGAGCCGGAATACTCAGAAATATGGAATCAAAGACTCAATATGACGTTCTTTTGTCATCCCTGTCTCGTCAGATAAATTCCCTCCTCAGACCATCCTGAATACTACTTTTTGGCATTGACTTTCCCCTCAAAACCACTTAGTCTCGACCTGTGAAATAAGTTATCGAATCTACTGAATATTCACATAAATTCCTGTGAATAAACCTGTGAAGCAGAAAATAGGATTCCTTCTAGCCCTACCCCCATCACATCAAAGCTCGGAGACTGTCGAAGGACTCGCCCAAGCGGCACTGAATGCCGGTCATGAGGTGTATCTCTACCTCATTGATGAGGGGGTTAAAAATATGACGTCTCAAGCTTTTCGTAACCTCGCTCAGGCAGGAGTCCGTATATTTGTGTGCGCATATGGCTGCCAACAGCACAATGTTTCGACGGCGGATGTGGAAAAGGAGTTCACGTTGTGTGGGTTGGTTGTCCTTTCTGGACTCATTGATGCCTGTAAGCCATTTATTTCGTTCACTTAGGGTGTCGTAAGTCTCGCGTGGCAAAAAACATCGCCGTTGTCATTCAAGAAGATCCACGTATCACCCATAGGCCGGTTGAGGCGTTACGGATTGCGCTCGGTCTTGTTGCTGGATCTCATAATACGACTGTGATTTTACTTGGTGAGGCTGTTCGCTTGCTGACTGACGATACGGATGACATTATTGATCTCGATATTCTTGAGAAGTACCTACCCTCTATTGAGCAGCTTGAAATCCCATTTATTCTTCCAAAAGTTTTTGATCTTTCAGCATTAAGTTCTGAATTCTGTGTTCGGTGTGAGTCGGAGGATGTGGTGGCTGCTCTTATTCAGTCGATGGACTGCGCACTCGTTTTTTGATTAAGGGGGTCTTGGTGGACTCGGTGGTGTATTTACTTCGATCGCCTATTGAGGTCATCTCGCCTTATCTTTATGCAAAAACAGACAGTGTGACTGTTATTGCTGTCGAACACAGTCCTTTAGCTGGGAGAATAGTAGAAAGTATGTCTACTTGTTCTATGGAGAAGGGGAAAGCGTTGTCGTATGGCGAATTATTGGAGTTATTACTAGCGAGTCGTCGAGTTATTACTCTATGACTCCGATATTCTTGAGTAAAGAAAATTCGTCGTCGTCGGAGTAGGAGTAACAGAGTGGATGGAGTGGATAGAGTAGAGATAGTTGATAAGACTGAATAATTTTTAAAATTTCCCACTGTACAACTTTGGGGAAACCCTCTGGATAGAGCTGAGAAAATGCATGATTAGCCTGTTCATATCGTATAACGCTCAGGAGATCATCTCGACAGAATATAACGAGACATGTTATTCACCGGGCCTTACTTACACCAGAAACCGTCGAAAAGTGGTAGTTATCAACAAGTGTGAGTAATCCTGTGGATAGAGGGTGAATGGGACCTATGAGTATAGATATTGAGTGGGATGAAGCCCTTGAATATATTCAACAAAAGGTGCCTAAGCAGGTCTTTGACACCTGGTTCTTACCGGTACAATTCGATAGAGTTGAAAATTCGACCGTTTACATTGGAGTTCCCAATAAATTCTTTGGGGAGTGGTTGGATACACATTATGGAGCACTCCTTGCGGAGGCTATGGCAATGGCCGCCGGAGGTGAACCTCTCACCGTTGCCTTTATTGTGCGCGAGAAGGTGACCGCGTCTCCTTCGGAGTTGCCGTTCACGACGCTTGGAGCGAAGGGGCAACCGCAGCCAAAACCACGGCGTGGGATTCTGCTCAACCCCAAATATACGTTTCGCAACTTTGTGGTCGGAGCTGGGAATCAATTTGCCCATGCGGCCTGTATGGCTGTGGCAGAACAACCAGGTCAAACCTACAACCCTTTATTTATCTACGGGGGAGTCGGACTGGGGAAAACCCATCTCCTGAACGCGATCGGTAATCATGTCGCTGAGCAGAGAGATCTCAGGATCGCGTACTTGACGACCGAGCAATTCACCAATGAGGTGATTAATTCTATCCGCTACGACAAAATGATGGATCTCCGAAAGCGTTACCGACACATCGATATGCTCATGATCGATGATATTCAATTCCTCGTCGGGAAGGAACGGACACAAGAAGAGTTTTTCCACACATTCAATGCACTGTATGAAGGTCATAAACAGATCGTCCTCTCGAGCGATCGGTTTCCCAAAGACATGCCCGATATCGAGGAACGCTTACGATCCCGATTTGAGTGGGGCTTGATCGCGGATCTCCAGCCTCCGGACGTCGAGACACGGATTGCCATTCTGCGGAAGAAATCTGAGGATGAAGGAGTCAAACTGCCGGAAGATGTGATCCAGTTTCTTTCGACCACCATGAAGAGCAACATTCGAGAACTAGAGGGAAGTCTCGTTCGACTTGGAGCCTATGCGTCGCTTACGGGGCAAGTCATCAGCCTTGACCTCGCACGACATGTCCTGAAGGATCTCATTGGGGATAAGAAGAAAGTGGTTGCGATGGACGACATCCAGGAAGCCGTCTGTGCACAATTTCATGTCAAGCTCGCGGAGCTGAAGTCGCGGCGCCGGAGCAAGACACTGGTTCATCCTCGACAGATTGCCATGTACCTCTGCCGGGAACTGACGGATGCCTCATACCCTGAGATTGGACGGCAATTCGGTGGGAAAGACCATACGACCATCATTCATGCCTGTCGCCAGGTCACAAAGGCCAAAGAGACCGATACAGGATTGCAGACGACGATCGAATCCTTAAAAGAACAGATTCTTCGCAGTTAGCGCCGTCGATGGGGGAGCATTCCATGAAAGTACGGATCGGGCGAGATGAGTTACTGACGGGCCTTCAGCGCGTACAGGGCGTCGTGGAAAAGCGCAACACCATGCCGATTCTGTCAAATATCCTCCTGGAAGCCAAACAGGATGGAGTCGAAATCGTCGCAACGGACCTTGAGCTCGGTATGCGAGGGTTGTACAAGGCCACGGTGTTATCGACAGGAGGGGTCACCATCTCCGCCAGGAAACTCTTTGAAATCGTGAAGGAGTTACCGGCTGGTGACATTGAGTTGACGGCGACGGACAATAACTGGACGACGATTCAGGCCGGGAGAAGCCAATTTAAAGTCGTGGGCCTCCCCAGCTCCGATTATCCGGCGTTACCGGCAATCGAACGCGAGGGGTTAATGCCGCTGGCCGGAGACGGGCTTCTCGAACTGATTCGGAAGACGCTCTTTGCAGCCGGAGACAACGATGCCCGGTATATTCTGAACGGACTCCTCGTCACCATGATCATGACTGACAAGAAGACGACCCTCCGATTAGTCGGCACAGACGGTCACCGTCTGGCTGTTGCGGAACAGGAGGTCGGCAAGGCAGGGGCTAAGTCAACGGGCGTTCCTCAGGAAATGAAAGCGATTATTCCCAAGAAAGCCGCCCACGAGATTCGTCATCTTCTGGAGGAAGGCGGAGACGGTGAACCCCTCATCGGCTTTTCAAAAAATCTCATGATCTTTCGGAAGAGCGGACTTCTTCTGACATCAAGACTGATGGAGGGCAGCTATCCGAACTACCAACAGGTCATCCCCAAAGACGGGGGCAAGCACATCAGCGTCAATCGGACGGATTTGGAAAGTGCCCTCCGTCGGGTGTCCGTACTGTCAAAAGACAAAGCCAGCGCAGTAAAACTTTCCTTTGGGCCCGGCAAGATGACCCTCTTTTCCGCCAGCCCGGACTTTGGCGAAGCGACCGAAGAATTGCCCGCGCGTTATGAGGGAGAAAGTCTGACGACCGGCTTCAACGCTCGGTACCTTCTGGATGTCTTCAGTGTGATGGAGGGTGAAACCATCTCTCTCCAGATGGAGACGCCGCTGAGTCCATGTCTGATTCAGGAGCCGGAGAGCCCTGGTTTCAAGTGTGTCGTCATGCCGGTGAAGATTTAGCAGGATGTTGTACGCATTCAAGGGCATAGTCCCTCCATCTCTGAGTGGTTCCATGTATCGAGTCCTCGGAGTCTCCCTATGGACGACAGCGTTGTCCCAAACTGACATAAGTCCTCTGATCACGAGGCTGGAATAGGTAGCGGATGGCCACGGAAGAACAGTCTCCACCCAAATCTGATAGTTACAGTGCCGATCAAATTAAAGTCCTTGAAGGACTCGATGCCGTCCGGAAACGACCGGCGATGTACATCGGGAGCACCGGAGTCGATGGATTACATCATCTCGTGTATGAGGTCGTCGACAACAGTGTCGACGAACACATGGCTGGGTTCGGCGAAGCGATCGACGTCACCATCCACATCGACGGCAGCGTGACGGTTACCGACAACGGGCGTGGCATTCCGACAGGGATGCACTCCGCACAGAAGAAGTCTGCGGCTGAAGTCGCTCTCACTGTGCTCCATGCGGGAGGCAAGTTCGAACAGGGTGCCTATACCGTCTCGGGCGGCTTACACGGGGTTGGGATCTCCGTCGTGAATGCCTTGTCGGAGTGGCTGGAGCTGGAGATCTGGCAGGACGCCCAAGTATTCGAGCAGCGATACGAACGAGGCAAACCCAATGCACCGCTCAGCGCTACAGGGAAGACCAAGCGCCGAGGAACCAAGGTTCGGTTCAAGCCGGATGGCCAGGTCTTCGAAACACTGGAGTTCAGTTTCGACATATTAGCCCAACGGTTGCGAGAACTGGCCTTTTTGAACAAGGGCCTCGCCATCACCCTTCGAGATGAGCGGAAAGAGCCGGCCAAAGAACAAGTGTTCTTGTATAAGGGCGGCATCGTGTCCTTTGTTGAGCACCTCAACGAAGCCAAAACACCGCTGCACAAGCCGATCTACGTCAAAGTCGAGAAGCCGGAAATGATCTTGGAAGTGGCGCTCCAGTACAACGACAGCTATGCAGAGAATCTCTTTTCGTTCGCGAACAACATCAATACCAAAGAAGGCGGCACGCACTTGGTCGGATTCAAAGCCGCCCTCACTAGGACGATCAATAATTACGCCAATGCCAATGACCTGCTCAAAAAAGAAACCGAATCGCTGACCGGCGACGATGTGCGGGAGGGACTGACATCGGTCGTCAGTGTCAAGGTACGCAATCCGCAATTCGAAGGCCAAACGAAAGCCAAACTCGGAAACAGCGAAGTCAAAGGCGTTGTCGAGGCTGCCGTCAACGAGGCGTTGGGCAACTATTTTGAAGAAAACCCTCCGGTCGCGCGAAAGATCATCGGCAAGGCCGTGGATGCCGCGCGTGCGAGAGAGGCCGCGAGAAAAGCCAAGGATCTGATCAGGCGCAAGAGCGCTCTCGACGGTGGTTCCCTGCCTGGAAAATTGGCGGATTGCTCTGAGAAAGATCCTGCCTTAAGCGAACTCTACATTGTGGAGGGAGATTCAGCAGGTGGATCTGCAAAACAGGGGCGTGATCGCAAGTTCCAGGCGATCTTACCCCTCAAGGGAAAGATTTTGAACGTGGAGAAAGCGCGCTTCGACAAGATGCTCTCCAGCGATGAGATCAGAACGCTCATCATGGCGCTGGGCACCGGGATCGGTCGAAAGCGGGAGGAAGGCGATAAGGCTGAGAAAGATGCCTTCGATATTGCCAAGGCACGGTACCACAAGATCATCCTCATGACCGACGCTGACGTGGACGGCAGCCATATCCGGACCTTGCTGTTGACGTTCTTTTTCCGGCAGATGCCGGAGCTGATCGAACGGGGGTATATCTATATTGCGCAGCCCCCGCTGTTCAAAGTGAAGAAAGGCAAGACGGAGCGGTACCTCAAGGACGAAGGGTTGTTGAACGAATACCTTGCCGACTTGGCGGTCGAGGACGTCGAACTCTATCTGGAGGGATCTCAGGCGTACGTGACCGGACGTCGACTCCTGCCCATTCTCAAGAAAATGATAGCCTTCGAAACCTTGCTCGGTCGCCTCAATAAGAAATCACACGAGGCCGCAATGCTCCGTGCCTTTGTCGATGAACCGGGGCTGGATCGCGAACGGCTGAAGGATCGTGCCGCACTTCAACGATCGGTTGAGAACGTCACGCAATCATTGGCCGTGGTATTCCCAAATGTGACGCCGACCGTTGATATTCTCGTGGACGAGGAGCACCAATCAAACAAGGTCGTGTGTCGACTCTATGCAAGCGGTGTCACTCATGAAGTCATCGTCACGCATGATCTGGTTGGGTCCGCCGACTTCCGGGAACTCCAGAAACTGACGCCCTCGGCGATCGGACTGGGTCGAGCCCCCTACAAGCTGAAGGCCAAAGGTCAGGAGCAGCCGTACCTATCTACCGATGAGTTGGTGAAGGCCATTCTGGATATGGGAAAGCAAGGTCTCAGCATTCAACGCTATAAAGGTCTCGGGGAAATGAACCCCGGACAGCTTTGGGAAACGACCATGAACCCTGAAATGCGAACGCTTCTGAGAGTGACTCTTGAGGACCTCACCGGCGTCGATGAGATCTTTACCATCCTAATGGGCGACGAGGTCGAGCCTCGACGCAATTTTATCCAGACCCACGCATTGGAAGTACGAAACTTGGATGTATGACGTCCCACGTCGTTCGTGAAACGTGAAGTGCAAGCAAAGAATGAGAGAGGCTGGCACAGACGTTTCACGTTTCATGAAATACGCTTCACGAGGATACGATGCCCCCAGATGAGCGGTTAGGCCATATCGCGATCGAAGATGAGATGAAGTCCTCCTATCTCGATTACGCCATGAGCGTCATCGTAGGGCGAGCCTTGCCGGATGTCCGTGACGGGTTGAAGCCGGTTCATCGCCGGATCCTCTTCGGCATGAGTGAAATGGGCTTGGCCTCCAATCGAGCCTACCGAAAATCAGCCAAGATTGTCGGAGAAATTATGGGGAACTACCATCCCCATGGCGATTCGGCGATCTACGACACCCTTGTGCGGATGGCGCAGGATTTCAATATGCGTTATCCCCTCGTTGACGGCCAGGGCAACTATGGGTCGATGGATGGGGACTCACCGGCGGCCATGCGGTACACCGAAGCCCGCATGACGAAGCTGGCGGAGGAGATGTTGGCCGATATCGACAAGGAAACCGTTGATTTCGGCCCTAACTATGATGAGTCGCTACAGGAACCGCTGGTGCTTCCGACGAGAGTGCCGAACCTCCTGGTCAACGGGGCAGGGGGCATCGCGGTCGGCTACGCCACCAATATTCCCACCCACAATGTCCGTGAGATCATCGATGGATTGCTCCTCTTGTTGGAGAATCCCGAGGTGACGATCGCCCAATTGATGCACAAGATCCCCGGGCCTGATTTTCCCACGGCCGGTTTCATCTATGGCATGGGTGGGATAAAAGAGGCCTATGAGACCGGACGAGGACTGCTGACGTTGCGAGCCAAGGTCGTGATCGAGACCGACGAACGCACCGAGCGAGAACGGCTGATCGTCACGGAAATTCCCTATCAAGTCAACAAGGCCAAGTTGATCGAGAAAATCGCCGAGTTGATCCAGGATGACCGCATCAAAGGTATCTCCGACTTGCGAGACGAATCGTCGGATCGAGAAGGGGTGCGGGTCGTCATTGAGCTCAAACGGAACGAGATTCCTCTGGTGGTCTTGAATAACCTTTACAAACACACTCAGCTCGAGACCACCTTCGGCGTCATCATGCTGGCGCTGGTTAATAATCGTCCAGAGATCCTCACGCTCAAACAGATCCTTCATCACTTCCTTGAGCATCGCCGCGAGGTCGTTGTACGGCGGACGGCCTTCGATCTCAGAAAGGCGGAGGAGCGGGCGCATATCCTGGAAGGGCTCAAGATCGCCCTCGATCATCTTGATGCCGTTATCGCCCTCATCAGGCGATCGCAATCCCCTGATGAAGCCCGTGCAGGGTTGATGCAGGAATTTGGCCTGACCGAGATCCAAGCCAATGCGATTCTCGACATGCGGCTGCAGCGTTTAACGCAGCTCGAGCGGACGAAGCTCGTCGAAGAGTATCAGGAGGTGCTCAAGCAGATTGAATATCTCAAGTCCGTGTTGGCCAGCGAGTCGCTGGTGCGTACCATCATCACGAACGAGCTCACGGAGATTCGTGAGACGTACAAAGATGACCGCCGGACACAGATCGTCAAGGAAGAAGCCGAGATCAGTCTCGAAGATCTGATTGCAGAGGAAGAAGTGATCGTGACGATCTCTCATTCCGGATACATCAAGCGGAATGCCGTGACTCTCTACCGGGCTCAGCGACGTGGAGGGAAAGGCAAGATCGGGATGGGCATCAAGGATGAGGATTTCGTCGAGACGCTCTTTTCCGCCTCTACCCATGATTCGCTGTTGTTCTTTACCGACGCTGGGAAGGTCTATTGGCTGAAAGTCCATGAGATTCCGGAGGCCAGCCGGTCAGCGAAAGGAAAAGCGATGGTCAATCTCCTTGCGTTAGCCGGGAGTGAAAAGGTGACCGCGACCTTGCCGGTCAAAGAGTTTCGTGATGACCGCTATATCGTGATGGCGACGAAAAAAGGAGTCATCAAGAAGACGGAATTATCCGCGTTCAGCAACCCCAGGCAGGGCGGGATCATTGCACTAGGACTCGAAGGTGGTGATAAGCTGATCGGGGTGCAGCTGACCGATGGACAGCGCGAAATTTTATTGGGGACGCGACAGGGCATTACAATTCGGTTCAAAGAAGAGGAAGTGAGGCCGATGGGTCGGATGGCGCATGGTGTGAAGGGGATCACGCTCGAAGAGGGCAACGAAGTGATCGGGATGGAAACCATGACACCGGATTCGACCACCTCGATCCTGACCGTGACGGAAGGCGGCTACGGCAAGCGGACACCGGTGGGCGAGTATCGAGTGCAAGGGCGTGGCGGAAAGGGCATTATCAGTGTCAAGACCACCGAGCGAAACGGGTTGGCCGTGGGGTTCCTCCAAGTTCGGGATGACGATCAGATCATGCTGATAGCCGCCCAGGGGAAAGTGCTGCGCTGTAAAGTCGATGACATCCGTGAAATCGGCCGGAATACCCAAGGTGTTCGGATTCTCGATCTCGATGGCGAAGGAGACCGAGTCGTCGCAGTTGCCAGATTGGCGGAGGCCGCCGAGCGGGAGGACGCTACGTCGGAGGAACCCCCCGAGAACTGACCGGATCAAGTCCGCCGGTCATTCCATGTCCAAGCCGGGCTCTGCTCTTATGCCTCCGAGTGACCCAAAGCCCAAGAAGCCCCTCGACATCGTCGTCAAGTTCGCGCTCAGCGTCTTTATCGGATCGTTCGCCTTAATCTGGGGAGGCATGTATCTGAGCCGTCCAGATCGATCGATTCCTCCCTATACCGTCGGTGCACAATCGGGCCTTCTCGTCGTGACGGACGTTCCTCGCGGGACGACCGATGAAGAGGTTGAGTCGCTTATCAAACGCTTTCGAAAGGTCGGCCACCACACGCACGATTTCGCTCGGATGAAGATCTATCCCACGACCCCTGGCGATCCTGGTGGGCCATACAAGCAGATCATGATTTACGTATTTGACGACCATGGCTGGACCGATCCGGAGATCTTGGCCAAGTATCTGGCCGGGGACGGGGTCGTTGTGAAAGACTATGAAAGGGCCATGCGTGGATATTATCGATTACTCGATCAGGAGGAAGACGGTGGTCTAGGACCAATGCCAAAAGACGGGCGTGTTTCCAGCGAGACTCGGGTCCTGTTCAAGGGACGCGTGACGGACGCTTTACCGGTAGAGGCGGAGCCTGAGCGGGGTATCGCGATATCACCTCTCTAAATCGGTCACGAAGGGAGGGGTCTTGGATGGTCGTGGTATGTGTGACGACCTCAGCCCATGCCCCTTCGGACTGTGCGGATTGGATATCTGAATTGCGAGCAACGGGCGGTTCCTCCTGATCACTCGGAAGCTCTCCGACGCGGCCGACAATGTCTGTCACGAGTTCCGGACCGGCCTCTGCCTGAAGTTTTGTCATCAGAGCCGGTTTGAGGAAGGTCAATTGTTGAAGCCAAACGGAATTCCTGACGATCAAATACAGTTTTTTGAAGCGAATCTGGACCGGCCAGGTGTGGGAGGCCATGGGCTCACCCACGATATCAGGCCATCGATGCTGCAAGCGAAGTTCGACGAGTCTTGATTCCAGCCCGAGGCGCTTGGACAGGCCAGATAGAATAGCGCCGAAAGAATCGAGGGTGCCGGGCCGAGCCATCCGGCATCATAGGCGCGAGGGAAGACCGAGATCAAGGTAGTGGTGTGAGAGTATGGCGAAAGACACAGAAGATCATCAAAAGATGGTGGCCACCAATCGGAAGGCGTACCACGATTATTTCATCGAAGAAAAGTTCGAGGCCGGGATTGTGCTCAAAGGGACCGAGGTGAAATCGCTTCGGGACAGGCGAGTGAACTTGCAGGATAGTTATGCGGGCGTCAAAGACGGAGAAATCTTTCTCTACCATTGCCACATCAGCCCCTATAGTCATGGCAATATTATGAATCACGATCCGATGAGGACGCGCAAGCTCCTCCTCCATCGGAAGGAGATCAACAAGCTCCTTGGGAAGACCCAGCAGAAAGGGCTCACGCTGATTCCGCTCCGAATCTATTTCTCAGAACGAGGTCAGGCGAAGGTCGAACTGGGGTTGGCCAAAGGGAAGAAGCAGCATGATCGCCGGGATTCCATCAAAGCTCGTGAGGCAGGGCGAGAAGTTGAACGGGCGATTAAGGAGAGAAAGTAATGGGGTTGGCCAACAGTCGTTCAGGTGGGGAAAACTCTCACCGCCTACCCACAACGCGCACTCCAGGTAGTAAAGAATCAACCATCCACACGTCAGCGGACGGGGTTTGAAACACGACTCCTCCGACAGCAGCGCTGCTCGCTACTACCCTCCGCAAGCTCTGGCCGATCCTGTAGCAAGGTCCGAAGGGATATGGTTCTTTCGTAGGCCATCTTCTCCCCACTGAAACCCCGGTGGGTTTCGACTGGGGTCTCCAAAGGAGGTAGACCTTGCTGTAGCCCTCACGGCTTGGTCGTCCCTCCACGAGGGGACGGCTCCGATTACCCTCGCGAGAGCTGCAACATGGCATACAACAGCCCGAAGATACCGACCAATATCAACACTTCAATAAAAGAGACCATGGTAGTTGTTCACCCCCCTTCGCTTTCCTACATGTATATACCTTCAAGATGAAGCCACCATGATGGGATCATGAAGAGTTCTTCATATACTGGAGGTCTGGAAATATACACGTAAGTCATAGATAAGTTGCATCATTCTGTGCGGTTAGGTTGGTCTCGTTGCTAAGAAGCCAGCCGAACAGCCGGACACCATGCTGGTAACGGTCGCTATCGTTACCACGGTACAGCGTACGAGGCGAGGCCTTGTGCATTTACGCACTGCAGCAATGCCAGCGTGCTTGCGGGATATTGAGCAGGTGTCCAGGATTGCGCTACTTGGGCCGAAAAGCTGAAAAGGATTTCACCCGTAGAGTATGGTCTGGCCCACCTACTCAGAGGGTTAGTTTGGCGTGTAGAGAAGGGGAAAGAGAACTCGACTGTGGGCGAACAACCACCGACGTTCTATGTGGAAGGCGAGGCTTGCGGAGCCAGTGCCGGTAGGCGAAGCGTGAAGACGGATCCCTTGTTGACGTCACTCGTGACGGAAATGCTTCCACCATGTGCTTCCATGATTTCCTTCACAATGGGTAGTCCGAGACCAGTTCCGCCCGCGTCCTTCGCCCTTGCCCAATCGGTTCGGTAGAAGCGCTCGAAGAGATGCGGAATATTCTCCGGCTCGATGCCATGGCCCGTATCTTCGACGGAGATGGCAACGTCACGTCCAACGGTGTGCAGGCGAACGGTCACGGATCCACCCGACGGCGTGTACCGTAGCGCGTTGTCCAGCAGGTTGATCAGGGCTTGCTTGAGCCACTGTGTGTCGCCGAGTACGGAGGGCACTGGTTGAGATTCGAACGCCAACGTGATCTGACGGTCATCCGCCAAGAGCATTAATTCATCGATGAGCTCTTGAATCAATGGCTCCAATGCGAGGGGGATGAGGTTGACGGGCGGCTTGCTACTGGTGAACTTCGCCAGCGTCAGCAAGGGGCGGGTTAACGCGATAAGGCGGTCGACCTGCTGCAGGTTGTTGAGCAACACCTCATGATACTCTTCCGTGGTCCGGGCCTTCATGAGTGCTACCTCCAGGTTTCCCTGCAGGATGGTCAGGGGCGTTTTCATTTCGTGGGCGGCGATTTCACAAAAGTTTCGCTGGACTTCACTGCCGCGCTGAAATTGATCCAATACAGAATTGACCGCCTGGGTGAGTCGCCGAAATTCTCGATAGGGTGAATCGAGCGCCAAGCGTTTTCCGAGGTCCGCCTCCGACATGGTCTCGGCTCCCTTACACAGTGTCTCGATCGGACCCAGCACTTTCTTGGCCAGCCAGAGGCTTCCCATCCAAGCCACAAATAGCGTGGCCCCAGACCCAAGACTGAGTAAGAACACGAGCCCATGGAGCGTTTCCTCATGGTGCAGAAGGGATGTTTCTGCCTGTAAGACATACCGGAGACGACCACTCCGTACGACGAGAGGTAGGAAGAGATGTCGGGCGGGAGTGCCGTCCGGTGCGGTTAGCGTATCGAAGACGAGAGTCGAGATCCGGACTCGTTCCAACACCCGGGGCGACAGCGAGTCTTGTGGGGCAGCATGAGGGCTGCTCCACACAAGTCGGCCGTCAGTCGAAAAGATGCGAAGGGCATGTGTGACATCGGGCAACACGTGCTGGTCCGTCAGATTTCGGGTCAATTCATTTGTGGGGGGGTTGGTACGGTCATGTTTTTCGAGGATATCCGGATACTGCTCCACAAACTCGGCCAGACTCTCCGCCAGCACCAGCAGGCGCCCGTCGACGAACCGTTGCAACAGGGTTTCACTGGCGGCATACACGAGCCCGGAAAACAGAAGAAGCCCGGCCATCAGGACGAAGGCGGACCAACTGATCAGACTGCGCAACGATTTCATGCGGAGGCGTCCGGCTCTTCAAGCATGTACCCGGCACCGCGAACTGTGGTGATCAGAGGAGGGGCATAATCTCGATCGATCTTGGCACGAAGAGCGCGGATATGGGCGTCGACGATATTCGTCATTGGGTCGTAACTGATATCCCACACATGCTCGATGATCGCCGTTCGAGTGAGCACACGATTCTTGTTCCGCAGCAGAAATTCGAGGAGCGCATACTCCTTGTTGGTGAGCGCAATTTCATGACCGGCGCGCCAGACGCGGTGAGAAGCCGGATCTAAACGAAGATCGGCCGCTTGAAGCTGCACCAGCTGTTGAGAGCTGCCGCGCCGTAAAAGGGCTCTGACCCGGGCGAGCAATTCCACGAATGCGAACGGCTTCTCTAAAAATTGGTCCGCACCCGTATCATAGCCTGACACCTTGGTTTCAACCGTGTTGCGTGCCGTCAACAGGAGCACAGGCGTAGAGATGCCCTTGTCACGGATACGGCGGCAGACGGTCAGGCCGTCCAGCTTGGGCAGCATGATGTCGAGAATGACAAGATCGTAGGGGTTGTCCAACGCCAGGGCTAAACCGGCTTCACCGTCGTTGGCCGCATCGACCGCATACAGCTCTTCCTTCAATCCTTTTTGGATGAACTGAGCCAGATCCGCATCATCTTCAACCAGCAGAATTCTCATCGCCTACCTCATGGCTGGATTAGGAGCCCGTACGGTTCATGAGCATTTCTACTGCAAACGGCACGACGAATTGGGTACGCGTCGTTTGTGAAGCCTGAAGCGAACGCAACAAGAACTCAGATGGTTGGTACCCTTGAGATACACACGCCGCGTCACGACATGCACGGGCCAGGAGGCGGTAGCTCAGCACAGGCTGCTTTTGCAATCGGTGACCACCAGGTTTGTGGCCTTTTCGTCGGCATCAAGTTCAAGAGTCAACCAGGCGATGCCCACGGCCCGTTCATCTTGATGGGCGCCACCACTGCCTTCCAGGAGGCTGACCACATAATAGCGGCCAGCGGGAACTTTCGTGAACCAAAAGTGCCCGGTTGGGTTGGCCCGTGTCACCCGCAAATAGGGAAGCAGACGTTTGTCGGTCAGCAATTGGTCCATGGTGCCCCGCAAGCACTCGACGGCTGGACTCTGAGCTGCGGAGGAGTCAGGAGAGGTCGGACCACCCTTTGGTGGGCACGCGTTCTCTCTCACCTGCTTATCGAACCACGCCCGAGTATAGGATGAGATGGGAATCAACACGATCGATGCTCCGGCTTGCGTGACGGCCTTGCCGGAAGCGGCACGCAGGAACACCTGTCCTGCCGCGCTCCCATGTCCTTTGGCTTTGTAGGCGAACAGCTCCTTCTCATTGAAGGCCGATGGATTCGGAGGGTTCGGTGCAGCCGCCTGTCCTGAAGCCGCGAATGCGCAGCTCATTAGGAAGAAGCCGGCAAGCCAGCATCTCGAATCGCAATGAAGCCGTGTCATGTTGAAGGCGCCGATGCTGTGGCTGATTCGTCCGGAGCAGTGAGCACCGGAACGGCCTTGTGTTTGAGGGCACGACCCTTGTCGGGAGTTGGATCGGTGATCAGCCCGTACACCTCGCGACCTTCGTGCCCCTCCGGCAGATATTCCGTAATCGGCATGCCATCTTCCCGCACAAACAGGAGGCAGTGACAGTACTTGTAGATCTGCATTTCGTCGCACGCACAGATCCAGCGTCGGAGCTTGGCTTCCGCCTCTTTGTCCTTATAGAAGTTGCATGGACAGAGCGGCTTCCCAAGCTCATCGATATGGGATGCCAACCCTTTGACCACCGCGTCCGTTACGGCCGTATTGGGATGCATCGTCGTTCCGCTCTTTTCAGCAAACCCCGTGATGAACTTCCGGATTTTCTCGAGGCTTTCCTCTGTCGGTTCAGCCATGGATCTCCTCCTCAGGGCCATAATGGGCAGAACCGCTAGTTTACAAGGATAATTCGCTCCTTTACAATCCGTCACTTCACGCTGATTCTGGTAGTACATCATGACGGACGTGTTGAGTCGACAGGTTTTGCGAGATCGGTTGGTGTCGGAGTTGAGTCCGGCGGTCGCGGAGACCCTTGTGGCGCGCTTGGCTCAGGAGACCGGCAAACCTGACGCACCAGCACAGGTGCTTACTCTCTTGGACGAACTCTCCGAGCTGTCTGAAAAAGCAACGTGTGCTGCGGTGGAGGCACTTCCGGAGCTGGATCGAAAGGGCGGCCTTTCCCATGTCATCTTGTGGCTCGATCTGGGAATTGCGTTGACCGAGTCCTCCGGCGCGTCGGCACTCAAATATTTCAAGGAAAGCCCGTTGGTCCTTGGGCTGATCGAGTCCGCTGTTGTGCGTACCGAGGTCCTGACCATCGGTCTGGACGTCGCGGAGCAAGATGCGAACGTAGCCCTCGAGTATATGCGCCAGGCTCCGCAGATCCTGTCGGACGTGCCGGTCACACAGGTGCGATCCTGGCTCGAGATCGGCATTGCGCTGACTGAGATCAATGTGGTGGTCGGGCTTGAGTTCATCCGACAACTCTCCAAGCTGGCTCCCATTCTGCCTCAGGAGAGTGCCCGTAGCTGGGCCATGCTGGGCACGAAGTTGATTGTGCCGAATAGCCTTGGCAAGCCCGATTATGTGGCGACCATGGAGTTTCTCCGGACCAGCCCGTCTGTTCTCGCACGGATCGAAGACCCTGCCGTTCGGGAGAAGGTTGTATCGCTATGCGTTCTGTTAGCTGCACATTCCCCTGAGTCCAGCATTACGTGGCTTGCCGAGTCACCTCAGCTCTTGGCACTGTTGCCATCAATGAAGTGGCAGATCCGGTTCTTGCAGTACGGCTCCTTGCTTGCTGACCAGTATGCGGGGGTGACGATTGAGTATCTCCGTCGCGCTCCAGAGCTTGTCGCGCTCATCGGAACTGGCCCGGATGCACTCGCGCGATTTGAACGATGGTTTCAGGCCGGGATGGAAGTAGCGGCCTACAGCCTCGATGGGGCACGAGCCTATTTTTCGGTCGAGTCGCGGAAAGCCTTGGCCTCGGTTGAACAAGCGTTGAGCGGGGTGCCGTTTCGTCAGGTCGCTCGAACGGTGAAACTATTTGTTCAAGGACTGTGTGGAACCGATATCGCGGTGACGGTGCTTCCGGATTCATTGACCTCTCAGGCCCGCGCAACAGTCAGCGAAGATGGGCGCAGCATTGCCCTGCCGGCGTTGCTCCGTCGATATCCCACAGCCGCGGAAAACGAGCGGCTCTATCTTGTGATGGCTGCGCATGAAGCCGGGCACTTGGAGTTCGGTACCTATCAACTCAAGCTTGAGTCGTTCGCCGATCTGGCAGAGACCGTGCGACACCGATATGGGCGATCCAATGAGGCCAGACCAGCGACGTTGGCCGCGCTGTTTCAGTTGTATCCAAGTCCCACGCTGGTGCGGGATCTCTGGACTGTGCTCGAGGATGCGCGGGTCGAATACTTGCTGCAGACGGAATATCCCGGGCTGCGGTGCGACCTTGCACGATTGGCGAGTGAATCCGTCACGCCGCGTGATCCAGCACAAGGGGTCACGCCGAAGGAGCTCGTCGTCGATTGCCTACTCAGGCTCTCTCTCGGTGAAAAAGAAGACTCCGTCGTGCCCAAGGCGGTCAAGGACGAGGTCTCTGTGCTGTGGGATCTCTGTCAGTCGGTGCTTACGAGCAGGGCAACGGCCGAGGACACCATACGTGTGGTTGATGCGGTCTACGTGCGGCTTGAAGAACTGCTGGCCGCTCGCGGCGACATGATACAAGGAGAGGAACGTGAGGAGCCGAAGGAGACCACAGCGGGACAGGCGCAACCGGCTCGAGCGGAGGAGCAGTACCGCCCGGTGACGGATGTGGCCTATCGTGGCTCAATGAACCCAGAGTTCGTCACCTGGATCCAGGATCGATTTGAGAAGGAACAGCATCTGTCGCCGACACATGCGGATGCTTCTGTCAGGCAGGATGTTCGGAACGTGGAACCTTCATTGGAGAGTGGAGAAGTATTGCAAGAGGGACGCGCCTTGCCGTCCATTGTAGAAGAATGCCTCGCCCTTGAACTCAACCCGCAGTCAAGGCAGACGATGGCTGATGAAGAGCGTGCGAGCCTTTATCCGGAGTGGGACTATCGGATCGAGGATTATCGGATGAATTGGAGTCGCATAGTGGAACGACCGGCAGATCTCGGGTCTGACGAATTCGTGACGGAGACCTTGGCTGCCCGGCAGAGTGTGGTCAAGCTGCTACGGCGATTTTTTGAAGGATTGCGTACCCCGGCCTATCGCCGGATGGCGGGGCAACCCGATGGGGAAGAGGTGGATCTTGATGCGGCGGTCCGACGAACGGCGGACCAGCGGGCCGGCATGGACAGCGACGATCGACTGTACATCCACCGCGAGAAGCGGGAGCGTGATGTGGCGGTCGCATTTCTGGTTGATATCAGTGGATCGACCAGTCAACACCTCGGAACCGGTCGGCGGGTGATCGACGTTGAGAAAGAAGCGCTGGTGCTTCTCTGTGAAGCATTGGACGCCGTCGGAGATCAGTATGGGCTCTATGCGTACTCAGGGCAAGGTCGAGCGAGGGTCGAATTTCTCACGATTAAAGACTTTGACGACCGACTCGGAGCGACAACGGCACGTCGGCTTGGTGGGCTGGCTCCTCGTCACCAGAATCGCGACGGGACAGCAATTCGGCATACCATCGCGAAACTGTCTGCCCGTGACGCGAAGCACCGCCTCCTGGTAATCCTGAGTGACGGAAGGCCGTTGGATGACCAGTATCGGGATGAGTATTCGTTGGAGGACACGAAAGCGGCGCTCCGTGAGGCACGGCAACGGGGAATCGAGGCCTTTTGCGTGACGATCGACCGGGAGGCGGAGAGCTATTTGCGCCCTCTCTATGCCGAGACACGGTACTGCGTCATCGACAACGTCGAGGCCTTGCCAACCAGGTTGCCACGTATGTACAGACAATTGACGGCATAAGTATTTCAACACCATGACCAACTCAACAGGAAAGCCAGCGGTCCCCCCCTGGCTGTATAAGCTCTTCACAGGGCATCAGTATCCCTATGTCCGTCGTTTAGCCAAGTTCGGACAAGCAGTGAAGCCCGGCGAGGATCGTCCTGAACCGACGAAGGACATGATCGAGGCCAAGTTCTGGGAGGTATATCCTCGTTGTCGGGTGAAGGTATTACAAGAAGTCAAAGAAGGGATGATCGTGGTCTTTCATGACCTCGGTGAGTATCCCCCGGGCAGCTATCAGGCCCTTGTGGACAATCCAGAAGACTTTCTGGCAACCACGTTTGGTAAGAAAAAGATCAAGGTCAATTTCTACGACGGAGACAATTTTGTCTGTACGATCAACTTCAAAGTTGCCGGGTGGACTGAACATGAACATACGTGAGGGGTTCGGAGTACGGCATGAGCGGGTCTTGCGCTTCACCTCTCACGTTTCACGCTTTGCGAGGTAGCCATGATGACACGACCGAAAATTACAGTAGTGGGGGCGGGGAACGTCGGTGGGACGACGGCGCAACGATTGGCCGAAAAGAACGTCTATGACGTAGTCCTTGTCGATATTGCCGTAGGGGTTCCCCAGGGGAAGGCGCTCGATATTTCCCAGGCGGGGCCGGTCTGTGGGTACAACACCAGAGTCGTCGGGACCAACGAATATACGGCTACTGCTGGGTCCTCAATCGCAGTCATCACGTCGGGCATGCCAAGAAAACCGGGCATGAGTCGTGATGAGCTGTTGACGACCAATGCCAAAATCGTGAAATCGGTTGTGACGGAATTGGTGGCCCGGTCGCCTGAGATTATTCTGATTCTCGTTACCAATCCCTTGGATGCCATGGTGCATGTGGCACGTGCCGTCAGCGGCTTTCCCAAATCGAAAATCATCGGGATGGCAGGTGTCTTGGACTCGGCGAGAATGCGCACGTTCATCGCCGCAGAACTGAACGTACCATCTACAGAGGTCGAGGCGATGGTGTTGGGAGGACATGGGGATACGATGGTCCCGCTACCGCGGTATACGACCGTCAAGGGTCGGCCGGTGTCGGATCTGATGTCGAAAGAGAAGCTGGATGCGATCGTCAAGCGCACGCGAGACGGGGGTGCAGAGATCGTTGGCCTCTTGAAAACGGGGAGTGCATTTTATGCGCCATCCGCCTCGGCCGTGGCGATGGTTGATGCGATCCACAAAGACGAAAAACGGGTGATGCCCTGTGCCGTGCTCTGTGATGGAGAATATGGACTGAAAGATGTCGTGGTCGGCGTGCCGGTCAAAATCGGACGGGGCGGAGCCGAACAGATCGTGGAATATGAGCTGACCAGCGACGAGCGAGCGGCATTAGAGACATCGGCCAATGCGGTGCGGGAGCTCTGTAGCACCGTCGATCGACTGATGGCCTAAGAAGCCCCCTCGATCATCATCCTTTGCAAGGCCCTTATGGGCGACCGACGTCGTATCGACGTAGGTCCTTCGTGCGCTTGACATTCAGAGAAACGCTGCAGTAGAGACATTGAGTTAGGCAATCAACCGTTTTTGAAGAGAGGGGAGTTATGAAATTTCTTGAAGATCCGATGCAGACGATGTGGGCGGGATTTGCCCTCACCGTTGTGTTGATCATGATATACCTGGGGTTAACGGGAATTAGCGCTGGTGAAGCCGACTGGGGCCAGATGATTCTTCGCTGGATTCACTTCCTGGCTGGAATCACGTGGATCGGGCTCCTGTACTTCTTCAATATCATCAATGCCGCGTTCTTGAAGAGCCTGGATGGGCCGACCAAGAACATCGTAATTCCGAAACTCATGCCGGCCGCGCTCAACTGGTTCCGGCATGGGGCCACCGTGACCGTGTTGGCCGGCGTGTTGTTGTATGGCCACATGTACCACAAGGGTGGAACGGGCGCGGTAGCCTTAGCTATAGGCGGGTTGCTCGGCATCATCATGATGGGCAATGTCCATGGCATCATCTGGCCGAACCAGAAGAAGATCATTGCCGCTGTCACCGCGGCTGGGCAAGGAACGCCTGCGCCGCCGGAAATGGCGCAATGGGGACGCACGGCGTTATTAGCCTCACGCGTGAATTTCCTGCTCTCGATTCCCATGTTGTTCTTCATGGGAGCCGGCAGCCATTTCAGATAGGTTCTTATCGCTTCGCCGGTGGGGATAAACCCCACCGGCCACGGTTTCCATCACTCCTTTCTCCAGTCTTCTGCCCCTCCATACCTAGGTTTTGACTAGGCCTCCTAGTCCTAACTGTTTGAGATTCAGGCCCATTTACAACTGGTTGTCTTGACGGAGGAAGAGGCAGGGCCGTATAGTACGACCTCTATGGTGAAGAGTAACTGACAGGACAGTTATGCCTACGCTCGCAGAACCTCGCCTTGTTCAACAGATCGAGGGAGCTCCTTGGGAGATCGAGGGGTATCTCAAAGTCGGCGGCTACGAAGCCTGGAAGCGGTGCGTGAAAGAGTTGAGCGCCGCGCAAGTCATTGACGAACTGAAAAAATCAGGCTTGCGAGGGCGGGGTGGAGCAGGATTTCCCACCGGAATCAAGTGGGACAAGGTCCTCAATCACCGGGTCAAAGAACGCTACTTCGTGTGCAACGCCGGCGAACATGAACCGGGTACATTCAAAGACCGCCATTTGCTGAAAACGTTGCCGCATCAGTTGATAGAGGGTTGTCTGATCGCGTCCTTCACGGTGCAGGCGAAGGCCTCTTTTATCTATGTGAACCACGAGTACCATGAGGAACAGCAAAATCTAAAGAAAGCCCTGGCTCAGGCAAAGGACCGTGGACTTCTAGGAAAAAATGTTCTGGGGAGTGGAGTTGATATTGAATTAGAAATCTTCGATGGCCATGGCAGCTATGTAGCCGGAGAAGAAACGGCGATGTTGGAATCCATGCAGGGCCGTCCCGCGATGCCGCGACAGAAGCCTCCGTTCTATCCAACCGACTTCGGTCTCTATGGCAAACCGACCCTCGTCAACAACGTTGAGACTCTGTGCAACATTCCACGGATTCTCCACAAGGGCGCTGGGTGGTTCACCCAGATCGGGACGGAGAAGTGTCCTGGTACGATGATGTTTTCGTTAAGCGGCGCGGTCAATCGGCCTGGAGTCTACGAGATGCCCATGGGGGTGACGATCCACGATTTGATCGAGCAATGTGGTGGTGGCGTGCCCAATGGTCGCAAGATCAAGGCGGTGTTTCCCGGTGGCCCGGCGTTTTCCATGGTGACAGCGGATCAGCTCGATCTGCCCATGGACTTCGACTCCTTGAAAAAAGCCGGTACCGGGTTAGGCTCAGCCGGTGTGATTGTCGTCGATGATGCGACCTGTATGGTGGCAAAAACACTGCACTTTTCAAATTTTTTCAAGAATGAGAGCTGCGGTCAGTGTCCTCCTTGTCGAATGGGCACAAACAACCTCGCTGGGCTCATGACCCAAATTGAATCGGGGCAAGGGACCCAGAAGGACCTCGACAGCATGCTGCAACTCTGCGGCTTCGTCAAAGGAACCGGGTACTGCACGCTCGTCACCGGCGCATCGGTTTTGGTGCAAAGCAGTTTGAAGCTCTTCCGTCACGAATATGAGGACCATATTCGTCTGCAGCGATGTCCCTATCAGGCAACACCGGCAGGGGTCACTCACTCCTAGGAAGCGTCATCATGCCACGAGTGACGTTTCTGCACACGGACGGGCGAAGCGGAGAGGTCGATGAGAACGTCTCGCTTCTTGATGCCGCCAAAGAATTGGGGTTCCGCCTGAATCACGATTGCGGTGGGAACGCGTCCTGTACGACGTGCCGAGTCGAGGTTCAGATGGGTCAGGAGCATCTCTCGGAGATTGATTTCGATGAGCAAGACCTGCTGGATCGCGAAGCATTGACGGAACCATGGCATCGTTTGGCTTGTCAGGCTCGCGTGTTAGGGGATGTCGTTGTGCGTGTGCCAGAGGCCAAATGGGAGCAACCACAGCGAGCGGCATCAGAGGCAAGGGGTTGATATTGCAGGAAGAGGTGTTAGACTAACAATCTAGCCAGCCGAGTGGGCTGGAACGATCCATAGAGGAGGATGACAATGGTAAACATTACGCCGGTGGCGGAACAGAAGATTAAGGAATTGATGGCCGAGGAAAAAGACATCGTCGGATTACGGGTGTACGTACGTGGCGGTGGATGCCATGGCTATCAATATGGGATGGCCTTTGAGTCCAAGATGGCCGAGGATGACACCATCATCGAAAAGGGTGAGGTGAAACTCATTATGGATTCACAGAGTGCCCCCTTGCTGCAGGGTGCGGAAGTGGACTACGTTGACAGTGTGCAGGGCTCGGGCTTCTCGATCAAGAATCCCCAGGCCAAAACGACGTGCGGCTGCGGTAGCTCCTTTAGCGCGTAAGCGTGGCTACGGGATGATGACCGTAGGAATGCCGATCATGGACTCTCCTGTCTAAGACTGCTCGGACATCGGGCAGTCTTAGCTTTTTCACCCACACCACGAGTGACCGGATTGAATGTCACAGATATGTGTGACCAGACGCTATCGCTTTTGCGCCGCTCATCGGCTGCATACCGATCTCCTCTCGCCTGAAGACAACTGGGCTGCCTTCGGCAAATGTAATAATGCGAATGGTCACGGGCATAACTATGTGGTCCTGGTGACGATTCGTGCTGGAACGGCAGAGAATATCAGCAACTTGGATGCTCTCGACCGCCTCGTGACCGACAGGATCATCGAGCGTTTTGATCATCAGGATCTGAACAGTGACCCGGCGTTCGCTGCATTGACCACAACGGGAGAAAACCTTGTCGCGGTAATCTGGGACATCCTCAACCCGCTCTTGCCCACTGGTCGTTTGCACAAAGTCGGGGTCATTGAGACCCGAGACAACTATTTTGAATATGCGGGTGCCATGTAAGCCGAAGGGGTACATCGTGAGAAAGTCACCAACAAGAGAGAAAAGAGCGACATCGGCGGAAGATGCAAACGGAAGTGGACGAGCTCCGGACTTACCGGTCCTCCAATCGCTGGTCACGGAGATGCTCCTTGCCCTCGGTGAAAAGCCCAGTCGGAATGGGCTCCTCAAGACCCCTGAGCGAGTGGCCAAAGCACTGGCCTTTATGACACAGGGGTACCAGCGTGATATCGACCATCTTTTGAACGGTGCGCTCTTTCCGATCGAATATGACGAAATGGTCATCGTCAAAGACATCGACTTTTTCAGCATGTGCGAACACCATCTGCTGCCGTTCTTTGGCAGAGTTCATGTCGGCTACTTGCCCAATAAGAAAGTGGTCGGTCTCAGTAAGATTCCACGGATCGTCGATATGTTCGCCAGGCGTCTGCAAGTTCAAGAACGATTGACCGTGCAGATCGCTGAAACCTTGAGCACGAAGCTGAATGCTCATGGGGTCGGCGTCGTCGTCGAAGCCAGACATCTCTGCATGATGATGCGGGGCGTGGAAAAACAAAACACGGTGGCCGTCACCAGCTCCATGCTGGGAGCGTTCCGCAGTCAATCACAGACGCGCGAGGAGTTTTTGAAACTGATAAGGCGGGGCAGCGTGGGCGATCCGGAGTGAGTGTTCCGGCGATCTCCCGCCGGCCCGTCACCTATCTCACTAGAGTCAAACCAAAGGAACGGATCGCTTCGTTGAACAGCTCCGGCTGTTCCAGGTTCGAGAGATGGCCCGCTTCCGGAATGACGGCCAGACGGGC
>JAOUGT010000204.1 GCA_029865485.1 Nitrospira sp.
CTGTACCTGTCGAACGTCGTACCATCGGCTGTTTGTATGGTCAAGAGCTCATTTGCGCTCATGTGGTCCCGCGTATACAATTCCCGCAAGGTGTGAGGAGTGAGATGACCCGCTCGCGTGATCAGGCGCCAGATCTATTCACCGTGCAACGGCAAGAACGGGACATTGACGCTCCGCTCGCAGAGCGGATGCGGCCACGTGTGTTTGATGATTTCGTGGGACAAGACGAGATCACGGCAACGGATCGACCGCTACGGCGGGCCATCGAGGCTGATCAGCTCTCGTCCGTGATCTTCTGGGGACCACCGGGGTCTGGGAAAACGACACTCGCTCATCTGATTGCGCGGTATACGAAAGCCCAATTTGTGTCCTTCTCGGCTGTGACCGGCGGGGTGCCCGAGTTGCGCACGATCATCAAGGCTGCCGAGCAACGCCGGTCGATCAACGGTCAACGGACCATCCTGTTTGTGGATGAAATTCACCGATTTAATAAAGCACAACAAGATGCCTTTCTTCCCCATGTGGAACGAGGCACTATCATTCTGGTCGGGGCGACCACGGAAAATCCCTCGTTCGAGGTCATCAGCCCATTGCTGTCCCGCTCAATCCTCGTGGTGCTGAAGCCCCTGAGCGATGAGGCGCTAGGTCTGATCCTGGATCGCGCGCTGAACGATGCAGAAATCGGATTGGGACAATTAAAAGCCTGTGTGTCATCACAAGCCCGGCAGCGCTTGGTCGCATTTGGCAACGGCGATGCGAGGGCCATGCTGACGGCGCTTGAATTTGTCGTGAGGCAGGCGTCGATAGGGCCGGATGGCACACGCGCGATCGATGTGGGGGCCTTGGAGGCCGCACTGAATGCGAAGGCTCTGCGGTACGACAAGTCCGGTGAAGAGCACTACAATACTATCTCGGCCTATATCAAAAGTCTTCGGGATTCCGATGCAGACGGGGCACTCTACTGGTTGGCGCGGATGTTGGAGGCAGGAGAGGATCCAACCTTCATTGCCCGTCGCATGGTGATCTTTGCCTCAGAAGATATCGGCAACGCCGACCCACTCGCCCTGGTCGTGGCCACATCGGTGGCACAAGCTGTCCAGCTGGTCGGGCTCCCTGAGGCCCAGATTAATCTGGCACATGGCACGACATATCTTGCCTCACGGCCAAAGGATAATGCGTCATATATTGGGCTTCTGGAAGCGAGAAAGGATGCACAAGCCCATGGAAATTTAGGAGTTCCGCTCCATCTTCGGAATGCCGTGACTTCCGTGATGAAGGATTTGGGGTACGGAACCGACTACCGCTATGTTCACGACGACCCACAGGCACGAACAGAGCAAACCCACCTCCCACCGGTACTCAAGGACCGACGGTACTACCGCCCAAAGCCGTCTCTATAGGGCCAATTGTCGGGGTTTACATTCTCGTCTAATCGGTTATACTTAGAACGATGAGGCGAGGAGAAGCCAAAATATCGTCCCACGCCACCGCGCTCAGTGAACGCAGGAAATTCGTCCGAGCCGAATTAGTCGGGTCCGCCCTGGTGTCGCCGAAGAGCGGCGGGCGAGCCTGTACGGCGGTTCTGGACAATGTGAACAAAATCGGAGCGGGGTTTCACACCAAAGAGCGGTTCCCATCGAATGAACGGGTCACCGTCTCGCTCGCCTTCCTGGATTCCGACCGAGTCGAGCAGCAGGAAAAACTTGACGGAATGGTCGCCTGGGTGAGGCCCTGGGAGAAGAAAGGGTTCCTCATCGGAGTCGTCTGGGATGAATTAGTGACAAAAGAAAAGCACCGCTGGCTGTACTACTATCTGGAAGAAACCCTCAAAGCCTCCGTCTAGTCGGGCGTTGAAAAGCCAATTAGGTTCGTTCTCGTATCGCTCAGATTCCTGGACATACCCGCAACGGCACGACTCGTCTCATCGCTCACCGCGGCCTTGCTGCTGAGCCGTTTGAATGCCCGCAAAAGCTACCCCATCGATACCAGCTGTTGTTTGACGGTCTCGAGTTCAGCTGAGAGTGATTCCCAGCGAGCGGTCAGCCGCTCGAGATCCCGCTTCCACCCTTCCTGTTCCTGATGCAAGAGATTCCACCGATCGAACTCAGCATAGAGTTTCGGATCGGAAAGCTCAGACTCGCGCGCTTTGATTTTGGTTTCCGCCTCCGCAATGTCTGTTTCCGCTCGGGAGACCTGTTTTTCCAGTCGTGCCTGAGTCTTGGACAAATCTCGTCGTTCTCCGCCTTTCCCCTTTGGCTGAACCTGTTGAACCATCGCACGAGTGGGCCCGGACGCAGCGGGCGTCCCGGCTCCGGTAAGTTCCTCGCTCGTTTCCTTGATCGATTCGAACTCTTGAGCTTTTTTCCAGAGATAATACTCATAGTCCCCGATGAAGTTTCGGGCATTGCCGTCTTCAATCTCGACGACTCGAGTGGCGATGCGGGTCAGAAACGTGGGATCGTGCGAAATGAAGATGATCGTCCCAGGAAATTCGGCCAAGGCATCAGTGAGCACATCGACGGAGGCGGGATCCAGATGGTTCGTCGGCTCGTCGAGCAGGAGAGTATTGGCCGGTTCCACTAACATACGGGCGAGGGCGACGCGGTTCCGTTCACCACCGCTCAAGGCCTTGATGGGTTTCTTCTGGTCCTGGCCCGAGAACAAGAACGCACCAGCAATCCCGCGAAGAAAATTCATCTCCGCATGTTTGGTGACCTCTTCGAGCGACTCGAGAACCGAATGCTCGGGGTTGAGGGTCTCTGCCTGATGTTGGGCAAAGTAGTGCAGCGTCACCCCATGGCCGACCGTCCTGGTGCCGGTATCAGGCGCCAAGACGCCGGAAAGCATCTTCAAGAGCGTACTCTTGCCGGCCCCATTTTCACCGACCAGTGCGACACGTTGACCACGCTCCACGGAAAAATCGAGCGTCTTGTAGACGATCTTTTCACCGTAACGTTTGCTCGCTCCGGCGAGATCCAACACTTGACGCCCGCTGGCGGCGGGAAGAGGAAACCGGAACTTGACGCGCTTCGGGTCCCGCTGGATTTCAATCCGTTTGACTTTTTCCAGCTGCTTCAACCGTGATTGCACCTGACTGGCCTTGTTGGCCTGATACCGGAAACGATCGACGAACTTCTGAACACGGGCAATCTCTTTGGACTGCCGGCTTGCCGAGGCCTGGAGCTGGGCATCTCGCTCCTCCTTCAGCTTGGTGAAGAGGGAATAATTGCCTCGGTATTCCTCGATTTTATGATGACGGAGTTCCCAGATGTGGGTGACCACGCGGTCCAGAAATGCGGTGTCGTGGCTGATGATCAGGAGAGTCATGCCGGACTGGATTAAAAATTGTTCAAACCAGCGCTGCGTCGGCTTATCTAGATGGTTCGTCGGCTCGTCGAGCATCAACACATCGGGGTTGGAAAGGAGCAGATGTGCCAGGGCCACCCGCATCCGGTAGCCTCCGGAGAGTTTCTCGACGGGGCGATCAAAATCGGCTTCGGTAAACCCCAGCCCCATTAAGATTCGTTTGGCTTCGTGTTCAGGGTATTCGTCGCGGTGGGCGGCGTCGAGGGCCGTCTTGCCCGTGATGGTTTCCAATTCTTGCGGGAGATAGCCGATGCGAAGGCGAGGCCGTTTGCGGATTGAGCCCTTGTCCGGCGACTCTTCACCGAGGACCATACGAAAGAGCGTGGTTTTCCCGGCCCCATTCGGCCCCACGAGACCCACCCGTGAATTCGGGCGCAGATGTGCGGAGGCACCTGTGAGCAACACCTTGGTGGAGTATTGTTTACTGATTGATTCAATTTGGAGCATCGGCACAAACCTTCTGTGTGAAGTGAAAGAACTAGATCATCAGAGATGAACTCGAACGAACGAAAAGCGTCAGTAGGTTGGGAGACGAGGCAGCTCGAAATTGATAAGCAACTGTTTGAGGAGACAGCTGGGCATGTCGTTACTGGGAATCATGCGACGATGAAAATGCTGGTTCGCCAACCGCATCGGGCAACCGTCGCTGCCGGCGAAGGTTTGGTGGAGCTGGCCGGGATTGAACCGGCGACCTCGTGAATGCCATTCACGCGCGCTCCCAACTGCGCTACAGCCCCACTCTCAGGCGAAGAATAAGGGAAATTAATTCGAAAAAATAAGATGTTGAGAACGAATCGGCATGCTAACACGCTGATCCATGCCAGTCAAGAAACCACCGGCACGATCCTTCTCAAGGTATTTATGGATACAAACTGTTCTCACTCCCACCATCTGAGACGAACGGCTTGACAAAACACTAGGTGCCACCTACCATGAGGCGCCTTGGCTCTGAGCTCCCAATCGGGTCAGAGCCATTTTTCGTGCCAAAAACCGGCTAGGAATTCAATCTATGGGCAATCTCGTCATTATCGGTGCGCAATGGGGCGATGAAGGCAAGGGCAAGATCGTCGACATCTTGGCCCGTGATGCCGATTTTGTCGTGCGGTATCAAGGTGGTTCCAATGCCGGACATACTGTGATCAATGAGCGAGGCACCTATATCTTCCATCTCATCCCCTCAGGGATTCTGTATCGGGGAACCGCCTGTGTCATAGGAAACGGCGTGGTGGTTGACCCTGCCGCACTGATTGAGGAGATGGACCAGCTCCAGACCCAGGGCGTGGTGATCGGAAAGAATTTCGCCGTCAGTCAACGTGCGCACTTGATCCTTCCCTATCATAAGGCCATCGACCGCGCGTCCGAACAGTCGAAGGGGTCACGGAAGATCGGCACGACCGGACGAGGGATTGGACCGTCCTATGCCGACAAGATGGCACGGATCGGCATCCTGATGGGGGACTTGCTGAATCCGCCCCTGTTCAAGAAAAAACTTGAAGAGAATCTTGTCGAGATGAACTGGTTCCTAGAGCGGTTGTACAAAGTCGAGACGTTCCAAGTCGACAAAGTGTTCGATCAATATATGGGCTACGCGGACCGCCTCAAGAGCTACATCGTCGACACGATCACCTTGCTGAATCGCGCGATGGAAAAAAACAGAACGGTCTTGTTCGAGGGTGCGCAGGGAACGCACCTGGATGTGGACTTTGGGACCTATCCTTATGTGACCTCGTCGAGCGCAGCAGCCGGAGGTGCTTGCACCGGGACCGGTGTCGGACCCACAATGATCGACGCCGTGATGGGCATTGCGAAGGCCTACACCACCAGGGTTGGGAGCGGGCCGTTTCCGACCGAACTGACGGATGAGGTTGGACAAGGCCTCCAGGAACGAGGGAAGGAGTTCGGCTCAACCACTGGACGGGCCAGACGCTGCGGCTGGTTTGATGCAGTGGTGGTTCGGCATGCGTCAGTGGTAAATGGGTTGACCTCGCTGGCGCTGACCAAGCTGGATGTGCTGGATGGTTGCAAGGAGTTGAAACTGTGCACCGGCTATAAGCATGGCGGCACCATCTATAAGACCATGCCGGCCGATCTGGATGTGTTGGCCAACTGCGAGCCCGTCTATCAACGGATGAAGGGGTGGAGCACGGCCACGACAGGAACGACGAGTTATAAGCAGCTCCCTGCTGAAGCAAAACGCTATTTGACGCGTATCGAAGAGCTGGTAGAGTGCCGCATCGACATGATTTCGACCGGGTCAAAGCGTGCGGAAACAATTATGTTGCGCAATCCACTGGATTGCTCCCGCCGACGCCCCAAGAGTCTCAAAAAATAGTCCATAGTCACCGGTCAGCCGGGAATGTTAGGATGCGTGGCCTGTTGCGTCATCATTCGTCGAGAAATTAGAATGGTGGGGCGATTCGAGATGCAGGGTGTTCAGGACGCTGAAGAGGCCGAACGAGAACGCAGCCTCAATGCTGTATTTCTTTCGAGGACGCTCAAATCGGTTGCCAACAAGGCCGCAGCGAGTGAAAACCTGAGGCGTACAAGCAGCTGGTACGTCGCAAGGTTTG
>JAOUGT010000227.1 GCA_029865485.1 Nitrospira sp.
TCATCGAATCCAGCCCATGCGAATACCCGAAGGTCCGCTGGTACAGCACCCAAAACACCCCGATCGCCAACATCGCAAACCAGCCGATCTTCACCGGCTTTGAATCGTACCACTGCGAGACGTCATAGCCCCGCCCGGAACTGTCAGCTGCCATGTCCGCTACCTCCTTGTTTTAAATGAAAACGAGCAACTACTGATTACCATAATACAAACGCACAACCCCCACCGAAGGCACTGTACGAACTTTCGCTATTGAGCGCTGCAAAAGGTCCGCAAGTATCCGACAAAGCTTTAAGATGAGTCAAGCAAAATATCATGAAGATATCATGAAGAAGACTAACTAAGTCCTACTCTACTGATCAGATGAGGACCTTAGTCAGGTGCCAGAGGTATACTCCTCTAGAATCGGTGAAGTCAAGATGACACATTGGTAGGGGGGACCTATGGGAACGAAAGAACACCTGACTCTATTGAAGCACTGGGAGAAAGCGGCGATCAATGGACATGGTCACCAGGTGGTGGGAGAATTTCTTGTTCCTGATTGAGCTGCGTGATTTGTTGTGTCAAGAGGGCAAGATCCGTCCACCCAGCCCCATCCCCCGAAGGGATCCACCGAGCCCGCAAGTATCCAAAGCGATCAAAAAGAAACTCGATGTGCTTCGGTCTCGTCCCTTCTCCAAACAGGTCGGGAAGCGAGAGCGTCCTCCGGAACAGAGCATAACTGCTGGAGATCTCGCGCCCTCCCTGCGTCACAACCGGAAACGGCAGATCCCGCAAGGCCGCGGCCAACTCATCGGGAGGCGAGTCGGTCATCGGAACAGCCAATATAGCTGTATTATTCTTCGCCAGCCCGCCGACAGTGGAACGGAGCCGATCAAGCCGCTCACGCGATTCCGGCCAAGAGAAGAGGACGAGCAGTAGATCTTGCTTGCCACGAAAGTCTTTCAGTGTCCCGCTTGAACCATCGTGCGCGGTGTACGAGAAGTTCGGCGTCGCCAAGAACGGTTGCTCGGGCAGAATACGAGGGGTGATAATCCTCGATTGGTAGCCTCGGTTATTGGCATGGAGAAAATTCAGTAGATCCCAGCGGTCTTCTTCCGAAAACTTATCGCCGAAGGCCGGCATGACTCCGTTGAACCGTCCGTAGGTGAGCCAATGAAAGAAATCACCCGCCGTATGCATGGCCGTATGCGGTTCCGTGAGAAGATCAACTGGTTGCTTTGGTAACGCTTTCGCCAATACGCCGTTCCCTTTCGCCTGAGGTCCATGGCAAGGAATACAGTTTGCCGTGAAGAGATCCGCGCCATTAGCAATCGAGATGGCATCAAACGGGACAGGAGTTTTCCTATAGGTTTCCGGGTATGACTGTACTGAGAGAGGATAGAGCGTCGCGCCTAGCCCGAGGATACCCAAGACGGTTGGAATGGCGACTCGCCATGCGGTAGCCCACTGTTTCTTTCGACCGAGAACGATCGCAATTCCAGCCGTCACAAGAAATACGACGCCCGTGAGTACGATCGTCCGTACTAGCGGATCCCCCCAATTGGCGTCGATTGAAAAACGGAACGGATAGGGCCAATTCTCGATGACATCATGCTTAGCCGGTACGGCATTGGCCAGCACTGTGGCAACGATGACAAGCAAGATGGCCAAGCCGAACTCAACTCTCACCCACGTCTTGAGTTTCCGTCCGCCAGCTGCGGCTATCTCAGGACTCTGGCTCAGCGCCGGCACCCATACCGACTTTGCGCGTGAGGCGATCGATAGAATGATCGCCAGCAACGTCAACTTCGTGATGAGAAGCCACCCGTAGGTCGTCGCGACCAGTCCGGCATAATTGGTGTCGATCATGAGATTGGCCACGACCAGACCTGAGACGACAATGGTCATCATCGTGTACAGAGCTAGCGTTGAAAACCTGCTCAACACCTCACCGGCAGGGGACCGTTCGCTCATCGAACCGGTCGTCGTGGTAGAGGCAATGAGGATCACACCCGGAAGCCCGCCAAACCAAACACTAGCGACGATGAGATGCAGGGCATAGATCACCGTGGCCAGGACGGCTTGCTCTTCGGCCGCGGAATGACTTGCGAGAGAACCCAGGGCCAGCGTCACCGCTGCGACGACTGCCCCTATGATGTACCGCCATTGTGCGGGGGGCGAAATCCGGATATACAGCACGGCCGCAAGGACGGCGAGGGCACTGGCTGCGCGCAAGATCCAAATAAATCCGACCCGGGTCTTCTGCAAAAAGTCCACCCAGGCCTGCAGGTTCCACGCATTATCAAAAACCCCAGTTGCTTGGGCTGTCGTAGTGGCAAGAAGACCGAATAAGCCGAAGAGGATGGTTACGGCCAACCACGGGAATATTTTGACCAGACGGGTGTGCCAAGAGGGCCTATGCGTAGAGCCCTGCTGCCAAGCGATAGCCAAAAACACGCACCCACCGATCAGCAGCATCGAGGACACTAGCTGCAGACAGCGAAACAGCCCACCAGCAAACTCGATCATTTCTTTTGTGCTTCGCCCTTCACTGTGAAGTCGAAAGACGATTCGACGACATGCCCATCCACCGAGAGGACACGGAACTTGATAGAGTACTTGCCCGGGACCAACTCAGGCAACGGCAGGATAATCGACTTGGGGTCATCGGATGCGAGGGTCGGCTTCACATCGGTGATCGACTGTTTCTTGTCATCCAGAACGACCAACGACGCGTAATCCCCCTCAATCCTCTCATTGAACCACAAACGCACTTGACTCGGCGACTTAGTGAGGACCGCCCGACGAGGCGGCTCTGCCTTCACCAACATC
Source organism: Nitrospira sp. (assembly GCA_029865485.1). Lineage (GTDB taxonomy): Bacteria > Nitrospirota > Nitrospiria > Nitrospirales > Nitrospiraceae > Nitrospira_D. The sequence continues at coordinate 2,815 of JAOUGT010000227.1, forward strand.
GAATGGGCCAGTGCCGAACCTACAGGCATTCCCAATGCTACCACGAGAGAGAGCGCGACCTGTAGAACCCTGTACCTATTGAGTGATGCGATCATCCGCCCTCCAGACGCTCCATTTATGGTTTCGAAGAATGTTTGGCATTGCGTGTCACTTCGCTCAGAGATTCCGGATCCAGATTATGGTGCCTATGATACGGTAGCTTGTGAAGGTTTCCGACGATCACGAAACGTATAATACACCGCGATAATGAGGCCGACCAAAACCGGCACAAAAACTGTGATGTAGTGCATCAGGTGTGAGACAACCCCTGTTTCGCCGACTGAAAATGAAAACCGAGAAACATGTTCCTGCTTTTCACCGACTGAAACGAGACCAACGAACTTGCCGGGCTTGTCAAAATTGTACTTCACGTCAATCGATCCGGTTGGGTAGATCTTAGCAGGAAGATGCGCAATCGTCGACGCATCAAGGTTCTGTTCGGAACCGGTATCGTTGATCACTCTCACCTCAACCGGAACAGAACGTAGTTCATGTTCCACAAAGTCCAGGACCAGGACCGCGTTCCCAACGGCGGGAAGCTCCTGACAAAATTGCCGGTCGTAGTACATATCCGGCAGATAGGTGTGGAAATACATCTTATATGGACCGACGTGGAGCACACAGGTATCCGCTGCTAATTCATGCCCATGCTGGGCCATCGCCGGAAACGGCGCTGCAACCAGCAGGAAGAGACAACAGATCCACGCACGAACCAGAACATGAGAAAACATCGTAGGACCTCTTCTTTCCTTACAATTCAATGCATCGTGACATCGATGATGCCTGTATTAGGAGGCCGCGATCTGTGAAGGCTTTCCGCGATCCCGCATGAAAAAGACAATGCCCCCAACAATGAGCACGGCAGCGACAGGGATCATATAAATGTTTAGGAATTTTGAAAATACTTTCGGCTCCCCTACCGAGAATGGAAATTTGGAGATATGTTCTCCCTTTTCTCCTACCGTCACGATGCCAACAAATTTTCCTGGCTGCTCAAAGGTATGGTTAAAGTCAATGGAACCATTGGCGTAGACCTTCGCCGGAAGATGAAAGACGGTATTGGCCTCGAGATTGTCTTCAGACCCAGTGTCTTTGATAATCCGGACTTCAGCGGGGAGGGTGCGAAGTTCTTGCTCGATATAATCGAGCACAACGATCGTGTGCCCAGTTGCGGGAATGTCTTCACAGAATTGCTTCTGCTGCGTATTTTCAGGCTGGTATCCGCTGAAGTGCATCATGTATGGACCAACCGTGAGTTTACACATATCCTCAGCCATAGACAGTCCGCCGTGAGCATAGACCTGCGTGGAGACGAAGGCGCTCAGGACACATACCACACATGCAAATGTTAACTTAAGATAGACGAAAGAGCTCATAAATGATCCCTCTGTGGAAAAGTGAAATAACTGCCTCAATATCCCCATCGCCCATCCAGCTCTACGAACGCCGTCTAGACGCCCACCAATTCCTTATCCGGTTTGACTTCGAGAGTTCATACCCTACCACACCAAGCACCAGCAACAACGCAAGCGGCCCTAGTGCCGAACGTCCAAGCTTCGAGTAGTCAACCTGTTGCACTCGCAGTAAATACGCCGAGGGGCTCAGGCCTTCTGCAGTAATGATCAACTTGTAGAGGCCCTTCTCCAACCGCGCTTCACCCCTGAGAATCCCATCCGGATGAGAGACCGGCTTCCAATAGGCCACGGTCTTGGCTTCATCTTGCTCGTTTTCATTGACCCCGCGAATAATCTTAACACCGACCGGGAGTGTTCGGAGCCCTGGATCAACAAGGTCTACCACCAGAAAGGTATCCCCGACATCCGGAATGTCCGTACAGTACTCAGCCTTCGGCTCAATCTGTGGTTGATAGGCGCTCAAGTGCACCATATTCCCACCGACCTTGCGCACGCAGATATCCTCCTCGATGGATACATTGCCATGTGCAGCGACAAGCCTAGGACCGGACAATCCTGTGACCGCAAAGATCAAGAGAGGCACACCGATACTTCGTGTTATTTGCTTTATCATGACTTCAATAACTGCTGTTAATATTCGAGGCAATCGGGTTCTGAAAAATGTACCATCCCGCAAACGCCTCTTTCAAGTACTCGATGGTGGCAC
>JAOUGT010000016.1 GCA_029865485.1 Nitrospira sp.
CATCCAGGATAATCATGGTCCCCGTGCCAAGACGGCCCACGTCCGACGGGAATGAAGAAAAATCCAGAGGGAGATCCAGGTGCTCTTCGATCATAAAGGCAGTCGAGATTCCACCGGGCAACAAGCCGCGAAAGCGAGCGCCATCGGCCATCCCCCCCGCATGCCGTTCTAAGAGTTCACGAGCAGTGGTGCCGAGCGGCAATTCCCACCAGCCTGGATTGGTGACGCGACCACTGATCCCGTACATCTTGGTGCCACCATCCTGAGTACGGCTCAACCGGTGATACCACTCCGCACCATGGTTCATGATGTGGGGAAGGTTGTAGAGCGTCTCCACGTTCTGGACGATGGTCGGCTGTCCCCATAAGCCAACTGTCTGCGGGAAGGGAGGTTTCGCTCGTGGAACAGCACGCTTGCCTTCCAAGGCATTGATCAGTGCCGTTTCTTCACCACAGATGTACCGCCCTGCACTGGAATGGAGATGGAGATTGAACTGAAACGTCGTGCCAGGGAGAGGCTGTCCGAGATATCCTGCGTCATAGGCCTCCGCAATGGCTCGGGTGAGACGCTGGGCCGACAGATGATATTCCCCGCGCAAGAAAATGTAGCCGACCTCGGCATCCAAGGCGTACCCGGCCATGATCATGCCCTCGACGAGACCATGGGGATCCCCTTCCATCAGGATCCGATCTTTGAACGTGCCCGGCTCCATTTCATCGCCGTTTGCGACGATATACTTTGGCTTGGAAGCATCAGGCCCCATCGGGACAAAACTCCATTTGGTCCCTGTCGGGAATCCACCTCCACCCCTCCCGCGCAATCCCGATTCGCTCACCAGCCGTTGTACGTCTTTGGGAGCCATGCCGGTGGTGATCCGCTGGAGACTGCGATAGCCGCCGGTCTCGACGTATTCTCGCAGGAACCGTGCGGTACCATCCTGATGGAGATGCTGTGTCAGGGGCCGTTCCATACTTTTAACAGTTAGTTCTATGACTTTAGCTGTATATAACCAGTGTTAACTATTATAAGATTTTATATGCAGCGACTTGTACTACTCGTATTTATCCATAATGCTTTTAACCTTCTCGGGTGCCACGTCTCCGTACACCTCCTGATCAACCATCATCGCCGGCGCCCGTTCACAATGTCCCAAACATGCGATCGGCAAGACAGTCAGACGCCCATCAGCGGACGTCTGTCCGAGATCCACGTCATAGAGGTTCTTCATTTGCTCTTGTACTCGCTCGCACCCCTTCATCCAACAACTGATACTGTCGCAGACGAAGGCCACATGCCGGCCCACAGGCTTCCGAAACACAAGGTTGTAGAACGTGGCGATGCTGTCTAAATCCTCAGCTGTCATCTCAAGAAACTGCGCAATATCGAGAAGCGACTCATCCGAAATCCATCCACGGCGTCGCTGGACAGTCAGCAGGGCATCGATGGCCGCTCCCCGTTTGTCGGGATAGTGCTTCACGGTATCTTCTAGCTCACGGCGTTCGATCTCTGACAACATGTGACGTCCCTTGTCTTTTGTGAGTCCAGTGTTTTGAGCTCAAGGTTTCATGTGATGACAAAACGAGAAACCCGAAACTCGAAACATGACCAGTTACCGATCCACATCCGACAGCACGTAATCCACACTACCGAGCACAGCCAGGAGATCCGAGAGCAGCTCACCACGCGCCATGAGCGGCACCATCTGAATGTGGACAAACGAAGGGGTGCGGATTCTCGTGCGGTACGAGAACTGCGACCCATCACTCGTCAGGTAGTAACTGGTCTGGCCTTTGGACGATTCTGTCGACACTTCCGCTTCGCCGGGCGGCAGAACCGGCCCCCAACTCACCCCGACAAAGTGGTTGATGAGTGTCTCAATGTCCTGCAGCGTGTGTTGCTTCAGCGGCGGAGTGGCGAGAGGATCGAGTGACGTATAGGGACCGGACGGCATGGAATCCAGACACTGACGAATGATCCGCAGCGACTGGCGCAACTCCAACATGTGCACCACCGCTCGGTCGTAACAATCCCCGTTTGAAGCGGTCGGAACCTCGAAGTCGAACTGCTCATAGCCGGAATAGGGACGGACTTTTCGCAAGTCCCACGGCAACCCGCAGGCCCGCAGCATCGGACCGGTGGCGCCCCATGCAATCGCGTCCTCGAGCGATAAGACCCCAATCCCGACGGTCCGTTGTTTCAGGATGGGATTGTCCATCACAAGACCCTCATAGTCGTCGAGTCGACTGGGAAACCAATCGATAAACTGACGAACCAACTGGTCCCACCCAACCGGAAGGTCTCGCGCCACTCCTCCGATCCTGAGCCAATTCGGATGCATCCGACCGCCACAGACGGCTTCAACAATCGAAAGGATACGCTCTCGATCATTGAACATGTAAAAAACGGGTGACAACGCGCCCACATCCCCGGCAAAGGTCCCGTACCAGACCAGATGACTGGCGATCCGGTAAAACTCCGACATCATGACACGAATGACTTGGGCCCGCGGCGGAACGGTGATACCGGCCAATCGCTCGACTGCGAGGCAGTACGGCATTTCATTCAGCACGCCCTGGAGGTAGTCGATACGGTCGGTGTACGGAATGAAGGAATGCCACGTTTGCCGCTCAGCGATCTTTTCCTGTGAACGATGATGGAACCCGATATCCGGAACAATGTTCACGATCTCTTCGCCCGCAAGCTGCGCCACCAACCGCAGTACGCCATGTGTGCCGGTATGGGCCGGGCCGAGGTTGATGAACATATAGTCGAAGTCAGAGTCACGGTCGTGGTAGGTGCGTGCCAAGCCCCAGTCCTCCGGCTTGAATTGCAACGCATCCTGCGTCATGACCAGCCTCTCCGGTGGCATTTGGAACAGCCCGACTTCCGTCGCACGCGACGGATGATCCTTGCGAAGTGGATATCCCTCCCACCATGAGGGCATCAGGATCCGACGAAGAAATGGATGCCCCTCGAACTGAATCCCGAACATGTCGAAGATTTCTCGTTCATACCAATCGGCGTTGGGCCACAGATCAATGCTCGACGGCAGAGAGAGCGCCTCATCATCAAGCGCCACCTTGATGCGGAGTGACTGATTCCGATCAAATGAAAAGAGGTGATAAAACACCGTAAAGGTTCCGATCGGTAATCCCTCATGATTCCGGCGGAGCCGTTCGTCGGTCGCACTCAGGTCGAACAACATGGGAAACGGACGGGGAAGTTCAGATTTGACATAGCGAAGCACATCGCGAAGCTGATGCCTCTTGACCCAGATCGTCGGAATCACATCCTTCGTGGACTGAACCGTAACCAGAGGTCCACCTAAACCAAAGTGAGCCATCAACTCCGAGACCAATCCGGTCTGTTCACCGATCGATGCACCGCTCAGGGCCGAGACTTGCAGCGTCATGACTTCCCTTTCGAGCGCCCGTCTGGCTGGCCCGCAAAATGGGGAGAGAGCAGATCAGTCCGAGGGAGGACATCGATGCCGGGATATTCACGCTGACTCATCCGCTCCTCCCGCTTGGCATCTCGCATCGAGGGCATGATCGGCCTTTGAACTTCTTGCGGACCGAAATGCCAGCTCAAGGGACGACGTTCTGATCCCACCATGTTCTGAAGAAGCAGCAGGCACTCCATAAAGGCATGCGGCGGCGGCGGGCATCCCGGCATATACACGTCCACGGGAATGAACTTGTCGACCCCCTGTACAACCGAATAGGCGTCAAACATGCCTCCGGAGTTCGAGCAAGACCCCATTGAAATCACCCACCGCGGCTCCAGCATCTGTTCGTAGAGCTGCTTGATGACGGGAGCCACCTTCAGAAACACTGTTCCCGATACGACCAACACATCGGCTTGTCTCGGTGAACCACGCGCGACTTCCGCGCCAAATCGCGCCACGTCATACACGCTCGTGAAACTCGTCGCCATTTCGACAAAACAGCACGACAAGCCGAAATTCAACGGCCAGAGGGAACTTTTCCGTCCCCAGGCCAAGAGATCTTGCAGCTTCGCAAAGAGGACCGACTGTCCGACAACAGCGGTTAACGGACCATCGCCGCCCTCGGTCACTCGCACACCCTCCAGCCGTCCGTTACGCCACTCGATCATCGTAGAACTCCGTTGCCTTGTTCATAGGCGGTTTCTGCTGGTAACGGACTCTGGGACGTTGAGCATGGGCATGCCAGTCAAGCGCTCCGGTCAGCCACAAATACGCAAGGGATGCCAAGAGAATAGAGACGAAGATCGTCACTTCGATAAAGCCCAGCCAGCCGGTCTCGGGCACCGCGACGGCCCAGGCATAGAGGTACGCCGCCTCCACATCGAAAATGACGAAGAACATGGCGATCAAGTAGTATTGAACCGGCGGGCGAACTTGAGCACTGCCGGTCGGACGAATACCACACTCATAGGGAATGCCCGTCGCGCTTTCAGAACGACGTTCAGGTTTCCGCCAGTGCCGCTCGCCGAGCAAGGGCGGGAGCCCCAACATGACGGCAATCACCACGCCGACACAGATCCCGTATACGCAAATCTGCCAAATAGAATCATCTACCATGACGGCAATTATGTATGTAATTGTGACACACGTTCTTTTGCTCACCCTTGGATATCATGACGGGTGAGGTTTGGCTCTAAAAAATGAAAATGTTGCAATTCTGATTGAAGAAAGGGAATGGAAGCGATAAAGCAGAAGAAGCAAGAAGGTGCTTGTTAGATCAAGCAGACAAGCATTGCCGGACCGTGGCGACCATCATTCCAGTGTCTCCAGTATCATTCCCCGGAACTGTTGCATCAAAGACCCACCGCCGTCACGTGCGAATCATGGCGAAGCGGCCCCTACGGCTGGTCGAGCTTCATCTTCGCGTACCCGGAACCACACGACATACAGGGACGGAAGAAAGAGCAAGGTCAGCACCGTGGCGACGGCCAGACCACCCATGATCGCGCTGGCCATAGGCCCCCAGAAGATGGTCGGGGCGATGGGTAACATACCAAGAATCGCCGCCACGGCGGTCAACATGATGGGACGAAAGCGTAACCGTGTCGCTTCGACAATGGCGTTCCAATCCGAATGCCCTGCCTCTTTCTCGACTTGGATCTGATGGACGAGGATGACGGAATTGCGGATGATCATGCCGACCAACGCGATGACACCCAACAGCGCGACGAACCCCATGGGCTTCTGCACGGTCAGCAATGCGAGAACGACCCCGATGACGCCAAGCGGCGTCACGCTGAGCACCAGGGCCAGCCGGCTGAAATTCTGCATTTGCACCATCAGCACGGTCATCATGAGGATGATCGTGATCGGAAAGACAGCGGCCACGGACGCCTGAGATTTTGTACTGTCCTCCACACTGCCCCCCACGGCAATGTCATATCCCGAAGGAAGCTGCTCACGTAACGCCGACATCGGTTGTCGGAGCCTGTCGACGGCCGTGGCCGGCATGATGCCGTTTTTCACATCCGCCTGCACCGTCAATGTAGGCAATCGCCCCCTGCGCCAAATCAGGGGAGCGTCCTGCTCGTACGTGACGCTTGCCAATTCAGTCAACGGGACGGTCTTTCCGTTGGGCAACGGAATTTCCAGTGCCTGCAGTCTGTCCAAGGATATCCGTTCCGCTTCTTTGGCCCGGATCACGACATCGATCAAATAGATGTGGTCACGGACCTGCGTGGCCGTCTCGCCGGACACCACCAGGTTGATCGCTTGGGCGACATCCGATGAGCTCACCCCCAAGAGTCTGGCTTTATCCTGATGGACCTGAATGGTCAACTTCTGAATCGGCTCCATCCAGTTGAAGTTAATGTTCCGTAACTCCGGGATGGCCGCCATCACGCTCGCCACGTTCTCGGCGATCTCACGGACCTTGATGGGGTCCGTCCCGCTGACCCGATACTGAACCGGCCATCCGACCGGAGGTCCTAATTCGAGCGGATAAATACGCCCGACAACTTCAGGAAACTTCTGCGCCAACACGTCTTCGAGACGCGTCCGGACACGTTCCCGAGCCTCAAGACTCTTCGTGACGATGACGGTCTCGGCAAAAAACTCGTTGTCCAATTGGACGTCGAGAGGCAAATAAAAACGGACGGCGCCGCGGCCGACATAGGAACTCCAGTGATCGATCTCGCCCTCCTCGCGGAGAATCGCATCAAGTCGTTGGGAAATCTTGTCGGTCATGTACATCGACGCATCCTGCCTCAGACGCAAATCGACGACGAGCTCGGGGCGGTCAGAGGACGGGAAAAACTGATTGGGGACCAATGGCAGCAGAGCCAGGGAACCACAAAAGAGGCCGAGTGTCATCGCGATGGTGGTCTTGGAATGACGCATGCACCACACCAGCAACCAGTGGAACCATAGGACGGTCCTCCCCTTCTCTGTCTGAGTAGAGTGATGTGAGGCCGACAACACAAGCGTGCCGATCAAGGGCGAGAACAGCACCGCGACAAACCATGAGGCAAGCAAGGCGCCGGCCACCACAAGGAACAGCGAGAAGGTGTACTCTCCCGCTCCGCTCTTCGCAAACCCAACAGGTACAAAGCCGATCATCGTCACCAATGTGCCGGTCAACATCGGAAACGCCGTCGTCGTGTACGCGTAGGTGGCCGAACGGAAGGCATCCCAGCCTTGTTCGAGCTTGGTGATCATGCTCTCCACCGTAATCATGGCATCATCGACCAGCAGCCCGAGTGAAATAATCAGCGCACCAAGCGAAATCCTTTGGAAATCCACCCCCCACATCTCCATCATCACAAAGACGCAGGCCAGCACCAGCGGGATCGAACAAGCCACGACAAGTCCCGCCCGAACGCCAAGGCTGAGAAAACTGATCCCGAGGACGATGGCAATCGCTTCCCACAAAGCCTTCATGAAATCATGGACGGCATCGTGCACAACCTTGGGTTGATCCGCGACAAGGTGGATGTCGATGCCGATGGGCAGGGAGGCCGTCAGATGCCGCATCGTCTGGTGAAGATGACGTTCAAGTGCGAGCATATCGCCGGCCGATCGCATCGAGACGGCGAGGCCAATCGCATCTTGTCCATTGACTCGAAAAAGCGGCTGAGGAGGATCGGTGTACCCACGAGTCACGGTCGCGAGGTCGCCCAACCGCAACATACGATTGCCGATGGCAAAATTGATCTGCAGAAAATCCTGTTCCGACAGGAATTTCCCGGAGACCTCGACGAGAACCCGCTCATCATGGGTTTGGATGATGCCGGAGGGATTGACCGCGTTCTGTTGCTGGAGGGCCTTGATGAGCGCAAATCGATCGAGTTCCAGCTCGGCCATGCGCTGCGTGGAGAATTCGACGTAGATACGTTCGTCCTGCGCCCCAATGGTCTCCACTTTGGCGATATCCGGAACTTCTAAGAGACGCGACCGGGCCAGCTCGACATAGTCCCGCAATTCACGATGGGAAAAGCCGTCGGCGGTGAAGGCGTAAATGATGCCGAAGGTGTCGCTGAACTCATCATTAAAGAACGGTCCGTTCACACCTGGAGGAAGCCGGTGCGCGATGTCGCCGATTTTCTTCCGAACCTGATACCAAACAGAAGGCACCTCTTCTGTGGGCGAGCTATCCAGGAGCGAGACGAAGATCGTGGACTTGCCTGCCGTCGTGTAACTTGTCAGGTAATCCAGATAGGGGATCTCCTGCAGTTTCTTCTCAATACGATCCGTAACCTGCTGCATGGTTTCATCTTGTGTCGCGCCAGGCCAGAGGGTTTGCACGACCATGACTCGAATCGTGAACGGCGGATCTTCGTTCCGTCCGAGGTTCACATAGGCGTAAGCGCCCGCGATGAGCGTCACGACCATGAGATAGATCGTCAGGGGCTTGTGGCGGATGGCCCATTCGGACAGGTTAACGCCGGCCATTCACTTCCTCCAGCAATGTGACGCGTTGCCCTTGATGGAGTGAATGTGCGCCGGCCGTGACGATTCGTTCCCCGGACTCCAATCCGGAGGCGATCACCACCGCGTTCTGATGATAGCGGGCGACTTCGATCTCGCGTTTTTGAACCGTCTGGGTGTTCGGATCGATCACCCACACGGCTGGATGTGTCTCACGCATCATCAGCGCAGAAGACGGAATTTCTATTTGCGTCCCCGCCCGTAGTTTCACCCTCCCCACAATGGTCGACCCGAGAAACATCCCGGCCGGAAGCGACTCAAGGCTGACCTTCACCGGATAGGTTCTGGTCGATGGATTCGCCTGAGGGGAGATCTCGCGGACATGGCCGACGGTCTTGATGGCTGGATTGTCGGCCAGCCAGACGTCGATTTCTTGGCGAGGCGCCAGACCGTCGCGAATGATCTGCGCCGGCATATCGAAGACCGCATCGCGACCTTCCTGATGCGCCAACACAAACACCATTTGCCCTGCCTGAACGACCTCACCGGGCTCCGCACCCTTCGCGGTAATGACGCCGGTCGCATCCGCTTTGAGCTCCGCATAGCTGAGTTGCACCTCCGCTGAGTTGAGCTTGGCTCGGGTCACGTTCACTTGAGACTTCGCGGCTTTCAATTGACGCACCGCCTCTTCATACTCCGCTTGGGACACGGCCTTCTCTTTCAGTAGATTGCCGAATCGCTTTTCAGCCGCGGTTGTCTGATCCAACAGGGCCAACGCCGCCGCATGATCGGCTTGTGCGGCATTCCGAGTGTGTCGCTCTGTTGCCGCGTCCAGATAAGCCAGGATTTGACCGGCCCTCACCATATCGCCGACGTTCACCGAGCTTTGAATGAGCTTGCCGGACAGGCGAAAAGCCAATTTGGTTTCATCGCGCGCATGGAGCTGCCCAGTCAACGCGATGAGATCACCGGAGAGATGAGTCTCGATCACCAGACCGCGTACCGGCCGCACCACGTCAGGCTCTATGTTCTGCTCACAGGCGGACATTGACACGATGCAAAAGAGGATCAACGAGCCATACCACAGGTGTACGACAGCCTGGTTCAATGGTCTCAGAATAGGCATCATCTCCGGTTCTTTACTCCTCGTGTGTGGAACAAGGGATGTTCGAATCACACACCCTCTCGTTGCATTCGATTCGTACAATGATTGCTCCGTCACCCATCAATCACGTTCTCAACCAGCCGTCGTTCCTCTGCTTCCGTCTTGACCTCTCCGTTCAAGCGCGCATCAAGCACTTGCTCAAGGATCTGTTTAAATCTTGGTCCTGGTTTGAGCCCCATGGCCTTCAAGTCGCTCCCCGTCAAAACCGGTTTCACGTGTTGATAGGTCGTGAGGAACGCCGAGACCTGCCGTTTGACTGTTTCACCTTTGCTCTTCGCCATGAGAATCAGCAGCGTCTCGTCAGACAATCCCAACAAGAGGTGATACACCTCTGCCGGTTTGAGCGATCGTTTGGATGCCAGTCGACGAGCGACGCTGTGACTGCCCATGCGGGCCATCTTGAGCTTGGTGGCTTCTTGTTCGGAAAATGGGAAGCGTTTGAGCAGGTCCTTCACAGCCCGTTCGGGCAAGACTTCGAGCAATCCCATCAGGTAGACCAACCAGACGTCCATCCGCCGATCAAGATAGAGCAGCCGATACCAATCGACGGCTTCGTCGAGTGCGATCAAGATCTTGCCCAACCGGTCGGACCAACTCAACTTCGGATGGATGAACTTCACGAGATTCAACTCCGCCAGTCGCTTGATCGCCTGTTTCGGCTCCCGTTCGGAGAAGAGTACCTTCAGCTCTTCCAACAAACGATGGCCGGACAACCGATGAAACAAATTCATTTTCACCGCGCCCGCGATTAAGGCCGTCGTGTCCTTGCCCAAATGAAATCCAAACCGCGTTTCAAATCGGATGGCCCGAAATACGCGGGTTGGATCTTCGACAAAACTCAGCCCGTGCAACACTCGAATCACCTTCTCATTCAGATCTCGCTGCCCACCGTAGAAGTCCAGCACATCGCCAAAGCCCTTCTCGTTCAATCGAACGGCCAAGGCATTGATGGTAAAGTCGCGGCGGTAGAGATCTTTCTTGATGGAACTCTCCTCGACCGTCGGCAAAGCGGTGGGATACTCGTAATATTCCGTTCGCGCCGTGGCCACATCGAGCTTGAAGCCATCCGGCAGCAAGATCATCGCCGTCCCGAATCGCTCATGCACCTTGACCCGTGCCTGCAGCAGCCCACCAAGTTTTCTGGCGAAGGCCATGCCGTCACCCTCGACGACGAGATCCAGATCGAGATTCTCAATGCCCAGCAACAAATCTCGCACGCAGCCACCCACGACGAAGAGTGACACCTCGCAACGGTCGGCCAAGTGTCCGGCCTCTTCCAACAAGATCACGAGGCGCTGTGGTAACCGGCTTCGTAACTGCCCTTTGACGTTGCGGCGCGGCCCTCCCCTCTCAGCCTCAGCCTCAGTCGGCTGCCTGGTTCGCAGTCTCGCAACCTTCAACACATCGTCGTGCAAGGTCCGCAGAAGATCCGTTCGTGTAATGACCCCGATGACCTTCATCCCCTTGATGATCGGCACAAACCGCTGATTGCGCTCGATCATGGCCGTTTCAATGTCGTGAAAGGAAGTGTCCGATTGCGCGGTGTAAGCGTCAGTCTGCATGATGTCCCGAACCGCCATCTTACCCAGCCGATGAAACAAGGCTTTCTGAATTGACTCTCGCTGGACAATCCCCACGTAGTGGTCCTGTTCATCCAAGATGGGAAAGACATTCAAACCATAGGCCGTCATCCGTTGCCCGGCATCCGCCACGCTGGTGTCGACCGTAATCGCTTTGACCGGACAAGTCATGACGTCCTGAGCCAGCAGCGTTGGGCGATACTGTGTGGTCAACAGTCGGACGACCTTTTCTTTGACTTCCGAGAGCGTCTGCCCTTTCACCGTAGCCGCCGCCGCCACGGCATGGCCGCCACCGCCGAACTCCCGTGCGATCCACCCCACGTCAATCTCAGGCCGACGACTCCTTCCGATCACTTCCACCCGATCAGCCATCATAACGGCCACGAGGACGGCATCAACCCCCTGTAATTCGGCCAATGTATGCACGACGCCCGCCGCCTCCCCACGACAGCGATCGATCGTGCTGGTCGCCACGAGCACCTTGCGGCCTTCGAGGTAGTGCACGTCGCTGTGTTCCAAGAAATCGTTCAGCAATGCGACGGCATCCGGATCGAGCGGGCGGCGAAGAATGTCCGTCACCATGTTCAGATCCGCGCCGGCTTCCACGAGAAATGCCCCGGCCTCGAAATCCCGGCTGGTCGTCGAGGAAAACGTAAACGACCCGGTCTCTTCATAGAGGCCCAGGGCCATCACCGTGGCCTCAAATGGCGTCACGGGGATATGCCGTCGCCGTAGTTGTTCAATGACAAGCGTCGCCGTTGCCCCAACCGAGTCCACCACCGACTGCTTTGACCGTCCTGCACAGACCGAGTCCGATTCAATGTGGTGATCAAACACCACAACCTCAACTGCGGGATTCTCGAGACACGATATGAGTGTTCCAATCCGGCTTGGTTCTTGGGTATCGACCAATATCAGTCTGGTGATCTGGGATGGATCAATGTCCTGTAGTTTTGTGAGGTCGAGATCGTGAATGGCAAGAAAGTTACGGACCGCCTCCTGTGCTCCAGCCGGCAATGTCAGCCTGGCGTCAGGAAAGAGTTTTCGCACGGCCACCATGGAGGCCAGACCATCGAAATCCGCATTGCCGTGCGTGGCGATAACATCCATGCGAGCATTGTAGCAGGGACCGGATGGGACACAAAACGGGGAAGCCGAAGGCAGATTGACTGAATGCCGGCAAAACAGATGGACGCCGCGACCGACATCGCCGGCGCTCATCCTCTCAACTGGATCATTCACAATCAGCGATGCTGCGCCCCATGTCGAGCTTGCGGCTTTCGCAACATCTGGCGAGGCGCGCGATGCTTCGCAGCACCGGTGCGTGCTGCCCTTTTCGTTGTTACCGCCTCATCCACTTTTGTACGATTCTCTCTACGATCGAGACGATCTGGTTCACGATCGGGCCGAGGCGCTTCTCGACGATCGAGTTGCCCTCTGTCGAAGCTGCGATCAATCCAGTTCTCCTGATGCATTTGTTGCAGATCAGTCACTGGTGTATCAGACTGGCCATAGACTGTGGCACTCATCATCACTATCATCCCACTGATCGCGATGAGTATGCCCTTCATCAATCCCTCCTCGAGCGGCACTACCGTCCTAGAGCCCTCAGGCGCCGAGACGGTGCAGAGCCCTCTCTGGCTTGGTGTATCAAGCCAGACGAGAAACGTCTACTCTTTCAGGGTTTAGTGCGAAGAGCAGTGCACGGAGCACTCAATGATCTCGCCCACTGCCGGATCGCTCAGATCGCTCCAGTCTTTCGGGTCTCTCAATGCGATCGCTTTTCTCAGGGCGCTCAGGACGGTCTACCCTTTCAGGACGTTCAATTCGGTCCGATCGATCACCTCCCCCGGAACGATCACGGTCTTGACGTTCGGATCGCTCTCGTGACGAGTCTTCTCGACGGTCTCGTCCTCCCCGATCACCACGATCCCCTCGATCGCCGCCACCGGAGCCGCTGTGCCCCTCATCCTTGAAGAGCCGATCACTCCGTTCACCACGGCTTACCTGTTCACGAATCGCCTTGAGACTCGCACGTCCTTCTTCAAAGTCTGACCCACGCCGTTTGACTTCTCGACTGAGATCCAAAAGCTCAGAGGAGCGATACCCTTGTTTCATCCCCTCGCCGACTAATGCTGCGCCGTCTTTTGATGGAACTCTCCCCTCTTTCATGACCGCCAGGCTCTTCGCCCCGGCGGCAAGCTCTTCCTGCGTTGCCTTATGACGGCCGTCTTGCGACAGACGGCTCAGCTCCCGCACCTCATCCACCGTGGCGCCACGCGAGAACGCTTCAGCCATGGTTTCGATGGCACGCTGCCGGTTCCCCTCTTCCATGCCACGCGAGCCTGCTTCCTGCAGGACCTCGTGGGCCGACTCGAGGCGGGACGTCATCTGCCGCAGCACCGGATCGATCCGCTTAGGTTCAACCCCTTTTGCCAAACCTTCCCTCACCTTGTTCAGTAATGACTCGGTGGGAAGCCCCCGCTCGCCCACCTTGTTGACGTGATCGAGCAAGGGAGCAATCTCGTTCTCCGAACGGCCTTGCGCTGAACCAAGCCGAGTGATCGCGTCCCGATCCTGAACCGAGAGGGGTTCAGCCCAAGCCACGGTCGCCGTCAACGCAGCCATGACGCTCAACACCCCCATCACGCTGTCGATTCGCGTCCTCATCGTTCTACCGTACGATCACGACTCCGTTGGTCTGTCCAAACCCATCCGTGACAAACTCTTCAGCTTGCGGGGGCGTCATCCATCGGACTCCATCGATCAGATACATGAACGTGTGTTCTCCTTCAGCCAGCGGCACATCGACCGACCAGAGCGAAGAGCCCTCCACAATCTTCATCGGCGTCGCCTTATTCGCCCAACCATTGAAGGACCCAACGAGAAAGACTTGTGTGGCGCCGGGTGCAAGCAGGGTGAATCGTACCGCGCCCGCCAGCGGCTTGGGCACGCTCGGTGTCATGGCCGGAGGCCTGGCACAGGCCCAGAAGCCAGACAACAGCATGGCCACGATAAGGGCCGTCAGCAATGCACGGCCAAGTCCATTCAGTCCTCTCCCCATCTGCGGGAGAATACTGAAGGATTAGACTCGTTGCAAGGGACGGTCGATGAAATTTAAATATCAACATCAAGCACCGCATTCTGCGCGCCAAATCCATCAGTCGCGGCGTCCGTCGCCAGCGGATCGGCGATCCATTGTTTGCCGTCGACGACAAACATATATTCGTATCGACCAGGTTTGAGGGGAATCGTGGCAGTCCACATCCCACCGTCCGAACGTTCCAGGGGGGTGTCTGCGGGGTTCCATCCGTTAAAATCACCCGCGACAGAGACCGATCGTGCTCCCGGTTGCAGCAAGACCAATCGGACAAATACCCGTGGCGTCTCTTGTGTCGTCCCGGCACTCATCGTTTGTACCGGCGCCATCGCAACCGGCACCTCGACCACTCGCTCCGGCATCACCGTCAACAGCCCCGCCACCACCGACAGGACAAGACAAGCGGCCGCCATCGCGCCGGCGAGATTCCACTCCAGCGTTCGTGGTGTGGTCACAGCCGCCCACACACGCTCCCACCAGTTTGGACCCGGTGGAGCAATCGTAGCCTTTAACTCACTCAAGAACCGTGGTGATGGCGCCAGCCTCGGCAGCCGGGCCGCTTCAGCCACCACCATCTCCACATTGAGCCAGCGTCGACGTAACGCAGGGTCAGTATCGACGGCTTGTAAAAAGACAACCCGTTCTGCTGGAGTAAGATCGTGATCCAGAAAACGTTGAATCAGAAGTTCTGGTTCATGCATATGATCACCGTATCGCCACGTTCTACTGCGTCGGGCTCAGCGTCGCGAGGTCACGACTGAGCTGAAGTCGCCCTTTATAGACTCGCATCTTCAACGTGTCGCTGTTCACTCCGAGAATCGCTTCCATCTCTTCGTAGCCCATGCCTTCAACATGTTTCATCACGAAGGCTTCCCGATAGAGCGGCGGCAATCGCTGGATCGCCTGCTCCAACTCCTGCGCGACTTGCTGTTGTGACAGCAGCCGCTCCGGCGTCTGCTCGTCCGCCACATGGATATCAAGCGTCTCATCGATATCGACATCCTGTTGCTCCATCCCTGGCCGTTTAGCCCGCAACCAATCTTTGCACTTATTGGTTGCGATCCGATACAACCAGGTCGAGAACTTCGAGTCCGCCCGAAACGTCGACAGCGATTTGAAGGCGCTGAGAAAGGCCTCTTGCGCCAGATCCTCGGCCTCAGCCCGGTTTCCTACCATCCGATAGGCAAGATTGATGATTCTGGACGCATGCCGGTCAATCAGTTGTCCGAAGGCCTCGTGATCTCGATTGAGGCTGCGAGTAACCAGTTGCGCATCATCTGGCCCTACAGGTTGATCCGGTGGCATTCGTTCACTCCGGTCAACCGAGTCTGATGCCACCAGACTGTCTGCGTTTGCCTACTTGTCTCATTAGACGTATCACGCTGAGGTGCGTAAACAGGCCTCAAAAGTGGAGAAGGCGGCTAGAATCGGTAACTGGTGCCGATTGAGACAACATAGTCTGGCGCGCCATTCGACAGACCTACCGCCACCCCTCCATTCACACGCCAAGCGGGAGAAAGCCGATAATTCGACGAGAAAAACACGTCTCTGGCGTTTGACAAACCGGAGCGGAGGGATCGATATTCTTCGAAATACACACTGGCGAGGAGGTCCTTCGTCACATAATACCCAGTCCCGACATCCCACCAATACTGGTTGCGAAGACCGAGTGTACCGGACCCATCGGCCCGATCCGGGTCGCCGATAAAGTTGTACCCCCCGTCGAAGAACACGAGCCAGCTGGTCCCGATCAGTTTGGAGACCTCCACGCCATATCCATGATCAAACGCTCCAGTGCCTAACCCCTGACGCGCATTGGCTGTGGGAAACTTAAACCGGGCCGTCATCGCAATCAGCGGCACAAAATCCTGTTCTTCGACGAGGTAATAGCGCCCCCGCAGAATCACGTCACCGATCCCTGTGGTCGTCACCTTTTGACCAACGGTTCGCGTGGTCGTCCCACAGACGCGATCTTTGCCGGACACATTCGAACCTTTCCCACTACAGCCTCCATCGTCATTGGAACTGCCCCCTCCACCCCCACCGGAGCCACTGTTACTTCCGCCATTATCATCCACCCGGAATGCGGTATTGCCGACGACGGTCGTTCGCCCGTCGGTAATCGCCGTCACGGAAGGAATCACCAGTGTGATGTCACCCTTAGAAAACAATCGTCTGATAGAAAGCGGTGCATAGATAAATTCGCTTGTCGTGTTGGTCCCAAAATTCCCGTGGCTATAGCTCGGCGTGAAACTGATCTGCCAGTTCCGCTCTGTCGCGTGCTGTGGCCGCTTATCCGTTAAATCCGCCGCAAATAGAGACCCTCCCCACATTCCCCCGACGGCGATCACGGCGACTGCCGACACCATCATTCTCACCCGCTGCATCCCATTCACCATCCCTTTCTGCACGAGCAATCCATGCTCCATACAGTGTGCTGCACGTTTGTCACTCTCAGTTGGTTGGATATAGAGCACTCAGTCTGCGCATGCCGAGGACATATGCGTCACATCAAAACAGCACGGCGCCGGATTGTTGCGGCGCCGTGCTTACACTTATATCACACTAGTAAGAAAATGCTAGTTCCTGCCGGACCGCTCCGGCCTCTCTGGTCTTTCAGCACGCTCAGGACGGTCGGGACGATCAGGGCGCTCCGTCCGTTCGATACGTTCAGGCCTGTTGGGTCGTTCATGCATCATGCGGGCGTTCTCTCTGCCTTCACGGCCATGTTCCCCAGCGACATGATCTGCTCGATCAAGCCCGCGCAATTCACCGCCCGCGTTTGACCGATGATTCTCGCGGCGATCGGCTGATCGGTCCTCACGCCTGTTGAACTGACGCTCCTCCCTTCGATCCTCTCGTCGGTCCAGTTGCCGATCTTCACGGCGATCTTCTCTACGATCGACCTGTCGATCCTCGCGCCGATCTTCACGGCGATCAACTCGCCGGTCTTCTCTCCTGTCCGCCCGACGATCTTCTTGGCGGACATCATCATCGCCGGCTTGCGCCACCACCATGGCATCTCGGCCATGTCTGCTTTTATCGTCTCCCTCTTCGCGTCCACTATGCATCGATCCAGGACCACTGTTCAAGGAACCAGGCCCTCGGTTGTCCGCATGCACGACCAACTCTTCCGTGGAACTGCTCATGCTTCCCACTGCCGGTGACGTCACAAGCGACAACCCGGCGATGGTGCCCAACATCATTTCTTTCCAACTGGGACGGTTCATCATCACTCTCCTTTTCTGTGGTGACCACGTTGATGAAATTGTAGCCTGCTGTTTCGGAGACTCTAAACTAATCCTCTAACTCTGCCTCTTCCCAATTGACAGTCGAACCGTTCAACTTCCCCTTCACCTTTACGAGTGAGTTCACCTGGACCGCCGCAAGGAAATCTGCTCGATTGATTGATGAGCCGCTCACACTCTCAAACTGACCCATGCTACTGGTATCCACGGGCACACCCAGGATCACGATCACGTTGCCGTTGATCGACTGCACCGGTCCCTGCAGATCGACATCGTTGTCCGCGGACCGCAGCTCGACGCGCGTCACCGTTACCGACGTGTTGCCGCTCACTCGACCCCGTACACGGACATGATCGCCGATTGATAGGCCGCTCAGGCTGGTGTCTTTGAACTCCGTGTGACTTGTGACCTGAGCCGTGATGCCGGGCAGGCCGACCAGAGTGAAGGACGTGCCGGCAATCGACGCAATGTCTCCTTCTAGTCGTACGCCCGCATGGAACTTCACATGTTTAGCCGTGAGCACACCGTTGGCAACAGGGCCTTCGGCGCTCAGCTTCACTCCCGGCACGATCTCCTCGATCGTCCCGCCGCGAAACTCCGTTGATGCGGTCGTCTGGACATGGGTATTGCCGATGAAGAAGTCACCAGGGCCGAGGACCTTCGTTATAAACCCTTCGACCTCGACCTCATCAATGTTGTCACCAACATCAGGATGCTCCGGCTCCACCTTCGTGGCGGCGAGTGTCGTCGTTGTTGGATTAAAGACGGTGCCCTTGGCTTCCACAAAGAGGCCGTTCCAATTACTCCCCGTTGGAGCAGGCATGTCGTTGATGAGCGCCGTTCCATAATTCACTGTGAGTGCACCGATCTGGAAGGTCTTGACCCCGTCGCTGTGGTTCGTAACGAAGCCACGTACCTCCGGTGTCACCGTCCCGATCGGTTTCTTTTCAATCAAGGTGGCCTGGATCACCCCGTTCGGCCTGCTGTGTCCATTGACCTCCACCGCGTCCGTCCCGGCGATGAGATTCCGCACATCTTGTCCGGGAATGTTGTTGTCAATGATCGTGGTGTCGTCGACCAGCACAGTCTGCCCCATGACCACCAGGCTCAATCCATCCGCTGCCACCGATTGCACCAGGCCTTCCACCGCATCCTTCTGTCGCACGGAAGCAGCCACGTGTTGGCTTCCGTTAAAGGAGCCTCGCACCGTGACAACCATGCCCTTCTTGAGACCGCAGGTATGGCTCGGGCCGATACTGCACCGGATCGATTGCTCCTCACGCGTGACCTCCACCTCATTCGCTTCAAATTTCTTTCCGTTCACATACACACTGCCAAAGTTTGTGATGGTGCCTGACGCCGAGGCGGACCCGCTTCCTGATCCGCTTCCCGAACCACTCGCCGACACTGAGGGTGCCCCGTCGCTGCCGCACGCAGCCAACAATCCCGTGAGCCCGATCATGCCGACTAGACTAACGATGCTTCGTGAGGTATTCATGGTGCCTTCCTTCATGATGAAAATGGTTGTTACGATTTTTGGTTGCGCTGATCCCCAAGCGAGACGCTAGCCGGTCGTGGAGGGTCAGCCAACACATCCGCAGACCAAGTGACCCGTGCGGGACACCATTGCCAAACACCGAGCGTGATGATGCGCGTGAGTCCTGCCGGCATACAGGCCAGTCGATTGACCGATACCTCACGATTGACCACACGCGTCGAGGCTCCACACCGATTCAGGTAGGGTTCACTGGCGACGTGATGGAGATCGACTTGTGGAGTGATGAACGCCACGATCGGCACCGGTAGAACCGCAATGGACGAATCATCGACCCATTCACTGCCGTGACAGTGCCCCTCCAGCCCCGCCGTGCGCGTCACATCGTCGCGAACCAGCGTGGAGGTACAGCCCGACAACAGCAGTGACGCTAATACAAAATAGATGTTCACATTTGAACGGAATGGTTGCATAGCCCCCTCCTTCCAACCTTGTCTGATTGGTTAGACGGAAGAGGGAGGAAAAGGTAAACGGACTGAAAAGAGAGAAGATTGAGGCTGTGCTGAGATCGTGCCAGGCCTGGCAACAACCAAGCTGGGTCGCTGCGCAAAGGACTTTCTGGATGAGATCCCCCGGAGCAGTCGCCCACTGATTGTGCATGAGCCTGAGGGTAAGACTCCCGTGTGTATCGATCGATCGGTTAGCGGCTTCCAGGACGGGCTTGCTGGGATTGCCAGGAGGCAGATCGAATCATGTTGCCCCATTCCGCCTTTGTACCTCGGATCCACCGAACCAGACCGATCAATTTCCAATAGGAATTGAGTTGGCGATATCCAAAGTTTTCCAGCACCGACACCATCACCAGTTTTAGGAGATCCGACGGCCGTTGGTAGAGATGAAAGGTCATCTCCTCCATTAAGAGAGCACTCAAGGACAGAGTGATACCCAAACCGATCGCCACACCCAGACAAAGCAGCCAGACCTGTACCGAGACCAATCCCAACACTAACCCAATCAGCAGGAGCACATAGCCGAGGATCTCAAATGCCGGTCCGAACCATTCAAACACCGCCATAAAGGGAAAGGCGAGCCAGCCGACGGTGCCGCCCTTGGGATGACAACAGAGTGCAAAATGTCCCGCGAGGCTGTCGCACAGCCCACGCTGCCAGCGAATACGTTGATTCCTGAGGGTACGATAATCCTCCGGGACCTCGGTCCAACAGACCGGATCCGGCACATAGGTGATCCGATAGGGAAGACTATTCACGCGATAATGGTGATGGAGGCGCACCACCAGTTCCATGTCTTCACCGATCGTGGCCGTTCGGTACCCTCCCACCTTCAGGACGGCCTCCTTGCGGAACAGTCCAAAGGCGCCCGAGATAATCAACATCGCATTCATGGGAGACCACCCCTGCCGACCGGACAAGAATGCGCGGAGGTATTCCACGGTTTGAAGGAGCGCCAACAGGCTGGACGGCAGGCCGACGGATTTCAGACGCCCTGCTTCGACGGAACAGCCGTTGGCCACGCGGATCGTCCCGCCACAGGCCACCGTGCGGTGATCGAACAAGAACGGTTGCACCACACGGTAGAGACTGTCCTGAGCCAAGACCGAATCCGCATCAATACAGCAAAACAATGGATAGACTGACAGATTAATGCCGGCATTCAGTGAGTCGGCTTTCCCTCCGTTCTCTTTGTCGATCACACGCACGTTGGCGTAGATCGAAGAGTGATAGGTGGCTCGAATCGGCTGCGTCGGAAGATCGCGGCCGTAGGCTTCAGGAAACGGCTTGAGCTCGAGCGCTCGGCGCAACACATCGATCGTGTCGTCCTTTGAGCCGTCATTCACGACGATGATTTCGTACTCGGGGTATCGAAGCTGTAACAAAGATTGAATAGAACTCGCGATTGTGGCGGCTTCGTTATATGCTGGCACGATGATGCTGATTTGCGGTTCATAGCCGGTGAAGGCTTGCGGGAAATGCTCCCCCATGCGCTCTTCGAAATACTGCCGGAGTGAGAAGATGGAGATCGCATTGAGGAGCAAGTACCCGCCCGTCAGCGCAATCAAATACGACAGAAATAATGCCTGAGAGACCCCATAGATTATTTCGAGTGTCATGCGTGATTCGAGGTGGACTCGCAATGCATTGCGGCTCGCTCCCTGAGGACTCACCATTGAGACGGCTGCACCGACGAATGACAGTCTGTGCGATCGTTATCGCATGGTGGCTCTGGCCTTCCATGGCCCTCACCCAAGACTTGACGATTCCTGGGCAACGTGCACTGACCGATGTCGAGGAAATCGAATTGGTGTATGCCGGATCTCAGCCTAGTCCCAAAATTATAGTGCGCGGACGTCAGACGGCCAATTCATTTATTCTTTCCTCTCATCGACCATCAGAAGACCGACTCGATCTGGCAACCCAGGCTGAGATTGAACAACCCATCGGTTCTTGTCAGACAACCAGAGTGGGGCTGGTCCCTCCGCTCCATCTGCAGATTGCTCACCAAGGGACTGCCCCCTGCGGAGTGACGTGGTCGCTGCAGAAGGCCGACCAACATCTCGATGCGTTATCGTTTCAGACGCTCCGCCTGCGCGGCGCCACCTCACAACCGCTGACGATTGAATTCGTCGATGGATTGGCCGGCCACTCCCAGGCGCACGCCGTCGTCGAACGCCTCACAGGCCCTTTCGCCCTTGAGATTCCGCTCGCCTCGCTCGCCCGGCACATTGATCTCCGGCATCTGAGACAGATACGGCTGTTGACCGAGACCGACGCCGACGTTGTCGTAGAAGAATTGGCCTTCTTGGAACCAGCGTCAGCCCCCCATTCGACCCCCGCAACGGGGTTTTGGTACTGGGACTATCGCTCAGCGATAAGAGATCCCGATGCCATGCTGGCAACCTGTCGGAAGCAGCACTGCCGACGGATCTTGCTCCAACTGCCCGATATGCGTGAGACGGACCAAACCTGGGAGGCCTATGCCCAACTCTTCGCTGTGACGAAGTCGGCGGACATTGAGCTCTTCGCGCTCGACGGGGCTCCGGACATGATCGATCATGCCACGCCGTTGATCGAGAAATTGGACCGGATCCTGGCACTGACGGGGAACCGGAGACTTCCTGGAGTGCAGTTGGATATCGAACCGTATCTCTTGGATGGCTTCCCCGAAGATGACACGATCTTTGATCGCTATTTGGACACCATCACTCGCGTGAAAACCGCTTTGCAGGGGCGAGCGACACTCTCCGTGGTGATTCCCTTCTGGTTTGCCTCCACCATTCATAGGCAGCGACCGCTCGCGTTTTCGGTGATGGATCGAGTGGATGAAGTCGCCGTCATGAGCTATCGAACCGAGGTGGATGAATTGATCGCGATCAGCGACGACATCCTCCGGTACGGAGCACTAGCACGTGTGCCGGTCTGGCTCGCCATAGAAACCACCGCCTTGCTCCCCGAGCGGCATGTCGTCCTGAAACGAGAACCCCGAGCAGCGTTGGCGGATGGCGTGCTCGACCCCACCCGACGAACGTTGAGTCTTGAGCCTCCTGGCCAGGGGAAAGTACCTGGGAAGGATCATGCCTTGTGGTTCCGCATTCATCATCGCACGACGATACGCCCGGAGCGCATCTCCTTTTCAGGACGTACGGAACACGAGGTGCAGCACACGATTACAGACGTGTTCGCTCGGATCCATCACTCCAGCTTTTCAGGACTCGTGATTCATGATCTGCCCGGCTACCTGGCACTCACGCGATAAGATGACGACTATTCGAACCGCAGCACGATTCGCTCTGAATGCTCCTCGCCTGCCGACTCTCTGGAGCTTTGCCGTGATGCTCTGCATGGTTGGATCCCAACCGGTGTATGCTACTGATGAGGCAGTGTTGCGCTCATCACTCGAACAGGCCAAACAGTTTGAACAGGCCCAACGGTATAACGAGGCCATTGACACGTACCGCACCCTGCTTGGCCAAGACCCTGAAAATGACGACATCCGAGCCGCACTCGCCAGACTATTGTCGTGGCAAGGGTCTCATGCAGAGGCCACAAGCCTGTACCGGGAGATTGTCCATCGACACCCGACGGACCTCGACGTTCGAACCGCGTTGGCACGGGTACTCTCCTGGCAAACGGAGAGGAAGGAAGCACAACAACTCTACGAAGGGATCCTGCAGGAAGATCCCCGACATGCTGAAGCGCTCCAAGGGTTAGGAGATCTCTTGCTGTGGGAGGGGCGCTCGGAACAGGCCCTGCCCTTCTACGAACGTGCCTATGCCATTGTTCATGATTCCGCGATTGCCGAGCGCATTGCCTCGATCAAAGGTGCCAAACCTTCGTCAGGGAATCCGCCGCCAGCTGTCGCCCCTAGATTCACCACGCAAGACAGAGCGGAGCGGCTCGCACAGGCACAGGCATGGGAGCAGACTGGAGCATATGGGCAGGCGATCATCGCCTACCAACAGATCCTGACTGACTCTCCGGCTGACGACGAGACCCGCGGGAACCTCGCGCGTGTCCTGGCACGGGATGGACAGTTCGATCAGGCTGTCTCGCTGTACCGCGACATCCTCACGCGTCATCCCTCCGATCTCGATGTCCAGATCGGCTTGGCACGGGTGCTGTCATGGCAGAAACAGTACGAGTCAGCGATCCAGCACTATCAAGCCGTGCTTCGACAGGACAGGACGAATCGAGAGGCCTTGCGTGGGTTGGCCGATACCTTGTTCTGGAGCGGAGCCACCCAGGAGGCCATCCAGCAGTATGCTCGCCTGTATCAGTTGACTGGTGATGAAGCGGTTGCGGCACGCATGCGGGACATTACCACAGCACTTGAAGCCTCGCCGCAGGCTCCGCTCGGCCTGCGGGATGCAACTATTCGATTGCCGTTTCGCGACTACCTCAAGGTCGGGTATGGCCAGTTTTCCTATTCCCGTGGCATCAGAGACGAACGGGATATCCTGTTTGAGGTCTCTAAATCCATCGGCGCACAAACGGTAGTCGCTCGGATTGAACCGATCAGTCGGTTTGGTTTTCATGACACAGTGTTGTCGACTGAAGGCTACAGTCCCTTGTGGCGTCGCGCCTGGGGCTATCTCGCCGCACAAGGGACGATCAATCCAGATTTTTCGCCCAAGTATTCGGTTGCGGGCGAGGCTTTCCAGGGACTCGGACTCCTACATCCTGTGCTCACAATGTTCGAGGCCTCTTTCGGCTATCGCTACCTCTCCTACAAAACAGACGATATTCACCTGCTCAGTCCAGGCCTGACCCTGTTTCTCCCGTTTAATCTCTGGCTCACAGAAAAGCTGTACTACATACCTGAGACCGGTGCCATCACCCTCTCGTCTCGATTGACCTGGCGTCCTACTAATCGGCTCCAGATCTTTGCCTCGGGCTCCTTCGGAACGTCCGGCGAGCGTATTGTTGCGACGCAAGATGTGACACGCGTAAGTAGCCGAACAATCCAAGGCGGCATTGTGCTTCCTGTCGCCGATCGGATCTCGCTGGAAGTCACTGGATATGATGAGGATCGCGGGGCGCTGTATACCAGACGCGGGGCCAGCTTCAGCGTCATTTATCACTGGTGACGGCGAACGATGTGAGAGAGGAGCGCGTGCTTGCCTTTGTCCATACCGACCTCCCACTCGACCTCTGGTACATCAGCGCAATTGCACTGAGCGGCATTATTGCCCTCCTCTTAGCATCCATTCTGCTCTTCCGTCGAATCCGCCTGGCGAACCAGCACAGACGACAGCGCGTCATTGCCCTCTGGAAACCACTGTTGGAACAGTCTGTCCTGAAATTGCCGCACACGTTTCCCTCACTGACACGTCGTGATCATGTGGTCTTTCTCTATCTGTGGAACGAGTATTATGAGTCAGTACGAGGAACCATGACCGCTCCCCTGGTTCGCATAGCCCTGGACGTCGGCAGTCCTGACTTCGCGGCAGAACTCTTACAGTCCCGCCTGCTGAGTCAAAGAATTCTTGCCGTGGTCATACTAGGGCGACTGCAGGAGCGATCGGCATGGGTACCGATCAGGACCTTGCTGACCCATCACAATTCATTCCTGGCCTTTCATGCGGCACAGGCCTTACTGAAAATTCATACAAACGCGGCGCTCCCGCTCCTCGTGCCTATTCTTGGTCAACGAACAGACTGGTCCCCAATTAAAATTGTCTCCATGCTGCAGATAGTGGGACAGGATCTGGCATCTGAAGTCCTTGCCAAGGCTGCCATTCAGGGAGCCCCAGACATTGGTCCACGACTGATTCGGTACTTGCCGGTCATAAAAAGCCAACGAGGCCTATCGATCCTCCGACAATTCCTCCGTGATACCCCCCCCTCTGCCAACATGTTGGCAGCCTGCCTCTTCGTGTTTGGAGAGTTTCGTGACCCAGCTGATCTCCCGATGGTTCGTCAACACCTGACACACGAGGCCTGGTATGTCCGGGTGCAGGCGGCAACGGCATTGGGGAAATTGGGAACCGTCGACGATGAGGAACGGTTGATCGGCTTGTTTAGCGATGAGCAGTGGTGGGTCCGCTATCGGGCCGGAGAAGCCTTGATGAGTTTAGAGTCGATGACGGAAGAGAAACTGAAGACGTTGCAAGAATCGCTTACATCACCTGAAGCACATGAAATCCTGGCGCCCATCTTGGCCAAATTCCGGGCACGCCGTTCTCCGATTGCCGTCAGGCCTTAGGAAGCCGGGTACGAATGGAGGGCTGAGGCTGGAGGCATGCAGCCGACACGTCCAACCTCGGACCTCCAACTCCCCAAGATACGCCGCTGCGACAAAATTCGTCGTGCGTGAAGCGTGAAGCGCTGTGATCGGGAGTTATGGCTGACCATTTAGCAAACTACCGAATGGTCAAAAACAAAGCCCGGTGACGATGGCCATCTGCCACCACCACCGGGCCTTCTTTATGCAACTAAACGAGATTGCCGTTTCTACGTATTAGTTCTTCCCCTTTGGCGGTTTCAGACCTGAAACCGTGCCTGGATTTTTCTGCTCGGCAGTTAGCTGACCTTTCCAGGTTTTACAGTCCCTGGTCGTGCAGCTATTCACCCATTGCTGCACCCAACCGTTGTAAACATTTGGAATCGGCATGATGCCCTGCCCACCCATTCCATCATTCCCGATAACGGTTCCGTCCTTCTTGTAGCCTACGGAGGTTTTATTCTCTTCCGTCAACAATACGCTTCCCGCGATGCAGGGTTTTCCGGGAACACATGGACCTGGTTTTCCCTCATTCGTAAGTGCGAAGGCTCCAGGTCCTGTTGCAGTTCCATCCATATCCACGACTTGCATCCGGTTCGAGAATTTATTGCTGATATAGGCATAGTAGCCGCCACCCAGCTTCGCCCCAAATTGTACCCCATGGCAGCCCACATCACAGGGCAACATCGCTACCACCTTATCGGTGTCCGTATCGACGATCGTAATCGTGCCGGTCAAGGCGTTTGCTGTCACGACATATTTGCCATCCGGGCTTACCGGCGTTTGAACCGGCAAGGCACCGACATACACCAGACCGTCAATCTGATTGACGACTGTGTTGACTGGATTACCTGGCTGATATCCACCCAAGAGGTTGATGGGGTTAGGATCAGCCTCATAGACGCCAGTATCATTCTTCTTTATTACCGTTAACGAACTGTCCAGAAAGTTTGCGACATAGTACTTGCTACCATTTGGCATCATGCCCGTGGCAATTGGCGAATGTCCTGTAGAAGGTGTTGCCGTGATTGTATTGGATGGGAAGTCATACACAGTCGATTTGTTCACATTTTCGTTGGGCGTCACCATGGTTGTTCCCTCAGCGCTCATCCAATGAGCGTGAGGATGGGTGTCTTTACCCCAACTACCCATCGAGATGTCCCGAAGGACGTTATTGTTATTCGCCAGCTTGTCAAACTCCCGTACGTTATTGCCACCGTTCTGTGCCACATGTACTTGTTCGTTGTTGGCTCTCGTCATCACATGCGAAGGGGCAGGCCCCGCATAAAGATCCCGCAGCAAGGCGCCGGTCTTTCTATCAAACACGGTCAATTTTTCGTCAAACCATTGAGTCTGATAGATCACACTCTGGTCTCTATCCGTCCACATATTGTGCGGATTGTTCATATTGATCTCTGGGAGCCCGAACTTCTTTTCAACTTTCCACGAATCCGCGTTCACGGCTGTCGCAGTGCCGGGCTTAAACTTTTCTCCTTGCGTTTCAAACTGGGTGTTCACCCAGACTTCCCCCACTCCTTTTTCCGCCGGTGGTACGGGGGCAGCAAGCTGCGCCCCACCCACGGGAATACCAAAGATCGGTCCTATAACTCCTCCCAGGCCATGAGCCGGTACAGTGACATCATAATCGACACCATTGGTAGACACCTGTATCGGAACCGGCAGATCTGGATACGTGGGTGCCCATGTCGCCGTTCCCGAGAGCGGGAAATATTGCCAGTTATTGGGATTGGTAATGAGAAAGAACGCGTTCACGAGCCGTAAGGCCAAGTTCGACGCAGTCGGCAGCCCAGAGACTCCAGTTGCCAGGACGTGGGGAAGATCGATTGTTTTCCCAAGTTGCAGCCCATCAGCGAGAGTCTCGTCCACGATAACAGCCGCAAACATGTAGACATGGATATCACAGAAAAAGACATACAATCCTGGTTCCGATAAAGTCACTGTGTTCACTATTGGTGGGGCGTGAGGATCGAGGATTGCTTTGAATGGACTACCGCCAGAAGTAGGGGCGCCTCCGGTAGGATACAGCAAGGGCGCAGCCGTATGGATCGTGCGTGCGCCCCCCCCATACGAAGGAAACGCAACCGTTTCTCCGGGATGAATGACTGCAAGGGATTTCTGCCCAATTCCACCAAGGGCCTCAGGCACACACCCAAGTGTTTGCGAGTTGCTTGTGTTCATACAGGTAAACCAGTTCCCCGGCTTGTCTCCGACCTGGAATGACACGACAGGATTGGGAGAAGGAGAATGGGCCGGAGCCATGTCAGCCGTGCTCCATCCTACCAACATACTAAGTACAGCCATTAAGAGATGTCTCTTTTTCATAGAGCCTTCCTTTAGGGTTTCAACCGTTTTATTCGTGTTCACACATGGCGTTTCGGTTTCACTTCGCCTTATGCACGTGAAGCTCCGACATCATCCCGAATGTGGCATGAGGGAGGATGTGACAATGGAAAAACCACCGCCCCTCACCTCCGCCATTAACCCAATCTTTCAGCTTGTCTATCTGATCTTTCTTCGGGCCAAGACGATCATCCAATCGGACCCGGAAGTTCAGGGTCATTCCCCCAGGAATATCCACCTCGTCCACAAACTCATGAGGGAACGACGAGTAAACCGTTACTCCTGCTGATGAATTAAAACTGATCGGCTGAAACGAAAACCCGTGCAAATGAAACGGATGATGCGCTGGCGTCGCATTGGTCACTGTGAGCTCCAGCGTGTTTTTGAGCTCTGCATGACGAGCTGATCCCACAAAAGGAATCTTCTTATAATCCTCTGTGGAGTCGTGTGCCATCGAGATTCCATCCACCGAAAAGGCAACTACACCCTCAGCGTTAACGGCCGTAAGCCTGATGTCTGTCTGCACCATCCCAATTTCGCCACCCTGAAGGACAAACCCTCCCGTTGGGCCACCGAGAACCTCGACTGGTGCACCAGACCGCAGAGGAGTCCCGGCAGAAATCGGCGAGTACGCCCCGGCCCCGCTTGAGACATTCAGATGCATCACCGCCACAGTCGGAATCCAAGACCATCCGAACCCGGTGCCCACTCCTATTCCCCCTCGCTGAAAGTCCTCCGTCCAGAGGGTCAGCGGACCAGAATAGCCCGACGGAATATCCGCCACCACATCCGCGCGACCTCCAGGCGGGATCAGGATCTGGCCCTGACCATACTTGGACACAAATCCACCAACAGTACCTCCCTCAAGACGAGGATTGTCGAGCAGTCCACCCTGTCCACCGATTCGGAACAGGTCAACTTGCGTCCCTCCGCTGTCAGCCAAACGGAGGCGCATGTAGCGGACCGCCGAAGAATTAATGATTTGCAGCCGAAGCCCCTGACCTGCGTTTACATTAAGTACGTCCGCCACACCGACATTCACGCCGTTGGTCAGGACCGTCCACCCTTCACCGTGCGGCCCGGATATTCCGTTATACTGAATGTTCGGGATCTCTCCAGGAGAGTATGTGCGATATGGACTTCCATGCTCATCAACCGGGCGGTCTTCGCAGATGGTTTTCGGAGACATATTATTAATAAAGCTACCGTAGTTCTCCGCCCACAAAACTATGCCACTGGGATGCGGTGGCAACACACTGGCCTCAAATGTGTTCAAATTGGTTCCCGGCTCGCCACATACCGTAATATCGCTAAGCACCAGCGTTTTGGTTTGGCCTGCGGAAGGAAGGGTAGTACCAATTAGCCCTGCCTCATTCGGGTCTTCAATAACTATCGACCCATAAAGCCCTTTGAACACTTGGTTGGTCGAGGAATGGTGATGCGGATGGTACCAGAAGAGGCCAGGCCGTGTGACTTTGAACTGATAGAGAAATGTCCCCCCTGGCGCAATTACTGGGTTCTGTGTCAGCGGCGTGCCGTCACTGGCATTGTTCAACTCGATACCATGCCAGTGAATACCCGTGACATTGCCCGCAGGAAGGTCATTCCTAAAATGCACGATGACCGTGTCCCCCACGTTGAGCCGAAACTGTGGACCCGGTATTGTCCCGGAGCTACACGCCGTAAAATTTGCCGCACAGCTCTTAAACGTCATCGCGTTGGTTGCCTGAACCCCATTACCGATATTGACTGACGCCTCGTCCGCCACAATCCATGCCTCAACAATGCTCAGATTGGGATTTGTGTCGTTGACCTGCGGCACCTCATACGGACTGCCTCCGGTCGTGGCTTGCGCCGCTTCGTTGCCGGACAAGCCCA
Source organism: Nitrospira sp. (assembly GCA_029865485.1). GTDB lineage: Bacteria > Nitrospirota > Nitrospiria > Nitrospirales > Nitrospiraceae > Nitrospira_D. Next base: position 29,439 of record JAOUGT010000016.1, read on the forward strand.
GCAAGAGCGCCACGGCAGCGATGAGACACGTTGTCCAACCGCGGACGTTCCTGACTTTCGCGAAATTGTTTGATAGACCTTTCACCATGATACCTCTCCCTCGTGTGATAACTTTCCATTTACTTCTGCGATGCACAACACTATATCTACCTCATGTTTCCGGCCCAAGCGTCGCCCGGTGTATGACATGCCATGCACACGAGCCATTCTTGCACGATCTTACGCGAATGGACCTTTCACATTGAAATTTGCCGATTAGAAACGTTACGGGGGAAGGTTGGAGGAGCATTTGAAGGAAGATTCGTTGATTCCACAGCCATGGCCAGAACGAATCCTAATTTTCCCCGAACATGCCGACAGCAGAACATCCGAGCGTTCATCGCGGTTCTCTACCTCGTTCACTCTGGAAACTATCCTCTCATGAGTCGGCCTCCGAACCTGCTCGCCCTGCACAATACTGGCATTACACAAACGCGCTTTCTAAAATGCGCCAATCTAACTAGCTCAATGCGTACTTGTCAACACTTTGAAATGAAAACATTGCCCTAGCCACCTGCAGACACACCCTACTTCTCCTCCTCAAGAGATCCTTTCAAAATGAATTATGCAATCATTGCGCCCCGATTGACGCAATGATGTCACTCACAGTGAGTGCATGCGATTTCAGTATATAAATCCATCGACTGCGCTGCCCTTGCAAAGAGCGAGATTAGGATGTGCGGCTCACTGGATGGCAGAATGGTTGTCACTGTATCTAAATGGATTCAGTATCTAAAAGGATTCACCTGGGACTTGATCCGTGAATGAGAAACTCCTTCTCGACACAAGCATTATGGCTCCTGGTTCTTCGTACGACGTCAATCGTAACTTTTGAGATCGAACACACTGGGCTTCACTGAGGCTCAGAAGCGGGCCGACCGCATTTCAGTCTTCAACACGTTCTGCAAGCATGA